>CAZLGK010000004.1:2398-64160 GCA_964559365.1 uncultured Flavobacterium sp.
TAATTCATGTTTAAGCAATTCTAATTCTTTTTGTTGTTCTTGAATTATTATTTGTTGCTCTTGGATTGCTTTTGTAAGCGGAACTACAAATTCTGCATATCTTAAACCATAATAATCATCTTTATTCTTTGGTTTGTCAACCCCTGAAAAATCAAAACCTATATTTGATGCAGATTCAGCAACTTCTTGAGCGATAAAGCCTGTTTGTAGTCTTGTATATGTTTTATTAGAAATTTTATAACCTATAAAAGCATTAATTTTATCATTATCTAAATGATAAGTAACTGGTTTTAATTTTAAGATAAAATCTAAACCAGGAACACTTTTATAATTAATATTTGACTTAAATCTTTCGTCAGATACATTTGTCCAACTTGTAAATCCACCAATACTTGCTGTTGTATTGTTTCCAATTCTTACTTGATTATCGGCTGTAATTATAGTATTACTTCCTAAAGCTATTGAGTTAATATAATCACCTAAATAAAAAGCGCGGTATCCAATTGCAATATTATTGCTGCCACCCGAATTTGTATAAAGGCTTTGATGACCTAAAGAGACATTTCTAGAACCCGACAAATTGTTTGTTTGGGAGTCAGAACCTATTGCTATTGAATAAGATGAAGCTTGATTGTTAAACAAACTTGAGGAACCAATCCCTATATTATAACTTCCATTAACATTACGTTCTAATGAGGATTTTCCTATTGAAACATTGTCACTTCCTGTTTGATTATTGTAAAGAGTATTATAACCAACTGATGTATTACTAATACCCGATATATTTCTTTCCATTGCAGATTTACCAATTGCAACATTAAACCTTCCGCTTGAATTATTATACAAACTTGATCCACCAATTGCTACATTTAATATACCAGTCGTATTCCTTGTTAATGATTCATATCCAATTGCAACGTTATAACCACCACTTGTATTTAAAGATAAGCTTGAAGTTCCAATTGCCGTATTTTGAATTCCTGTAGTATTGCTCTCCAATGCACCATGCCCTAAAGCAACGTTATCATTACCTGAGGTATTTGTCTTAAGTGCATTTACACCTATTGCAACAGACCTTAATCCTGCAGAAGATGTATTTGAAAAAGCGTTTACTCCAAAAGCAGTATTACTACTAGATATTTTCCCAGAAAAGACATTATTCCTTTTAAATACCAAATCAGTATTATCTAAGGTTCCTAAAAAATTAATTGAAGAGTTTGTGTTAGCATTTCCATTCACTAACCAACTACTTTCTGTATTTAATCGAACCCATTTTAATCCATCCCAATAGTAAAACCCTGGGAAAACATTATTTGGAAAAATTCCATTTGTAGCTGAATTATAAATTAGAGTACTGTTTGCTAAAACTCCAGATGTAGGATTAATAACTGGTGCAGAAACATTAGTTGATATTAACTCAACTCTTGGTATAAGCAAACCTTGATTTGTTGAAACAACGTCCAAAGCTCCATTTGGCGTAGTAGTTCCAATACCAACTTGTGAAAAAAGCGAACACGAATACAGTAAAAATAGTAGGTAAAAATTTCTCATGGTTAATAATTTATTTTTATCAAGCCAAAAGTATTTGATGTTTGCGAGTACCTACTAACGGTTTTCAGGGGGAGGGTTGAAAAAGATAGATTTTACACAAAAAAAATTATTAAATCTCTCTTAAACTTTAAAACAAGTTATTAACTAAAGTATACTTAATTAACCCAACAACATTTTTAGAGTTTGTTTTTTGTAGTAAATTTTTTCGATGTCCTTCAACTGTATATGCAGAAATACCGAGTTCTACAGCAATGTCAGATGTTGTTTTTTCATCCATAATTAAACGTAAAACATCTAATTCTCGAGGAGTAAATTCTATGCTTTCTGCATTTTTATGGAAGCTTAAATACTCATTATAAATTGATGCTTCATAATATTTCTCTCCTGCATTTACTTTTCTAATCACATTTAACAATTCAATGTGTGAAACATTCTTACTTAAAAAAGCATCGATACCAACAGATAATAATTTTTTAAACAAACTTACTTTTTTATAAGATGTTAAAACAATTACTTTAGGGTCTTTTGCTAATTTATTAGAATTTTCTTTAACCATTTTAACGAAATCAATACCGCTAATTTCAGGCATTTCAATATCAGATATTAAAATATCTATTTCATGTGCTTTTAACAAACTTAAAGCTACGTTTACTTTATCAACATTGAAAACTTCAAAACCTTGCGATTCTAAAACAACTTTTAAACTCTCAGAAAGCACTTTATGATCGTCTAATATTAATATTTTTAAACTCATCTTTTATTTTAAAACATTTAGGAACCTAATTAGGCTCCTAAATATAAGTTTTATTTAGTTTTTTATTACTTTATATGTGATTGAATTATTTTTCAATATAATTTTAACGAAATAAGTTCCTACATTAAACTTTGAAAAATCGAGAGTGTTAATCAAATCTTTCGGCCGTAGAGATAAATATTTTTTTCCTATTATATCATAAACCTCAATCCCATCAATTTTTTCCAAATAATCTACACGCAGTTGAGAACTTACAGGGTTTGGATAAACCTTAAGAGATTCTAAATCAAAACTTTCATTATTTAAAACTGAAACCGAACAGCTTAAATAATCTTGCATAGCATTTGAAGAACTTTCATAACACAAGGTAGAATAATCTCCACTATCTTCTGTCGCAATCTCAGTTGAATTAAACCCTAATATTGATAAATAATATTTGTATAATTCTGAACGCAGAACAACTTTTTGAGTAAATGCTGCAGAAGATGTGTTTCTACATTCTAAACCACCATTAATGATGTTATTTGTGTGAGCAAACCCTTTTTTATACATTTTTAAAGAAGCATACTCTCCTGATTGCGGAGCCCATAAATCATGCATAGCCTGATGACAAGATGGTTTAGGGCATTGTGGCATCATCCAAAACCAAATTGCCGATTTGAATGCTAACGCACCATCTTGTTGAATTAAATCTGGATTATTTAGAAGTACATTAACATCATTATATAAAAATTTACTGAATTGGCCATAATTATAATTCCACGATAATTGAATTGGTCCTCTACCATAATACCCCTTTGTTGGATTTGGCGGATAATCTGTACTAGCTTGAGAGTATGTTCCTACTCCATTAGTACTATTATAACCAACTTCATGAACAAAATATAATCCCCATTGAGCATAATCTCCAGCAGAACCTCCGCCAACAGGTAATTGCCAACCACCTGTAGTTTCCTTCGAAATATTTGCTAAAAATGCAGCCAATTCTCTTTTGTTATTTACAGTTGATAATGTATTTACAAAATCTTCAAAGTCTACATTAATAATTGTTTCTGGGGTCGAATTTGAATACCACCAAGACTCAACATCAGAATATATATATGACGTATTGGTTGATTTTTTAGTAACTGTAATTAATTCGCCCCAAACTCCAGGTTTTTTTCTAATTTCAACTAGGTAATCTGCCATTTCATCAATAGCTTGTTTGAAATTTTGAAACGAATAAAAGTCAGTAATATATCCCTGTGGATGACCAGATAGTGTTCCTGCTCTTTTAGGAAATAAAGCATCCCATTCTGTTGCGCTTAAAAGGTTATCTATATTTTGATTTCCTTGAGCGTTTGCGTCAATAATAAATAAGTTGCTTAAATAAAAAAGTAAAAAAGTTAGTAATTTTATTCTCATAATTTCTAAATGTTTTAGGTTAACAATTACAAAATTCGAATAAAAACCTTTTCAATTAATAACGGTTTTCAGGGGGTATTGATTTTTACAGGAAGGTTTATCTTAATTTCAGTCCCTAATTTTTTCTGACTTATAATTTGGAGATTCCCACCAAAAGAATCTACTCTTTTTTTAATATTTCGTAACCCAATTCCTTGCTTGTTCTCTTTTACATCAAATCCAATTCCGTTATCTTTAATATGGATATATAATATATTTTCGCTTTCAACAACTTCAAAAGCAACTTCAGTTGCTTGTGCATGCTTCAAAATATTATTAACAATTTCTTGTATTATTCTATAAATACTAACTAAAATTTCTGTTTCTAATTCGTCGATATTTCTAGTTATGTATAGCTTTTGGGTAGTTTTTAATCCGTTTTTTTCAATTGAAAAACATAGGTTTTCAACAAATTGAGAAAATTCAATATCTGAAATATTGTCTGAATCTAAGTTATGTGATAAATTTCTAATTTCAGAATACAACTTATCAATACGTTGTACCAACGCATCAATTTCTATCTTATTTAAATTAGATTCGGAAGCTAATGAAAGTTTTAAAACACTGATTTCATTTGCAATTCCATCGTGAAGCTCTAATGACAATTTGCCTCTTTCTTCGGTTTTTGCGCTAATTTTTTCTTTTATAATCTCTATCCTTTGATTTTCGAGCATTAGTTTTAACTCTTCTTCATGTAATAATTTTTGATTTTGTCTTATTTTTTTTTGATTCTTAATTTTATTAAAATAAAAAATAATTAAAACAACAATTAAGATTACTAAAAGTGAAACTCCAACCAAGTAAAGCGCTATAATACTTTTGTCTTTTTCTATAATTTTTTCTTTTAATTCAAGTTCCTTCCTATTTTCATCAAGTTGATATTTAGACTCTATATTAGTTTTAACTTTAATTTTTTCTATACTAAAAACACTATCACTTAACTTTTTGAATTTATTAAAATATTCAGCTTCTTTATTTAAATCACCTTTATTCGAATAAAACTCTTTATAGCCTAAATATACATCTTTTAAAACAACAATGTTTCCATTGTTAAAACTTAGTGCTTTATCTAAGTATGCTTTCTCTTCTTCAGAATTTTTTTTAGTTTTTTTAGTTAAATAATATAAGTACAAATATGTTTCTGAAGAAAAATTATAAAACCCGTTTTTCTCCTGAAGAAAAATAGACTCATCAAGATTTTTTTTTGCAGCTACATAATCATTCAACATCAAATTAACATACCCCAACTTATTCAAAAACAATATATATGAAAAAACACCTTTATCGTTTAAAGCATCAATTCCTTTATTCAAGTTTTCTTTTGCTTTTGGATAATTTAGCCTATAAATATTTACATCTGCTTTTCGATAGTAATAATCTACTTTTACATATTTCCCTGTTATTAAGTCAAAAGATTTGTCATAATAATATTCCGCCTTTTCATAATCAAAATCTTTCATAAAAACATCTCCTAATAAAAGAAACATTAAACCTTTTTGTTGTGAAAATTTTTCCTCATCAATTTCCGAAAGTACTTTTGTAAGCAAGCTTGCAAGTTCATTACTATCTACATATTGTATACCCCAATTAGAATAATCAATAACGGATTGATAATAAATTTCACTATTTGGAAAGTTTTTTTTAGAAAGAAAAAGTCTTTTGTTTAGGTAAAATCTTGCTGAATCTGAAACTCCCGTTAAATCATATATATAACCTAAATATTGATAAGCTGTGATTACTTCTTCTTCAGTTTTAGCAAGATTCTTTAATAAAAAAGCATCTTTTAAAGCTTTCCCAGGTTTTTTAAAATAAATTTTAGAAACGTTCTGTCTAACAGATTCGAAATCAGCAGATTTCTTATTTTGAGAAAAAACTTGATTTAAAAATAAAAATGAGAAAAAGAAACAAAAAAACTTCATTTTGATTAGATTGAGGCCAATAAATATAGTAAAAAAAAGAATCTTTAATTAATATATCAAACTAAAAATATATTTTTGCCATATGAATCTATTTCAAGCCATTATTTTAGCTATTATTGAAGGAATTACTGAGTTTTTACCTGTTTCTTCAACCGGACATATGATTATCGCTTCATCTTTTTTTGGGATTGCAGGTGATGATTTTACAAAACTTTTCACGATAGTCATTCAACTTGGAACTATACTTTCTGTAGTTGTTTTATACTTTAAACGATTTTTTCAAACTTTAGATTTTTACTTCAAACTATTTGTTGCATTTATTCCAGCAGTTGTTTTCGGATTGCTTTTAAATGATTTTATTGATAGTTTATTAGAAAGTCCAATTGTAGTTGCAATTTCATTAATCATTGGTGGAGTTTTACTTCTAAAAGTAGATGATTGGTTTGGAAATGCTGAAAATACAGAAATATCATATTTAACTGCATTAAAAATTGGTTTATTCCAATGTTTAGCAATGATTCCTGGAGTTTCTAGAAGTGGGGCAAGTATCGTTGGAGGTATGAGTCAAAAATTATCTCGAACTTCAGCAGCTGAATTTTCATTTTTCTTAGCTATTCCTACAATGTTAGGAGCAACCGTAAAAAAACTATACGATTATTACAAAGCTGGTTTTGAAATTACAGATCAACAATTTAACTTACTAATTATTGGAAATGTTGTGGGATTTTTAGTTGCATTAATTGCCATTAAATCATTTATTGGCTACCTAACAAAACATGGTTTTAAAATATTTGGTTATTACAGAATTATAGCTGGATTGGCTATTTTATTCATTCACTTTTTTATACAAAAACTAACCATTATTTAATGACTAAAGAAGCTATTTTAGAAGGTCAAGTTTTATTAATTGACAAACCGCTGACATGGTCGTCATTTCAAGCGGTAAATAAGTTAAAGTATGCTTTAAAAAGGCATTATGATTTGCCAAAGAAATTTAAAATTGGTCATGCTGGGACTTTAGATCCATTGGCAACTGGTTTATTAATTATATGTACTGGTAAATTTACTAAAAGAATTACTGAAATTCAGGCTCAAGCCAAAGAATACACAGGAACCATTACTGTTGGAGCTACAACTCCTTCGTACGATTTAGAAACAGAAATTGACGCAACTTTTCCAACTGATCATATTAACGAAGTTTTAATTCAAGAAACCACAAAACATTTTTTAGGTGAAATTGACCAAAAACCACCTGTTTTTTCAGCCATTAAAAAAGATGGAAAACGCTTATATGAACATGCTCGCGCAGGTGAAGAAGTTGAAATTAAAGCACGAAAAACAACCATTCATGAGTTTGAAATTACTCGTATTGCTTTGCCTGAAATTGATTTCAGAATAAAATGTAGTAAAGGCACATACATTCGCTCTATTGCTTACGATTTTGGTTTAGCCATTCAGTCTGGAGGACACTTAACTGCTTTAAGAAGAACTAAAATTGGAGATTATTCTGTCGAAAACACAGTTTCTCCTGAAGATTTTGTAAAATCAATTTCTAATGAAGACTAAAAGTTTATTTTATTTTTTATTCATTTTTCAAGTTTCAATTGCGCAAGTTGAAGTTACCATCAATAATTCTGATGATATTCCAATAAAGAAGAAATTTACATATAGTCAATTTGAAATATCTGTCCCATTACAAGGCAATAAAAATCGCGGTGAAGTTTACCCTGATGGAAGTGTTAATGATAGTTGGTTTATTCCTGATGGTGTAAATGCTAATTTTGGGTATGGACTACATTTTAACAAATGGTTAGGATTAAGTGCAAACATAGGAATTGGCATGAAAATTTCTGAAAAATTAATTGTAGCCCCAATATTTTCAAACTTACGAATTATGCCAAAAGTTAGTGATGAAACAAGAGTTGGCTTAGACATTGGCTTAGGACAATCTTTCGCAATAGGTAGAGGAAATTTATCTGGAACATTTAAAAGAATAAAGTTAAATATTGAAGCTTCAGAACTGCAAATTTTCCTAGAGGTTGTTTCTTATGGATTTGATATTCATAATACTCAAAAAATTGGAAGTATAAGTATTGGCTTCGCAGGAATAGATATTCTATGAGAAAAATTATTTTAATTTTCTGCCTAATTTCAGCAGTTGGCTTTTCGCAAAAGATAAAATTAAAAACAGGTGACCTAATTTTTCAATCTATGAATTGCGGTCCATTATGTGAAGCTATTAATCAGGTCACAGAAGGTTACAAAGGAAAAGATTTTAGTCATCTTGGATTAGTTTACATTCAAAACGATTCTATTTATATAATTGAAGCCGCTGGAAAGGCAGTTCAACTAACTCCAATTGAAAAATTCAAATCTTACACAAATGAAACCATGTTTGTAGGAAGATTAAAAAGAAAACACAGAAAGCTAATTCCAGAAGCAATTGCTTTTTCATTAAAACAAATTGGAACACCTTATGACGATGCTTATTTATATAACAATGGTAGTTATTATTGTTCTGAATTGATTTATGATGCATTCTTAAACGCGTATGGAAAGGCATTTTTTGAATTACAACCCATGACATTTAAAGCGCCAAAATCAGACACATATTTTGAAGTATGGCAAGAATACTATGATAATTTAAAAATGGAAATTCCGGAAGGTCAATTAGGCTGTAATCCTGGAGGAATTTCCACTTCAAATAAATTAAAAATTATTGGAACTTTAAACTAAAACATGGTTAGTCATTAAGTCCATAATTTCATTTTGTGTAGTAATTCCTTTATCATGTAAATACCACTTTTGTAATTCAATTTTAACTGGCTCATCTACTACTCCATTTGCAACTTTATAATCGGCAATAAGTTTACGTGCAGGTTCTGGTCTCGGACCCCAATCGGCAATCACATTATTATTTTCATTCAAAATTATTAACTTAGGAATTGCCTTGCCTCCATTAGTTAAAAACTGACTCATTAACTCATCATTATCATCTCTTAGCACAATTTTTAAATTAATGAAATCTGACACTTCTGCCATTTTATTGATTATAGGTAAAATTTGTGCCGCATCTCCACACCAGCCTTCTGAAATAACTAACCAGGTATGTTTTTTAGAAAGTCTTTTTATTTGCGCCTCAATATCAGATGTAACTTTAATAGTTTTATCAAGACGCTTTAATCTTGTTTCGTTTAATTCTGAATAATGCAATAAATCTTCAGTTTGTGTATGACCAGTTGATTTTCCTTCTGAAATTAATTTAGAAACATATTCTCTATATTCTTTGTAAGAAAAACTGTGGTCTAGTGCTTTTAATATTATATTTTTCATTCTATTTCATTTACTTGACAAAAATAATTTTAATTTTGAAAATAGAATGTAAGCTTTATTACATAACTAAAAATTAACATGGATTTAAATTCTAAAAACATTGGATTAGTTCTCTCTGGCGGAGGCTCTAAAGGAATTGCTCATGCTGGAGCATTACAATATTTAGAAGAAAAAAAAATCAAACCATCTATAATTAGCGGAACAAGTGCAGGCGCAATTATAGCAGCACTTTATGCTTTTGGAAAAACTCCAAATGAAATCCTTACATTCTTCAAATCAATATATTTTTTTCATTGGAGTCATTTTACACTAAAAAAACCTGGAATTGTAGACTCAGAATCTTTTAAGGAATACTTTGACAAAATTTTTGGAGAAACAAAAATTGGAGATCTTGAAATACCAATTATAATAACTGCAACTGACATTGTAAAAGGTAAACTAAAAATATTTAGACCAGAAATAAAACTATCTGATGCAGTACTAGCTTCATCTGCATTTCCTGGTATAATTTCTCCATATAAGATAAATAAAAATTTATATAGTGACGGAGGAATCTTAAATCACTTTCCTACTGATTTGATTCAAGGAAGATGTGAAAATATAATTGGCGTTTATGTAAGTCCAATTCAAGACATAGAAGAAAAAGACTTAAACTCTATTAAAGCAGTTACAACAAGAGCTTTTGATTTACTTTCGGCACATGGCAATTATCAAAAATTTAGTTTATGTGACTTAGTTATCGAACCAAAAGAACTTTCAAAATATAGCACTTTTGAAACAAATAAAACAAAAATGGATACAATTTTCAAGATTGGTTATGAAGAATCAAAAAAAGTAATTGAGGGATTAAAAGTATAATTGAAACTACATTTTTTTTGCAATAGATATATATTTATATTTGCATCGTAAAAAAAATCAAAACGATTTGAGTTTGTGAAAGCAATCTCTAAAAAATGAAACAAAATGAAATACAAAAGAATTCTTCTTAAACTTAGTGGCGAAGCTTTAATGGGCGATAGACAGTATGGTATCGACCCAATGAGATTGGCTGAATACGCACAAGAAATTAAGCAAATTCACGATAAAGGCATAGAAATTGCAATTGTCATAGGAGGAGGAAACATTTTTAGAGGAGTAGCAGGAGCAAGCAATGGAATGGATAGAGTTCAAGGAGATTACATGGGAATGTTAGCAACTGTAATAAATGGAATGGCTTTACAAGGTGCTCTTGAAGAAGCTGGAATGCAAACTAGGTTACAAACTGCCTTAAAGATTGAGGCGATTGCTGAACCTTATATTAAAAGAAAAGCAACTCGTCATTTAGAAAAAGGAAGAATTGTAATTTTTGGAGCGGGAACTGGAAACCCTTATTTTACTACAGACACAGCTGCAGTTTTAAGAGGTGTTGAAGTTGGCGCTGATGTTATTTTAAAAGGAACAAGAGTAGACGGAGTTTATAATGCTGATCCTGAAAAAGACAAAACAGCTGTGAAATTTGATTATATTTCATTTCAAGATGTATTAGCAAAAGGTTTAAACGTAATGGATACAACAGCTTTTACCTTAAGTCAAGAAAACAAATTACCTATTATTGTTTTTGACATGAATAAAGATGGGAATTTATTAAAAGTTTGTGAAGGGCAAACAATAGGGACAACAGTAACAATATAATTAGAAAAATAGATATAATGATTTTTAGACCAAACTGATGTTATTCTAAAAATCTAAGAATCCAAAATCTGAAGAAAATGACTGAAGAAATTAATTTTATAATAGACGAAGCAAAAGAGTCAATGAATGGTTCAATTGCTCATTTAGAAAAAGAATTATTAAACATTAGAGCTGGAAAAGCATCTCCTCAAATGTTAGGTGGAGTTTTTGTAGATTATTATGGTTCTCAAACGCCTTTATCTCAAGTCGCAAACATTAATGCTGCAGATGCAAGAACATTAACCGTTACTCCTTGGGAAAAACCAATGTTACAACCTATAGAAAAAGCAATTATGATTGCTAATTTAGGGCTAAACCCAATGAATAATGGAGATAATATTATTATAAATATTCCTCCTCTAACAGAAGAAAGAAGAAAAGATTTAGCAAAGCAAGCTAAAAGTGAGGCTGAAGATGCAAAAATAGGAATTAGAAACGCTCGAAAAGATGCAAATACCGATATTAAAAAAGAAGAAAAGAATGGGACTTCTGAAGATATTTGCAAATCTGCAGAAGAAGAAATTCAAAAATTAACAGATGCTTACATAAAAAAAATAGACGAAATTCTTTCTGTTAAAGAAGCAGAAATAATGAAAGTTTAAAACATTTAAAATCCCGAACTCTTCGGGATTTTTTATTTAAAAAAATAGTACTTTAGCAACTCAAATTCGTTTAATGAAAAAGATTCTTTTAATAGCTTTTATTTTTCTTAGTAATTTTTTGGTTGCACAAACTAAAATTAACGGTCAAGTAATTGATTTTGACACAACTATACCTATAGCATTTGCGAAAATAACTTATGAAAGCAAAACTTTTACAACCGATTGGGAAGGAAAATTTTCATTAGATGTTTTAGATTTTAAAAAACCTATTTACGTTACTTATAAAGGCTATTATGAAAAATCATCTTATCCTGTAAACAATGAAAAATTGTTCGTTATTAAAATGATTATGAATATTAACATTAAAAATAACGAAATCTATTCTAATCAAAAAACAAATCTTATTGTTAAAAAAGTATACGAAAATCAAGGTAAAAACGATCCTGAAAAAGCAATTTCAAACTTTCAATATAAAAATTATGAATACCTTCAAATTAGTGCAAATCCTGATAGTATTTCAGGAAAGATAGATACAATCCACAAAAAAACAATTTTCGGGAAACATATAATAAAATTAGATTCCTCAAACTATAGATTTAAAAAATTAGTTGAAAAAAATCACATCTATCAAACTGAAAAAGTAAATCTTATACAACACAATAAAAAAACACAAAAAGAAACTATTCTTGCTACAAGAATGGCTGGTTTCAAAGAACCTATATATGAATATTTAGGATTAAAATTACTTTCTTATTCAGTTTATGAAAATCCTTTTGAAATTTTAGAAACTCCTTTACAAAACCCAATTTCAAATATTGGGAGAAGATTATATGTTTATAATTTAATAGATAGCATTCAACATCAGGGCAGAAAAACTTATCGTGTTTATTTTCAACCAAAAAAAATACGTTCAAATAGGCTAAGAGGACTTTTATATATTGATGCGGAAAGCTTCGCTATTTCAAAAGCACAATATAGAATTTATGGAATTGTAAATATTGAAGCAACTTATACATTTAATTATCTAAAAGAGCACGGAATTTGGTTTCCTAAAAAAAGAACATTTCTAGTAAAAAAAGGAACAAATAACCAAGATTTAAAAATCTTAGGTAACACTATTAAATTTAACGCAAGTTCTGAAGAAAAAATAAGTAAAAACGCCAGCGATAGAGCTTACTTAAAAATAGAATCAACTCCTTTTGATTTAGAAATTGGAAATTACCAAGAAATAATTGATCCTAAAATTAAAATTGATTTACCAAAAAGCAGTTTTAACAAAGATGAAATTTATTGGTCTAAATTTACAAAAGACTCAATTGACAAGAGAAAACTAAAAACTTATGTGTCATTAGACAGTTTATCAACTGCTAATAAAATCGAACACAAAGTTTTTTTAGGTAAGAAAATATTTAACGGATACTTACCTGTTAGTATTGTAGATATTGATCTAAGAACGCTAATTAAGTACAATAACTACGAAGGTTTTAGAATTGGACTTGGAGGAGTTACAAATTCAAAATTGTCTGAAAAATATAAATTAGGCTTTTACGGAGCCTACGGACTTAAAGATACCGAATTGAAATATGGAATTACTCCTTCCTATTTATTAAATAAAAAAAGTGAAACTTGGATTAGCGCATCTTATTCTGATGACGTAAGCGAATTGGCTCAAACTACATTTGTAACTGACTCTAGAAAATTTAGATTATACGACCCAAGGCCTATTAATATTTCAACTTTTTACAATATCAAGACTGCTGCTATTATTTTAGAAAGTAAAGTTTTGCCAAAATTAAATAGTTATTTTTCTATTTCTCAAAATGAAATTCAACCTTTATTTAATTATACTTTTATAAACAATGGAGTAAATTATACACAATATTCCATTTCTACGGTTTTACTTGGTTTACAATGGAATCCATTTAGTAGCTACATGAATACTCCACATGGAGTAATTGAAATAGAAAAACGTCATCCAAAATTTTCGTTACAATACACACAAACAGTTCCTGACTTTCTTGGAAATGATTTTACATTTTCTAAAATAGATTTTAAAACCTTTTATGAATTACCTTATTTATCTGGACAAAAAAGTTCTATTTTATTCCAAGGTGGAATTGCCTTTGGTGATGTGCCTTTAACTCACTTATACAGTGTTGCTCCAAATAATATTAACAGAAGTGCTATTTTACAACGTTTAACTTTTGCAGGAAAAAATAGTTTTGAAACGATGTATTATAATGAGTTTTTCTCAAACAAATACACATCATTGCAACTAAAACACACTTTTAATAAGATTAATTTAGGGTATAAAATTGCCCCAGAATTTTCTATAGTTACACGAATGGCTTGGGGAGAAATAAGTAAAGAAAACCAACACCTAGGTTTAAATTTTAAATCTCTTGAAAGAGGATTTTTTGAAAGCGGAATAGAAGCTAATAAAATTTTTAAAGGATTAGGTTTAACTGCTTTTTACAGATATGGGCCTAACCAATTAGCTAGATTTGATGATAATTTATCTATAAAAATCTCTTATTTTATAGATTTAGGCTTTTAAACAACTCTTTCTTTTAGTTGAAATTTAGCTATTTAACCAATATTCCTTACCTTTGCGCTCTAAAAATTTTAAACATGCTAAAGTGGTTAAGCACTAGTTTCTGGGATTTTATAGCAAGATTTATACTAAGAAATAGAATTATATTACTAATAACATTGGTAGTATTTACTGTTTTCATGGCTTTCCAATGGAACAACATGAGGTTTACATACACTGAAGCTAATTTATTACCTGATGACCATATAATAAATCAAGAATACAATTCATTTCTAGAAAAGTTTGGTGAAGAAGGAAATCTTGTAGTTATAGGCTTTAAAGATTCTACATTTTTTACAGAAAAAAACATCTTGCTTTGGGAAAACTTTATCTCTGAAATAAAAAAAGATAAAGCTGTTGATTTTACATTATCAATTGAAGATTTAAAAGTTTTAAAAAAAGACACTTTAAATCAAAAATTTAAACTTGTACCTTTTATTAACAAAAGGGAAATTAGTCCAGAATATTTAAAAGAAAAAGAACACGAATTTTATAACAACCTCCCATTTTATGAAGGAATGTTATTTAATAAAGAAACAGGTTCTGTTCGGTTTGCAATTTACATGAACAAAGAAATTGTAAATACCGCGGCTCGTAAAGATTTTATTCTAAAATACCTAAGTAACGAAAAAGTTTCCCAATTTGAAGAAAAAAGTGGTATTGATCTTAGAGTTTCAGGAATGCCTTACATTCGTACTTTAAACTCTCAAAGCATAATAAGCGAAATTGGCTTGTTTGTTGGTGCTGCTTTATTAATTACTTCATTATTGTTTTTCTTTTTCTTTAGAAGCTTTAGAGCCACTTTAATTTCAATGTGCATTGTAATAATTGGTGTAATGTGGTCTTTTGGAACACTTGGATTATTAAACTATGAAATAACAGTTTTAACTGCTATTATTCCACCACTAATTATTGTAATTGGTATTCCAAATTGTATTTTCTTGATTAATAAATATCAACAAGAGATAAAAAAACATGGAAACAAAGCAAAATCTTTACAAAGAGTAATATCTAAAGTTGGAAATGCAACTTTAATGACCAATTTAACTACAGCTGCTGGTTTTGCAACTTTCATGGCAACAGATAGTGAATTATTAACCGAGTTTGGTATTGTTGCCTCATTAAATATTATCTTCTTATTTTTTCTTTGCTTAATTATAATTCCTATTATTTACAGTTATATGCCACTTCCAAAAGAAAAGCATTTAGCTCACTTAGGAAAAAACTATATTAAATCTTTTGTTGATTGGACAGAAAATACTGTAAGAAATCACACTTTTAAAGTTTTTAGTACAGCAATTGTATTGTTAGTACTTGGAATTATTGGAATGTATCAAATAAACGTTTCAGGAAGTATTATTGAAGACATGCCTAAGAAAACTGGCTTTTTTGATGATATTTTATTTTACGAGAATGAGTTTGACGGAGTCATGCCTCTAGAGATAATGATTGACACTAGAAGAAAAAAAGGCGCATTAAAATCAGCTACTCTAAAAAGAATAAATGAATTACAAGAAACTATCGAAGAAATTCCTGAATTATCTAAACCAGTTTCTATTGTAAATTTAGTAAAATATTCAAAACAAGCATACTATAATGGCAATCCTGAATATTATGAATTGCCAACAAAACAGGAAGAAGCTTTTATTTTACCATATATAAAAAACTCTACAAAGAACGGTAATCAGAACATGATGAAAAGTTATGTTGACAGTACTGGTCAATATGCAAGGGTTACCACTTTCATGAGAGATATTGGCACCGATAAAATGAAAAAAATTGAAGAACGTTTAAAAGAGAAAATCGATAAACTTTTTCCAAGTGAAAGATACACTGTAACCATGACGGGCAAAGCTTATGTTTTTGAGAAAGGGACTCATTACTTGGTAAAAAACCTTGTTCTTTCGTTATTGTTTGCTATTATTTTAATTTCATTGCTAATGGCATACTTATTCAGGTCATTTAAAATGATTATTATTTCATTACTCCCTAATTTATTACCATTAATCATAACAGCAGGACTTATGGGATTTTTAGGAGTACCTATAAAACCTTCCACAATATTAGTATTTAGTATAGCATTTGGAATTTCAGTTGATGACACCATTCACTTTTTAGCAAAATACCGTCAAGAATTAATCGCAAATAATTGGAAAATCAAACGATCTGTATTTAGTACAATGAAAGAAGCTGGAGTTAGTATGTTTTACACTTCTGTTGTATTATTTTTCGGATTTTCTGTATTTACACTTTCTAGTTTTGGAGGAACTGTAGCTTTAGGTGGCTTAGTAGCAGCAACATTACTTTTTGCCATGCTTTCTAATTTAATATTATTACCTGCCTTGCTACTTTCACTAGAAAAAACAATTGCTAATAAAGAAGAATTTTTAAAGCCAACTATAGATATTTTAGCCGGAGATTCCGATGATGAAATCACTACAAATTAATAATTATATTTGCATTCGTTATACCTTATGATTTGAGTTAATCAAATTAAAAAACAAAAGACAAAATGAAACATATTAAAGTTAAAGATCTTTTAAATAATACAAAAACGTTACAAGAAGTAACTACAAAAGGTTGGGTTAGAACATTTAGAAATAATCAGTTTATTGCTTTAAATGACGGTTCTACTATTAACAACATTCAGTGTGTTGTAGATTTCGAAAACACACCTGAAGAAACTTTAAAAAGAATTACAACAGGAGCTGCCGTTTGTGTTAAAGGAACGTTGCAAGAAAGCCAAGGCAAAGGACAATCTGTAGAAATTCAGGTTTCACAAATAGAAATTTTAGGAGATAGTGATGCAGAAAAATTTCCTATGCAACCTAAAAAGCATTCTTTAGAATTTTTAAGAGAAAATGCTCATTTAAGAGTTAGAACAAACACGTTTAGTGCAATTATGAGAGTGCGTTCTACACTTTCATTTGCGGTTCATCAATATTTTCAAGAAAATGGATTTTACTATGTAAATACTCCAATTATTACAGGAAGTGATGCAGAAGGAGCAGGAGAAATGTTTAAAGTAACTTCTTTACCTTTTGATAAAACGCCAAGAACTGAAGAGGGAAAAGTAAACTACAAAGAAGATTTCTTTGGAAAAGAAACCAACTTAACGGTTTCTGGACAATTAGAAGCTGAAACTTATGCAATGGCATTAGGTCAAGTGTATACATTTGGGCCAACATTTAGAGCTGAAAACTCTAACACCTCTCGTCACTTAGCTGAATTTTGGATGATTGAACCAGAGGTTGCCTTTAATGATTTAGATGCTAACATGGATTTAGCAGAAGATTTTATTAAAAATGTTATAAAATATACACTTGAAAAATGTGAAGACGACTTAAAATTCCTAGAAGAACGTTTACTTCAAGAGGAAAAGTCAAAACCACAAGCAGAAAGAAGCGAAATGAGTTTACTTGAAAAATTAAACTTCATTACCGAAAATAATTTCAAACGAGTTTCTTACACTGAAGCAATCGACATTTTAAGAAACTCAACTCCAAATAAAAAGAAAAAATTCAATTATATTATTGAAGAATGGGGAGCTGATTTACAAAGTGAACACGAACGTTTTTTAGTTGAAAAACACTTTAAATGTCCTGTAATTTTATTTGATTATCCAGCAAAAATAAAAGCGTTTTATATGCGTTTGAATGATAATACCGAACCTGGTAAAGAAACGGTAAGAGCAATGGATATATTATTTCCAGGAATTGGAGAAATTGTTGGTGGCTCTCAACGTGAAGAGCGTCTAGACATCCTAATCGAAAAAATGAAGGCTATTGGAATAGAAGAAGAAGAACTTTGGTGGTATCTAGACACAAGAAGATTTGGTTCTGCTGTACATTCAGGATTTGGATTAGGGTTTGAAAGATTGGTTTTATTTGTAACAGGAATGTCAAACATACGCGATGTAATTCCTTTCCCAAGAACACCACAAAACGCAGAATTTTAATATAATACTTTAATCGTTTAATCGTATATTTGTTTAATCGATTAAACGATTAGTATTTATATGATATCATGTTAAAGCATAGTTTACAATTCAAATTATCTCAAAAATTATCTCCTCAACAAATTCAGTTGATGAAGTTAATTCAACTACCTACACAAGCTTTTGAACAACGACTACAAGAAGAATTAGTTGAAAATCCGGCTTTGGAAAATGGCAAAGAAGAAACAAATGAATTAGATGATTATAATGACTCTGAAGATTATAATGATGATTATGACAACGAGAGAATTGATGCTGAAGACATAAATATCGATGAATATTTAAGCAACGACGAAACACCAGACTATAAATACCAAACAAATAATTTTAGCGATGACGACGAAGAGAAATCTACACCTCATGTAGCAACTGTAAGTTTTCATCAAGATCTTCTTAATCAATTAAACACTTTTATTTTAGATGATGAAGAACGTATTATTGCTGAATTCTTAGTAGGTAGTATAGACGACATGGGCTATATAAGAAGAACTATTCAAGATATTGTTGATGATTTAGCTTTTACCCAAGGTATTTACTCTGATCCAGAAACAGTAGAAAAAATTTTACAAGTCGTTCAAGAGCTTGAACCTGCTGGTGTTGGGGCAAGGGATCTTCAAGAATGTCTTTTACTACAATTAAAACATAAAACTCCTTCTGAAGCTGTAGAATTAGCAATTGATATTATTGAGAATCAGTTCGATGCATTTACAAAAAAGCATTATGAAAAACTGATTCAAAAATATGATATATCAAAAGAACAGTTAAAAAAAGGAATCGAAGAAATTGAAAAATTAAATCCAAAACCAGGAGGTGCTTTTGACAGTAATTTAAAACCTATTGAACATGTAGTTCCTGATTTTACCATACGAATTGTTGAGGATGAATTAGAGCTTCTTCTAAACGGAAGAAATGCACCCGAACTTCATATTTCAAAAGATTATCAAGAAATGCTGAAAAGCTATAAAGATACAAGTGAAAAAAGCAATTCTCAAAAGGACGCGGTACAATTCATAAAACAAAAGCTTGATGCTGCAAAATGGTTTATTGACGCTATAAAACAACGTCAAGAAACATTATTTGTAACTATGAATGCAATTATGCATTATCAAATGGATTATTTCCTAGAAGGTGATGAAGCTAAACTAAAACCAATGATCTTAAAAGACATTGCAGACCTAGTAGGTCTAGATATTTCAACAGTTTCTAGAGTTGCAAACAGTAAGTATGTAGACACTCCTTATGGAACAAAATTGATAAAAGAATTTTTTAGTGAGTCAATGAAAAATGACCAAGGTGAAGATGTTTCAACTATAGAAATAAAAAACATTCTTCAAAAAATAATTGAGTCAGAAGATAAAAGAAGACCTTTTCCAGATGACAAATTAGCTGAGGAATTAAAAGAAAAAGGATATCCTATTGCGAGAAGAACTATTGCAAAATACAGAGAACAATTAGATATTCCAGTAGCACGTTTAAGAAAAAAAATATAGTCAAATGTCAATACTAAAAAAAGTATTACCCATATTTTCATATATATATCACCCTATATTTATATCAATTTATGGAACTCTATTCTACTTTTTAGTTTCCCCAAGTTATGATTATATTCCAATAAGTAAAGTTTATTTGATATTAATTCAAGTTACTATTTTAACACTCTTATTGCCGCTTTCTCTATATTTTTTATTTGTTTCTTTAGGAATAATATCTTCTTTTACAGAGGCTAGCTTGAAAGAAAGAAAAATACCTATAACTATTCAAGTATTGCTTTTATTTTTCCTTTTAAAACTTAATATTTCTTTAGAAGAATTACCAGAGTTGTATTACTTTTTTCTTGGTGGATTTATAAGTAGTTTATTAGCTTTATTTTCAGTTTTGATAAAATTTAAAGTTAGTCTACATATGATTGGAATTAGTTCTTTATCTGCCTATATTTTTAGTCTAGCAACAATATATGAAATTCCATTAGTAAACAGTGTTGCATTATCTATAATTTGTGTTGGTTTAGTCGCTTCATCTAGACTTTATATGAAATCACATACTGAAATTGAACTATTAGTTGGATTACTAATTGGAATATTTTCTCAAGTAAGTTTGTGGTATTTTTGGTTATAGAATATAAAATATAAAACCAAAATTAAGATTTGTCAATTTAGACCCTTCATTAAACAATGGGTTTAAACCATAGTAAACATAAGGGTTCCAGGTATTATATCCAAAAGATAAATAGGCTCCATATTGCCATTGATTCATTTCATCAATGATGTTACTTTGCTCATTTCCAGAAGAATTCGATTCAACATTTAACTTAGCAGAAAGAACATAGCTTGCCTTGAAGCCTAAATTTATTCGCCAAAATTTATGATCATCAGGTATTGCGTTTCGCCAACGAAATTCAATTGGAAAGTCAACTAAATGAGTAACAATTTTTGTACGTACATCTTCTGGTGCAATAATAGAAACATTACTTGGTAAATCTTGAGAATTGATAAACTGTTTAATATTATTATAATTATAACCAAATCCGGGAGCTATAGCCCATTTTCGATTTTTAGAAATAGGAAAGTCACGTAAAAACCCAAGCGTAACTCCAGAAGAAAATGAATATTGTTGAAAGCCAACAGGCCTATTTTGAACTAAATTATAAGATATTGAAGCATAAAATTGATCCTCTCTAAACAAAGAATCAACTACTTTACTGGATGTTTCTTGTTGTGCAACACAAAAAGAAAATAAAAAAAGAGAAAAGAATATGAAAATATTTTTCATTACATTTTTTTTATAAAAATAATAAAAAAAGGTACGCAATAGCGTACCTTTTAAATATAATAAAGAAATAACTACTGTACAGGGCTACCTTGAGAAGTAGTATAATTCACTTTTAATTGATCAACTTTTCTTAATTCTTGTTTGATGTCTTGTACTAATCCCATTTTAACATCTTTGTCAATTTTTAGAGATGCAGTCAAGTATCTTTCATCTTCAGAATTACGAGAGGCTCTTTCGTTAATAACGAAATTTCTAACTTCAGAAACAGATGATATTTTATCTGCCATTTGTATACGATCAGAAGAACCTAAAGTATTTCTGTAACGCTCACTAGGCTTACCAGCATAGATATACATTACATACTGTTTTTTATGCAATTTTGCTGTCTGATCAGCTTTAGGTAACTTATTCTCTATCTTTAAGTCGCTATCTTTCATTGTAGTAGCAGTCATAAAGAAGAACAATAGCATAAATACAATATCTGGTAAAGATGCTGTAGAAATTCCAGGAGTTCCACCTGATTTTTTCTTTTTAAACTTAGACATAGTTTTCTAAAATTTAAAGGTTAAAAGTTCTTTTTAGGCTCTGCTTCAGAAAGTCTCATAGGAAACATTTTCTGAATTAATTTCACTTTAGGTTCTAAATCTTCGATTAAACCTTCAGTTGCTTTTGAAGCAGGGTCATTGTAAACATACTCCATTTCAGAAAACGAAACGCCATATCTTCTTTTGCATTCTCTATCTCTTAAGAAAGTATAAGCTGCAACTAATTCATTTTGAACAGCGATATACATTCCATAAGATGTCAAACCATCATTTGATAATGATATAATTGCATCATCAGGATGGTCAGAAGAATTTGGGTCTTTCTTACCTGTTAAACAATAGTTACAATTACCTTTTCCATTGTTCTCTAAAAAATCAATTGCAGTTTGTCTTAAATCTTTAAGCTGAACAATTTGTTCATTAACTAATAATTGATTGTCTTTATTAACCAATACTGGTAAAATATTTCTTTTGTTAACTGGCGGTTCTGGAGGATTCTCTTCATACCTAGGCAAAAGTCTATTGATTCCTTGATCTACTCCTATGGTAGTAGTAACCAAAAAGAAGATCAAAAGCAGGAAAGCAATATCTGCCATAGAACCGGCATTTACCTCTGGTGCTTCTCTTTTTGCCATAATTATTTTTTAAATTTATTAAGTCCAGTCCAAGCCATTGTTCCAATTGAAACAAGACCTAAAATATAGAACATGTTAAGACCTGTACTTACTAATTTAGAAGTAGACCCAGAAACTATTTCGCCATTAGCTTTAACTTCTGAACTATCTGCTAAAATAAAAGAGATAAGTAATACGCCTAAAAACAATCCTATTGAAATTAATGTTTTCTTAAGGTTTTCTTTATTCGACAATAAATTTTTAAGTACATATACTAATACTATAGCAATACACGCTGCAAGTACAAAATATGACATATAAATTAGTGGCGAAATCCAGCTATTATCTGCATCATCACTAGAAGCCATAAGCCCTGCTAAAAACAGAATACTTAAAACTGAAATGACAATAGCTGCTATTTTTGTTAACTTATGTAAGTTCATAATAGTTACTATTATTTATGAGTTATTATTTTTTGTAATCAGACAATACATCAATTAAGCTAATTGAAGCGTCTTCCATATCATTAACGATAGAATCGATTTTAGCGATAATATAATTATAGAAAATTTGTAAAATAATAGCAACAATAAGACCGAATACAGTAGTTAATAAGGCAACTTTAATACCTCCAGCAACTAATGATGGCTCCATTGAACCTGCAGATTGAATTTGATCAAACGCCTCAATCATACCAATTACTGTTCCCATGAATCCTAACATCGGAGCTAATGCAATAAATAAAGAAATCCAAGAAACGTTTTTCTCTAATTGTCCCATTTGAACACCTCCGTATGCAACTACCGCCTTTTCAGCTGAATCAATACCATGTGAATGTCTATCTAAACCTTGGTAAAAAATAGAAGCAACAGGTCCAGCCGTATTTCTACAAACTTCTTTAGCTGCATCAACACCTCCAGATTTTAAAGCATCTTCTACTTCAGAGATTAATTTTTTTGTATTTGTTGTAGAAAGATTTAAATAAATAATTCTTTCAATAGCAATTGCTAATCCTAAAATTAAACAGATTAATACAATTCCCATAAATGCTGGTCCACCTTCAATGAAACGAGTTTTCATTTTTTGTGTAAAAGTTGGCTCCGGAGCAGCCTCTTCTTCTGTAACTACAGCAGCTGTTTCTTCAACAGCAGTTTCTTGTACTTGTTCTGTTGCTACCTCCTCAGTTTGAGTAGAATCTTGTGCTTGAACATTTCCGAAAGTCATAAGCCCAGTGATTGCTAAAATAGAAAATAATCTTTTCATTGCTTTTGTTCTTAAATTTTAATTAGTTAATTGGGTTAAAGGTATAAAAATATTTATGAAACTTAAAAATAATATTTATAACAAAAAAAATAAAGTGTTATTTATACTCATTTGCAAAGCAAGAAACTCTTTATCTTCTTTTAATCAACAATTATAAGTTGATTTGTCATAAAAAAATTTATATAATTTCAAGATGCTAAATAACATAAATTTTTCGATGTATGAAAGTTTTAAAGTGTCTTTTTAATGCATTTCTCCCCTCAAAGAAGTTTCAAAAATAGTTTTAAAGACTGCATTAGAAACATTTTGACCTAATAAATACATCAATTTAGTTATTGCAGCTTCAGTTGTGATATTAAATCCTGATATTACACCTATCTCTTTTAGCTTTGTACTGGTTTCATATTGTCCCATAGAAACAGTACCTCCGCTACATTGCGTTACATTAATAACGTGAATTTCTTTATTTATTGCTTCTTGTAAAATTTCTACAAACCATTTTTCAGTTAAAGCATTACCTGCTCCATATGTTTCTAAAATAATTCCTCTAATATTTTTAATATTAATAACGGCTTCTAACGCACTTTTATTAATTCCTGGAAATAATTTTAAGATAAAAACATTGTCGTCTAATTGCTTGTTCACAATTAAACTCTTGTTTTGTTGTTGCTTAACTAAAATAGTTTCATTTACCTTTAAATGTACTCCAGACTCAGCTAGTTCAGGAAAATTTGGAGACATAAACGCATTAAAATGTTCTGCTGAAATTTTAGTGGTTCTATTTCCTCTGTACAGTTTATATTCAAAATACAAACAAACTTCTTGTAAAACAGGCCTCCCTTTTCTTTGTAAAGATGCTATTTGAATCGCTGTTATTAAATTTTCTTTAGCATCAGTTCTTAAATCTCCAATAGGAAGTTGGGAACCTGTAAATACGACCGGTTTCCCTAAATTCTCTAACATAAAACTTAACGCCGAGGCACTGTAGGACATTGTATCTGAACCATGAAGAACCACGAAACCATCATAAGAATTGTAATTTTCTTCAATCAAACTAGCAATGTCTTGCCAATGCTCAACATTCATATTTGATGAGTCTATGGGAGACTTAAATGAAACCGTTGCAACATTACAATCTAAAAGATTTATTTCTGGTATATTACTTAATAATTCTTTAAAATCAAATGCTTTTAATGCTCCTGTTAAATGGTCTTTAATCATACCTATAGTACCTCCGGTATAAATTAACAGAATTGTTGGTTTAGCTGGTTGCATTTAAATATTTTAACTTATTAACAACTGGGTTTGCATACATTGCCAAGAAACCGTCTCTTAAAGTATCATTTACTGAGTTAATTTTTAATTCTAAACGTCTTTCAAAAAGCTGCTTTTCTTTTTCAGAATATAATTCAGTAAACTTTTTGGTATTGTTTAGAATATCATAAGCAATATAATTTGTGGGCCATAATTTATACGATTGAAGAATAGAATCGTCAATTAATTGTGCAACTGCTTGAATTTGTTTATTTGTATTATCATTTTGGAGGGTAATATTGTCTAACTCTTTATCCAAAACATCTCCAACATGAATATGAATTCGTTTTTTTTGACCAATAATTCCACTTAATAAAGTAATAAAATCTTCATTTTTCTCCTTTATATAAACCTCATCTTTAGCTTGAGCTAATAATTGAGGCATTTTCAAAGCATCTGTTGGGTCGTATTCATATGAAATTGAAACAGGAACAATTTTTATTTTTTTAAAATAGTCTATGCAATTCTTTTCATCAGAAGCCATTGCTACCATTTTTAAAACACCCTGATGTGTTGCATCATTACCGTCTTTAGTTCTTCCTTCTCTTTGAGCAATCCAAACAGAACGATTTTCCTTAGAAAGTAAATGATACATATATTCTGACATTAACTTAGAACTTTGTAAGAGCTCTCTAGGTGACAAACCTCTTTGTACTAAAAAATTTCGATTCAACTTAGAAAGTTTTAAAACAAACTCTTTTTGCACTAAATTATCACCAATTGCTGAAGCAGTCATAACTAAACCATGATCATACAAAGAAACATTTAACAAAGAAGTATCTAAAATAATATCTCTATGATTGGAAATAAATAAATATGAGGTATTCGGCTTTAATTTTTCAAACCCAGATGTTGTCAATCCTTCTGAAGTAGTTTCTAAAACCTTTTTTATTGATTTGTATACAAAGTTAATTTGAAAATCTCTAATTGAATGTGTTCTTTTCAATTGGTCTTTCCAAACTTCATCTTCCACATCTGGAAAAGTAAACTGCATCATTGCTTTCATCATTGGATGATTTAACGAAGCGCATAGAGCATCGTTTACTTCAGAATCATAATAAGGACGAATAGTATCGAATTTTTGCATGTTGGTTTTGAAAATCAATCTACAAATGAACAAAAATTTTAGTAAACCATTGCTTTTTCAACGTTAAATTCCGAAAATTTTCTTCGAATTCTCGGTTGTTACTTGAGCAATTTCATCAATAGTAACATTATAAATAGCTGACAATTTCTCTGCAACCAAGAAAGTATATGAACTTTCATTTCTCTTCCCTCTATGAGGAACTGGAGCCAGATAAGGCGAATCGGTTTCTAAAACAATATTTTGAATATCAATTTTATTTAAAAATTGATCAATTTTTCCGTTTTTAAACGTAGCTACACCTCCTATTCCTAATTTCATATTTAAATCAATAGCCCTTTTTGCTTGATCAAAATTTCCTGTAAAACAGTGAAAAATACCAAATAAATTATCCGCCTTTTCACTTTCTAAAACCTCAAAAACTTCATCAAAAGCATCACGACAATGAATATTGATTCCTAAATTATATTTTTTAGCTAATTGAATTTGATACTGAAAAGCATGTTGTTGTTCTTTTAAAAAAGTTTTATCCCAGTATAAATCAATTCCAATTTCACCAATGGCGTAAAATTTTCTTTTTTCCAACTCTTTTTCCACATGAATTAATTCATCTAAATAATTTTCTTTTACATAAGTAGGATGTAAACCCATCATTAAAAAGACATTATTAGGAAATTGCTTTTCTAAATCGTACATCTTTTGAGTGTAACTAGAATCAATTGATGGAACAAAAAAGCGAGAAACTCCTTTATGAATTGCTCTTTGCATCATTTCATTTCTATCCAAATCAAATTCTTCAGAATATAGATGGGCATGTGTATCTGTTAGTATCACAGGTATTAGGTTTTAGGCTTAAAATTGCACAAATTTACAAAGATTAAATTACTTTTGATTTATGGAAGATTTACAAGACTTTTTAAAAGAAAAAAAATACAAGAAAATCAAATTCACTGTATTAAAAACCCAGCATTTAATGATTAAAGCAAAAATTAATTCTTTAAGCGGGAATTTTATTCTTGACACTGGAGCAAGCAATAGTTGTGTAGGAATTGAAGGAATTGAAAAATTTCAATTATTTGCAGAAGCGTCAGAGACTAAAGCAGCTGGAGCTGGAGCGATAGGTATGGAAACACAAATTTCTAAAAACAATTTATTACAATTGAGTCGATGGAAAACACACGAATTAAATCTGGTTGTTTTTGACATGAGTCATGTAAATGAAGCCTTAAAAAGCTATAAAACTAAACCCGTTGACGGAATTATTGGAGCCGACATTTTATTAAAAGGAAAGGGAATTATTGATTATTACAATCATTATTTATATTTAAAATAAAAACCCCAATCAATGAGTGGGGTTTTATATATAATTGAAATTATTTTAAAATTATAATTCTAAAGCTTTCTTAGGATTATTATCCATTAATAATTCAACTGGATTTTCTAATGCTTCTTTAACTGCAACTAAGAAACCTACAGATTCTCTACCATCAATAATTCTATGGTCATATGAAAGCGCAACATACATCATTGGGTGAATTTCAACTTTACCATTTACAGCAATTGGACGCTCAATAATATTGTGCATTCCTAAAATACCTGACTGAGGAGGGTTTATAATTGGAGTTGACAACATACTACCAAAAACACCACCATTAGTAATTGTAAATGTTCCACCAGTCATATCATCTACAGTAATTTGACCATCACGAGCTCTAAGTGCTAAACGCTTAATTTCAGCTTCAACACCTCTAAATGTTAAGTTTTCAGCATTACGAACAACAGGAACCATTAAACCTTTTGGTCCCGAAACTGCAATTGAAATATCTGCAAAATCATAAGCCACTTTATAATCACCATCCATCATAGAGTTTACATCAGGATATAATTGTAATGCTCTTGTTACGGCTTTTGTAAAAAACGACATATATCCTAAACCAACACCATTGTGTTTCGCTTTAAATTCATCTTTATACTGATTACGTATTGTGTTAATTGGAGTCATGTTTACTTCGTTAAAAGTTGTTAACATGGCTGTTTCATTTTTAGCAGCAACTAAACGTTCAGCTACTTTTCTACGTAACATTGATAATTTAATTCTTTCAGAACTACGAGAACCTCCTGTAGGAGTTCCCATTGAAGGTACTGCATTTACTGCATCTTCTTTTGTAATTCTACCATCTTTACCTGTTCCAATTATATCTCCAGGATTAATGTTTTTTTCCTCTAATATTTTACGTGCTGCAGGTGAAGGGGTTTGAGAAGCATACGTTTTTTCTGCAACAGGTGCTGCTTTAGGAGCTTCTTTCTTTTCTTCAACTTTTACCTCAGTTTTAGCTGGTGCGTCACCTTCAGGTTTGGCTGCACTCGTGTCAATTAAACAAACAACTGCTCCAACCGCTACAGCATCACCTTCTTCAGCTTTAAGTGTAATAATACCACTTTCTTCAGCAGGTAATTCTAATGTAGCTTTATCTGAATCTACTTCAGCAATAGCTTGATCTTTTTCTACATAATCTCCATCTTGAACTAGCCAAGTTGCGATTTCTACTTCTGTAATTGATTCACCCGGTGAAGGGACTTTCATTTCTAAAATCATATCTTAATAATTTTAATCTTTTAAGGACTTTTCTATTTGTGTTGCTCTACTTTATAAAAGTAGATATTTTATTGAAATAATGTTTTATCAAATACCATAGCAATTGCATTAGCCTGACGCTTTTTAGAACGTTCATAACTTCCTGCTGCTGGTGCACTATATGCTTTTGGCGATGCTAAACGTAATTTTACTAAATCAAAATTCATTAACATAAATCCGTAAGCTCCCATGTTTTTTGGCTCTTCTTGCGCCCAAACATAATCATCTACATTAGGGTAACTTGCTATAATTTCTTTAATTTGATCTGTAGCTAAAGGGAATATTTGTTCTAATCGAATTACTGCAACATCATTTCTTTGTAATTCTTCTCTTTTTGCAATAATATCATAATATACTTTACCAGTACAGAATACTAAACTTCTTACAACCTTTCTATCTGTAACATTATGGTCGTCTAATATTTCTTGAAATTGACCGTTTGTTAAATCTTCAATTTTAGAAACTGCTAGCGGATGACGCAATAAACTTTTTGGTGTAAACACAATTAAAGGCTTACGGAAAGTTGTTTTCATTTGTCGTCTTAACAAGTGAAAGAAGTTTGCTGGTGTAGTACAATCGGCAATATACATATTATGTTTTGCACACATTTGTAAATAACGCTCCATACGAGCAGATGAATGTTCTGCTCCTTGGTTCTCATACCCATGTGGTAACAAGAATACTAATCCGTTTTGATTATTCCACTTATCTTCTCCTGCAGAAATATATTGGTCAATCATAATTTGAGCTCCATTTGAAAAATCGCCAAATTGTGCTTCCCAGATTGTTAATGTATTTGGTGACGCTAGTGCATAACCATACTCAAAACCAACAACACCATATTCTGATAAGTGTGAGTTGTATATGTAAAAGTTTCCTTTCCTATCTTTAATATCATTAAGCAGAACTACTTCTTCTTCAGACTCTTCAACTTTAACAACTGCATGACGGTGAGAGAACGTTCCTCTTTCTACATCTTGTCCTGATATACGAACATCATATCCTTCTTTCAATAAAGTACCGTATGCTAATAATTCACCCATTGCCCAATCTAAATTATCATTTTCGAAATACATGTTATTTCTGTCTTTGATAATTTTAGTGATTTTATTAATAAATTTCTTGTCTGAAGGCAATTCACAAATTGTTTTTGCAATTTCAGTTAATTCTTCTTTATTAAATGTGGTATCAATTTTTTTAAGCATTTCCGCATCTGAAACTTGCTCAAAACCTTTCCATACATTTTGCATAAAAGGAGTAATAACTGTCAAGTCTTTTTTACGAGATTCTTCAAGGCTTTCATCAAGCTTAGCTTTATATTTAGCTTCCAACTCTTTTACGTAGCCAGCATCGATAACACCACTTTGTTTTAATTTTTCTGCATAAATATCACGTGGATTTTTATGTTTTGAAATTAACTTATAAAGTTTTGGCTGAGTAAAACGAGGTTCGTCACCTTCATTGTGGCCGTATTTTCTATAACCTAGTAAGTCAATAAATACATCGCCGCCAAATTCCATTCTATAATCCAATGCGAATAACATGGCATGAACTACCGCTTCAGGGTCGTCAGCATTTACGTGTAGTACAGGCGATAAAGTTACTTTTGCAATATCAGTACAGTAAGTAGAAGATCTAGCGTCTAAATAATTAGTTGTAAAACCTACTTGGTTATTAATTACTAAATGAATTGTTCCTCCTGTTTTATAACCGTCAAGTTTTGCCATTTGGATAATTTCGTAAACTATACCTTGTCCGGCAATAGCAGCATCACCATGAACAGCTATTGGTAAAACTTTCGAAATATCATTTGGATGATTTCTATCTTGTTTTGCTCTTGCAATACCTTCTATAACTGCGCCTACTGTTTCAAGATGCGAAGGATTTGGAGCTAAGTTTAAATTTATTTTTTTTCCAGAATCAGTTAATCTATCAGATGTAAGACCTAAATGATATTTGACATCTCCATCAAAATGCATATCGTCATCATAATCTTTTCCGTCAAATTCAGAAAAAATGTTTTGAGTATTCTTGCCAAAAATATTTGCTAATACATTTAAACGACCACGATGAGCCATTCCCATAACAAATTGCTCAACACCTCTTTCAGCCGCAGCTTCAATTAACGCATCTAGTGCAGGAATTGCTGACTCACAACCTTCTAAAGAAAAACGTTTTTGACCTACATATTTAGCGTGAAGAAAAGTTTCGAAAGAAACAGCTTCATTTAGTTTTCTAAGTATATTTTTCTTTTGGTCTGAATTAAAATTTGGCTGATTATCGTTAACATCTAATCTATTTTTAATCCATTCTATCACTTTTGGTTCACGAATATACATGTATTCAACACCAATAGACTCACAATAAACACTTTCTAAGTGTTTAATTATATCAGATAATGTGCTAGGCTTCATGTTTACCATTTTAGCCGCATCAAAAACAGTATTTAAATCTGAAGAAGATAGACCAAAATTTTCCAATGCTAAAGTAGGAGAATATGTTCTTCTATCTCTAACCGGATTTGTTTTAGTAAACAAATGACCACGAGTTCTATAACCATCAATTAAACGAAGAACGTTAAATTCTTTTTGCGTTTTTTCAGAAACATGACCGTTTGAAGCATTTCCAGAAGCAATATTTGCAACTTGTTCTCCAATAAAGTCTGAACCATAATTAGCCTGGCCAAAATCAAATCCTTGAAAAAAGCTTCTCCAACTTGGTTCTACGCTATCTGGGTTTTGTATATATTGTTCGTAAAGATCTGCAAAAAAAGCAGTATGTGCAGCATTTAAAAAGGAAAACCTATCCATATTTTTGTCTAAATAGACGTTTTGATTAAACAATTGTACAAAAGTAAAACATTTGTAATAATCTTTTAAAGATTTTTGTATTTTTATAACATATATTTTTTAGAAAAGGATTTATGAAAAAGAATACATCAGTAAATTTAACATTTTTATTATGTTTTGTATTTTCTCTATACAATGTATTTAGTATAAATGCACAAAATTTAGAAGAAAACAAATTAAAAAATGATTTTTGGAATCATGTTCAATTTGGAGGAGGAATTGGTTTAGGGTTTGGAAATGGATATTCCAACATTACTATTGCTCCAAGTGCAATTTATAATTTTAACGAAACAATTTCCTTTGGGTTAGGAACTCAATACAGTTACGTAAATCAGAAAGGATTTTATAAATCGAATATATATGGAGGAAGCGTTATTGGATTAATTAATCCAATTCAACAAATTCAACTTTCAATAGAGTTAGAACAGTTAAGAGTTAACAACACATATCAAGATTTTTCTGGAACTATTAAAAATGACTTTTGGAACACTGCCTTGTTTTTAGGGGGCGGATACAGGTCAGAAAACATTACGATTGGACTTAGGTATAATGTTTTACATAAAGACGAAAACAACGTATATATAGACGCCTTAATGCCTTTTGTTAGAATTTATTTCTAAACCAAACTTTTTGCCACTCTCTTTTTAAAATTAAAAAAGTTACCTGTTCAGAAAGTTCAGAAATATCTGAGCCATCTAATTTTTTTATTTCATTTTCAGAAACATCAATTATATAAAGCAAGTTTAAGTATTCTGCAAATTTATTTTGAATAAGCTTATATACTTTATCTTGAACACATTCTTTAAAATGTAATGGAAAAACATCTAACGAAACATCTATTGCTTCATTAGCTAAGGCGAAATCTTTATTTGTTTGTTCAATAAGTTTAAAATACAGATTACTTTCTTCAGATTGACAGATTAAATCATCAATATTTTTTGGAGGATTATACATTTCTATTCATTAAATTTTCTCCAAAAGTTTTTAATATTTCCTTTTTTTCTTCAGAAATATCAATTTTTGAAAGTGTTTCAAAAGCTTTTTGTGTATAATTTAAAATTGCTTCTTGAGTAGCTTTACTTGCACCAGAATTATTAAAAATATTTTTTACAGAAGTAATTTTATCACTATTGTCTGAAGGTTGAATTGAAAACAAGTGAGACAACATTTCTTTATTTTGTGAATTTGAAAACTCCATAGCTTTTAAATAAAGATATGTTTTTTTATTTTCAATTATATCGCCTCCTATTTGTTTTCCAAAAGTTTCAGGATTCCCAAAAGCATCTAAATAATCATCTTGCAATTGAAAGGCAATTCCTAAATTTAATCCAAAATCATAAATTAAATCGGCATTTTCATCAGAAGTTTCAGCAACTATTGCTCCCATTTTCATGGCAGCGCCAACCAAAACTGCGGTTTTATATTCAATCATTTTTAGATATTCGGGAATAGTAACATCGTCTCGAGTTTCAAAATCCACATCATATTGTTGTCCTTCACAAACTTCTAAAGCAGTTTTACTGAATAACTTTGCTAATTTTTGAAAAGTTTTTGGTTCATAATTCTCAAAAAACTGATACGCTAAAATCAGCATCGCATCTCCTGAAAGAATTCCTGTATTAATATCCCATTTTTCATGAACTGTGACCTTTCCCCTTCTTAATGGAGCATCATCCATTATATCGTCATGAATTAGAGAAAAATTATGAAAAACCTCAACTGCAGTAGCTGCTGCAATTGCTTTATCACAATCAACATCAAAAACTTCCGTTGCCATAAGTGTCAAAACTGGACGCATTCTTTTGCCTCCTAATGATAAAATATAATTTATAGGGTCGTATAGGTTTTTAGGCTCTTTTTTCGCAACAATTTGAGCAAAATGATTTGTAATTTTATCTTGGTAATAAGTAATTGAATGCATTGATTTATATTTTTTTGCTAAAATACTCTAAAATAAGAGTATGTACAATATTACTCAAATGTTAAATTTTCTTAAAAACTTTGGAAACTATTTTTGTGTTAAAAGTTTCCTATATACATTTGCATCATAATTCAAAAAATAATGATTTGAAATAAAAAAATGAAAGACCAAATTTTAATAAAAGCAACAGACATGTTTTTGACTCTTGGCTTCAAGAGTGTTACAATGGACGATATTGCTACAGAAATGGGTATTTCTAAAAAAACCATTTATCAACATTTTAGCAATAAAGATTCTTTAGTAAAAGAATCTACTTTGCATTTGTTTGAAACAATATCATGTGGAATTGATGATATATGCGCATTAGGTAAAAACCCTATTGAAGAATTATTTGTAATTAAAGACTTTGTAATGAAGAATCTAAAAAACGAAAGTGCCTCGCCAATTTATCAATTACAAAAATATTATCCTAAAGTTCATAAAACTTTAATGATGAAACAATTTGATAAAATGGGAGATTGTGTAATCGTAAATTTAGAAAAAGGAATTGAGCAAAATTTATTTAGAAAAGAAATAAACACCGAATTAATTGCACGATTTTATTTTGCCGGAATGACAAGTATTAAAGACACGGAAATTTTTAACCCAGAGCAATTTACATCAAAAGAAATACAAGTTTCTTATTTAGAATATCATTTAAGAGGAATCTGTACTGAAAAAGGAATACAAAAATTAGAACAACTATTAAAAATAAACCAATAAAATGAAACAAAAGCTAACTTTAATATGCTTACTTATTACTTCTGTAATATATGCACAAGAAAACGAAAACAAATCGTACTCTTTTACATTACAAGAAGCTATTGATCATGCACTTGAAAACAATTATTCTGCAATAAATGCGAATAGAGACATTGAGGCCGCAAAACAAAAAAAATGGGAAACTACAGCTTCTGGTTTACCACAAATATCAAGTAATTTACAGTATTTAAACAATCTAGATTTTCAGGTTCAAGGTGTTTCTGGAAATGCATTTAATCCTGGAGGTGACCCAAATGCAATTTCAACAATTGCCTTTGGAACTAAACATAGCATGAATGCTTCAGCTAGTTTAAGCCAATTAATTTTTGATGGCTCATACATCGTAGGATTACAATCTGCTAAAGTATATTTACAAATTTCTCAAAATGCTAAAGAAAAAACCGATTTTGAAATAAAAGAACTAGTTACAAATGCATACGGAAATGTTTTATTAGCAAGGGAAAGTGTTACGATTTTTGAGAAAAACAAAAACTCTCTTGAAAAAACTCTCTTTGAAACAAATGAAATATTTAAAAACGGACTTGTTGAAGAGGAAAATGTAGAGCAACTTCAAATTACTTTAACGCAATTAAAGAGTTCTCTTTCAAACGCAAACAAAAGAGCAGAAATTGCATTAAATCTATTGAAAATTTCATTAGGAATAGATATTAATGAAGATGTGATACTTACTGAAAAACTAGATGAGTTAGCAATGCAAAATGTAGATTTAACATTGTTTTCTGAAGAATTTGAAGCAAATAATTCAATAGATTATAAAATTCAGCAAAACAATGAAGAATCTAAAAGGTTGCTTTTAAAATTAGAGCGATTTAGAGCTTTACCTACAATAGGCGCTCAACTAAATTATGGTGCAAATACGTTTGCTAATCAATTTAACTTTATCAACACCAATCAAAGATGGTTTAATTACTCAAATTTTGCGATAAATTTTAGCTTACCAATTTTTAGTAGTTTTAAAGATAAAGCAAGGACACAGCAAGCCAAAATCGCATACGAGCAAGCTAAAACTCAATTAACAGAAACCGAACAACGTTTAAAACTACAATTTCAACAAGCTAAAAGTGATTATGAATTTAGTATTGAACAATATGCCGCTTCTAAAAGTAACTTAAACCTTGCTGAAAGGATTGAAAAAAAGCAACAAATTAAATTTAAAGAAGGTATTTCAACAAGTTTTGATTTTACCGAAGCACAACGTCAATTATATACTGCACAACAAAATTACTTACAAGCGATGATTGATGTAATGAATAAAAAAGCAACGTTAGACAAATTAATCAATAAAAAATAATCAATACAATAATGAAAAATATATTAGCATTACTAGTAACATCACTTTTTATATTATCATGTGGTGACGATAAAAAAAACACGACCGCTTCAGTTTTAGAAAATGGCACATTAGAGCAATTAAGAGCTAAAAGAACTGAATTGGTTAAACAAGCAGATGCTTTAAACAAAGAGTTAATACTTATTGATGATGCTATTGGAAAAAAAGACGCCAATCATAAAATGGCTTTAATTACTGTTATAGAAGCAAAAGACACTGTATTTAATCATTATTTAGAATTACAAGCAAATGTTCAAACAAAAGAAAATATTATTTTAAATGCTGAATACGGAGGTGTTTTACAGGAAGTCTATGTAACCGAAGGACAAAATGTAACTAAAGGACAAATATTAGGCAAAATTGATGATGGTGGCCTTTCTTCTCAATTAGCACAAATGGAAACTCAAGCGGCATTAGCAAAGACTACTTTTGAAAGACAACAAAATTTATGGAATCAAAAAATAGGTTCTGAAATTCAATTCTTGCAAGCCAAAACAAATTATAATGCACAACTAAAAGCTGTTGCTCAAATGAAAGCGCAATTAGCCAAAACTAAAATTAGAGCTCCTTTCAGTGGAACAATCGATGATATTGTCACTGAAAAAGGAAGCGTTGTAGGTCCTGGCACTCCAATTATGAGAATTGTAAGTCTTAACAACATGTATCTTGATGCAGAAGTACCTGAAAAAAATATAAGTTCAGTAAAAAAAGGCTCAGAAGTAATTGTAAATTTTCCGGTTTTAGGAGAGTCTTTAAATACAAAAATCACTCAAGTTAGCAACTATATTAATCCTGAAAACCGCTCATTTAACATTCAGATTGCAGTTCCAAATAAAAATGGAAAAATAAAACCTAATTTAACTTCTAAAATTCAAATTAAAGACTACTCTAACCCTAAAGCGATTACTGTTCCTATTAGTATCATTTCTGAAAATGCTGAAGGAGAACAATATTTATATATTGCAAAAGATATTGATAAAGAGGGTAATGCCATTGCAAAAAAAGTAATTGTAAAAACTGGGCAGTCACAAAATGGATTAGTTGAAATTATTGAAGGTATTAAAGATGGTGATCAAATCATTAATGAAGGTGCTCGTAGTGTTAAAGACGAACAAAAAGTATCTATAATTAAATAACAAAGCTAAATTATGAGTACTAACAATACAGAAAAAGATTTTAAATTATCATCATGGGCCATCGAAAACAAGATGACCATTTATGTAACAATGATAATGTTCTTGTTTTTAGGGCTATCTGCATACTACAATATGCCTAGAGAAGATTTTCCAGAAATTAAAGAAACAAAAATATACATTAGTACAGTTTATCCAGGAAACACGGCTGAAGATATTGAACGATTAATTATAGATCCTTTAGAAGAAGAAATAAGGAACGTAAGTAATGTTGTTGAAATTTTATCTACTTCGCAGGAAGATTATGGAATTATCACTGTTGAATTTGATGAAAAAATTACAGTTGACGCTGCTAAACAAAAAATTAAGGATAAAATAGATACTAAAACTGGTGGTGAAGATTGGCCAACCTTTAATGGTGCTAAAGTGGAACCAAATGTTTTTGACCTTAACATGTCTGAAGAAGTTCCAATTGCTAATATTAATATTCAAGGAGATTATCCTGTTGATAAACTAAAGCTATTTGGTGAGTATCTTGAAGATGAGATAGAAGCTTTAGAAGAAATAAAACAAGTAGACATTCGTGGAGCACAAGAAAAGGAGGTTGAAATTGCCGTTGACATTTATAAAATGATGGCTTCAAGAGTAAGTTTTGATGATGTAATTAATGCTGTAAGAAACGGAAACGTAACTATGTCTGCAGGAAATCTTATCTCTAACGGACAAAGAAGAACTATTAGAATTTTAGGCGAAGTAGAAAACCCTTCTGAATTAGAAAATTTTGTTGTTAAAACTCAAGGTGGTGCAATATATTTAAAAGATATTGCGCAAGTGACATTTAAAGATGTAGATAAAACTACCTACGCAAGAGAATTTGGAAATAGAGTAGTAATGCTAGATGTAAAAAAGCGTGCTGGTAAAAATATGATTGAAGCTGCAGAAAAAATTAAAAATATAATTAAAGAGGCAGAAGAAAATGTTTTTCCAAAAGACCTAACAGTTACAATTGCAAATGACCAATCATCAAGAACATTAAATCAGGTTGACGACTTAGTAAACAATATTATTTTTGGAATTATTCTTGTTGTGGGTGTTTTAATGTTTTTCTTAGGGTTCAGAAATGCACTTTTCGTTGGATTTGCAATTCCTATGTCAATGTTTATGTCTTTTATGATATTAAACGGACTTGGATACACCATGAATACAATGATTCTTTTTGGACTAATAATGGGGCTTGGAATGCTTGTAGATAATGGGATTGTAGTGGTTGAAAACGTATATCGCTTAATGGAAGATGAAGGAATGGGAAGAATCGAAGCTGCAAAAAAAGGTATTGGAGAAATTGCATTACCTATTATAATTTCAACCGCAACAACTGTAGCTGCATTTGTTCCACTTGGAATGTGGCCAGGAACAATGGGACAGTTTATGATTTATTTTCCTATTACTTTATCTGTTGTATTAGGCTCTTCATTATTCGTAGCTATATTTTTCAACTCTGTTATGGTGTCTCAGTTTATGGATATTCATGAAAAAATATTATCTAAGAAAACCTTATTTAAATTAACTTTTATCCTTGTTGGATTAGGTCTTTTTATTATGATTTTTGGCGGAGCTATAAGAGCACTTGGTTCTGTAATGATATTTACAGCAATAATGTTCTGGATATACAAATATATAGTTAAAGGTTGGACGACTTCATTTCAAAACAATGTATTAACAAAATGGGAAAACTGGTATGAGAAAAGTTTAAAGTTTTTCTTATCAGGAAAAAAACCATATTTAACAGTTGTTGGAATGGGAATAATGTTCTTTGTAATATTAGGCTTATATTTTGGTTGGAGCGTAGGAAGCGGAAGAACAAAAGTGGAATTTTTTCCAGATAATACTCCTAATCAAATTATTGTTTATGTTGAATATCCGCAAGGTACTGACATAGAAAAAACAAATGAGATTACAACATCTATTGAAAAACGAGTTTATACCGTTATAAATTCTAAAGAATTTGTAAACACAGAAGAAAAAACTAACTATTTAGTAGAAAGTGCTGTTGCCCAAGTTGGTGAAGGTGCAGGAAACCCTCAAACAGATGGTGGCTCAACTGCTGAAATGCCTCATAAAGGAAAAATTACGGTTTCAATGAGAGAGTATAAATTTAGAAATGGTTTAGACTCTGAAGATCTTCGTAAAAAAATACAAGAATCATTAAAAGATGTTTATCCTGGTGTTTCTATTGCAGTAGAAAAAGATGCCGTTGGACCTCCTGCAGGTTACCCAATCAATATAGAAATAAAAGGAGACGATTATGCAGAATTAATAAATACTGCAGAAAGAATGAAAGATTTCTTAAATACAAAAAATATTCCTGGAGTTGATGAATTAAAAATTGATGTAAACAAAGGAAAGCCAGCAATGAAAGTTGTTGTAGACAGAGAGAAAGCGGGTGAAATGGGTGTTTCTGCAGGCCAAGTTGGAAATCAATTGCGTCGTTCAATATTTGGTGAAAAAGCGGGAGTTTATAAAAAAGATGGAGAAGATTATGACATTTATGTACGTTTTAATAAAGAAAATCGATATAATAAAAGTGCTATTTTTAACCAAAACATCACTTTCAGAGACATGGCTTCTGGACAAATTAAAGAAATTCCTGTTTCAACTGTAGCTTCACAAAAAAACACATCTTCATTTAGTGCTATTAAGCATAAAAATACAAAAAGAGTTGTTGTATTGTATTCTGCCTTAGCTCCTGGTTTTACAGATGCTGGTGCAGCAGTCGCTCAAATACAAGCAGAAATGGCAAATTTTGAAAAGCCAAAAACTGTTGAGTTTGATTATACAGGACAATTAGAAGAGCAAGGAAAACAAATGGCTTTCTTAATGGGTGCTTTATTTACAGGTTTATTCTTAATTTTCTTAATATTAATTTTCCAATTCAATTCGGTTTCTAGACCAGCAATTATTATGGTTGCTGTATTTTTAAGTTTTATTGGAGTATTCCTAGGATTAATGGTAACAGGTTGGCCTTTTGTTATTATGATGACCATGATGGGAATCATCTCATTAGCGGGAATTGTTGTAAATAATGGTGTAGTACTACTCGATTATACAGATTTACTAATTGCTCGAAGAAAAGAAGAGTTAAATCTTTCAAAGGATGAACAACTGAGTAAAGAAGATATTTTTAATGCTATCGTTACAGGTGGTAAAGCACGTTTAAGACCCGTATTGTTAACTGCAATTACAACCGTACTTGGATTAATTCCTTTAGCAATAGGTTTTAATATTGATTTCTTTAGTTTATTTGCAACTGGAAACCCTCATATCTACATGGGAGGAGATAATGTTATTTTTTGGGGACCATTAGCTTGGACTGTAATTTTTGGATTAATTTTCGCTACATTCTTAACACTAGTGGTTGTACCTGTGTTATTCTATTTGATTAACCTATTTAAAATATGGTTAAAGGCTAGAAAATTAAAACCTATAGAAGAATAATTGTTAAATAATTAAGCATAAAAAAAGCTCCTAATTAATTAGGAGCTTTTTTATAATGTTGTATATTTTAGTTGTTAACTAAAGCATCTTGAGACCATTTTTTGACAGCATCAATTTTACTTTTAGAAAAATCAACTTCACTTAATGATTTATCATTCCAAAAAAACCACTTTCCTACTTTAGCTCCATTCTCATATTCGCCTATCGTTTGTTTTACTCCTGCTTCAGTATACGAAATCCATTTTCCATGTAACTTGCCATCTAAATAAAAACCTTCTTGTTTTATTTGACCATTATCATGATAATAAGTTGCTTTTACCATATTATCAACTATTTCAAATTTTGGTTTAACTTCTTGTGCAAAAAACATTCCCGAAACCAATAATGCCACTATTAAAATTATCTTTTTCATATTTTCTTTTATGTTTTAATTAATATTATAATAACAAATATAAAAAATAATTTACACTAACCAAACTTTTTCTTAACAATTTGGTAACATTGAATTTTTTAAACAAAAAAAACCAATGTTTTTTTTAACATTGGCTTTCCTATAAATTTTGTAGAATTACTTTAAAACACTGTCAAACAACTCAACTAAAGAAGCTGAAGAAGGCCTTGGTGCATCGGCATTAACAATTTCTCCATTTGGCCCAATCAATATAAATCTAGGAATGCCATTAATTTTAAAATCCTTTACAAATTGTGAATTCCAATCGTTATCTGCAAATAATTGAATTCCACCTAATTCTTTATCTGCTACAAACTTTTTCCATTTTTCATGATCTTTTACCCTGTCAATTGAAATACTTACAAATTCAATATTTTTGCCATGATAAGCTTTTTCTACCTTTTTTAAATGAGGTATTTCAGCTCTACATGGTCCACACCAAGTTGCCCAAACATCTATATAAACATATTTACCTTTTAAACTTTCTAATGATGTTTTTCCTCCTTTATAGTTTTCATAATCAAAAGAGGGTGCTTTAGAACCGTTCATTTTTCTTACTTCTAAACCTTTTTTATAGTATTCAGTCAGCCCTTTCATTCCATTTTCAAAATCTTCTTTATATTTTGAAACAAAACCAGCATCTAAATTAGCATTATCAATAGAGTTAATTACATTTTTCTTTCTTTCTGCCATTAATTTCCCAAAGACTTCTTCATCAGAACCTAACAAAGTATCATAATCATATGCTTGTGAATCTAAAGCTGATTTTACTAAAAAATTATTTTCGTTAGCACCTTTTCCTTTAAAAACAATTGATTCGTCAAATTCAGCAGCATCCATACTTAAAATTAAATCAAAACCATTCTTTAAATACAATTGAGCATACTCTTTACCATCAAACATTTGATAAAAACCTTCCTCAACTTTAAAATTAGCTTTAAAATATCCATTTTTAGTAATTACCATAGTTTTAGAAAAATTATTTCCTCCTTTAATTACAAGACTATCACTATTCCTGTTTTCTATTTTTGCTGTAAAACTTACTTCATCTTCACCTAAAAATGTAAATGATGTAAAAACAATTGCTAAAACTAATAAACCTATTTTCTTCATATTATTAATGTATTTTTCGTAAAGTTATTTAAATTTTTGTAATGTAAAATAAAAAAAAGTCAATCATTATATTATAATAATTAGTTAAAACTATTAAAATTAAATTTTGTTAGTACTTTTGCATCGCAAGACCTTTGTGTCAGACAATATAAAATAAATAATATTTTCCAATGTATAGAAGTCATTCTTGTGGAGCTTTAAATGCTTCACACATTAATACAGAAGTTACCCTTGCGGGTTGGGTTCAAAAAACGCGTGATAAAGGATTTATGATGTGGGTTGATTTGAGAGACCGTTACGGTATTACTCAATTAATTCTTGATGAAGAAAGAACTAATAAAGAAGTTTTTGAACGCGCAAAATCATTAGGAAGAGAATTTGTAATTCAAGTTAAAGGAACAGTTATTGAAAGGGAGTCTAAAAACCCTAACATGTTTACAGGAGAAATAGAAATATTAGTTTCAGAATTAACTATTTTAAATGAAGCACTTCTTCCTCCTTTTACTATTGAAGATGAAACAGATGGTGGAGAAGATATTCGTATGAAATATCGTTATTTAGATATTCGTAGAAATCCAGTAAAAAACAATTTATTATTTCGCCATAAAGTAAGTATGGAAGTTCGAAAATTTCTTTCTGATGAAGGATTTTGCGAAATTGAAACGCCTTACTTAATTAAATCTACACCAGAAGGCGCTCGTGATTTTGTTGTGCCAAGTAGAATGAATGAAGGTCAGTTTTATGCGCTTCCTCAATCTCCACAAACATTCAAGCAATTGTTGATGGTAGGCGGTATGGATAAATATTTCCAAATTGTAAAATGCTTCCGTGACGAAGATTTACGTGCTGATAGACAACCTGAATTTACACAAATTGACTGTGAAATGGCATTTGTAGAACAAGAAGATATTTTAAATATTTTTGAAAACCTAACACGTCATTTATTAAAAGAAATTAAAGGTGTAGAAGTTGAAAAATTCCCAAGAATTACTTATGACTACGCCATGAAAACATATGGTAACGACAAACCAGATATTCGTTTTGACATGAAATTTGGCGAGTTAAATACTGTTGCTCAACACAAAGAATTTCCAGTATTTAATGCTGCCGAATTAGTAGTAGGTATTGCAGCACCTGGTTGTGCATCGTACTCAAGAAAAGAAATAGATGCATTAATTGATTGGGTAAAGCGCCCTCAAATAGGCGCATTAGGAATGGTTTATGTAAAATGTGAAGAAAATGGAACTTTTAAATCATCCGTAGATAAGTTTTACGATCAAGAAGATTTAAAAAAATGGGCTGAAGCTACCAATGCAAAAGAAGGTGATTTAATCCTAGTGCTTTCTGGTCCTGCTGATAAAACACGAGGACAACTTTCTGCACTTCGTATGGAATTAGCAACCCGTTTAGGATTGCGTAAATCAGATGTATTTGCTCCGCTTTGGGTTGTAGACTTTCCATTATTAGAATGGAATGAAGAAAGCAATCGCTACCATGCAATGCATCACCCGTTTACATCTCCAAAACCAGAAGATATTAAATTGATTGATACAGATCCAGGAAAAGTAAGAGCAAACGCTTACGATATGGTTTTAAACGGAAACGAAATTGGCGGAGGCTCTATTCGTATTCACGATAGAGAATTACAATCAAGAATGTTTGACTTATTAGGGTTTAGTAAAGAAGAAGCAAAAGCACAATTTGGATTTTTATTAAATGCATTTGAATATGGAGCACCACCTCATGGCGGTTTAGCTTTTGGTTTAGACAGATTAGTATCAATTTTAGGAGGTCAAGAAACTATTCGTGATTTTATTGCTTTTCCAAAAAATAATTCAGGAAGAGACGTTATGATTGATGCTCCGTCTAAAATTGACAATAAACAATTAGAAGAATTACATATTCAATTGAATTTAAAATCTGAATAATGAAAAACATAATCAGATTACTTGTCCTTGCAGTTATTTGCTTTGTTTCTTATGGCTATTTTCATAAAAATCAAGGTAACGCTGAAGGAGACAAATGGGTAGGAATAGGTATTTTGATTATGGCCTTAATTTTAATGCCTATATTTATTTATCACAGGTATAGAACAAAAAATGTTAAAGATTATATGTTTAAATCTTCTGAAAAAAAAGATGAAAACATTGAAAATCAATAATTTTCAAAATAAAATAACATTTATTTGATGTCTTTATAGAAAATAAGTATATCTTTGGCACATTATTAATTATTTTATATTACAAAATGCAAACAGGCACAGTTAAATTCTTCAATGAAGAAAAAGGTTTCGGATTTATTACTAATGATGAAACAGGTAAAGATATTTTTGTACACGCTACAGGATTAAGAGTAGACTCTTTAAATGAAGGTGATAAAGTACAATTCGAAGAAGAAGAAGGAAGAAAAGGTATCGTTGCTGCTCAAGTAGTAGTTATCGAAGACTAATAAAAGTTTTAATTACCACAAAAAAACCCAGCAAAAGCTGGGTTTTTTTATTTTATCTCAAATTCATAATTTGAATATACGCCAGCTATTTCGTCAAATATTTTAAATAACCCTTCTAAATCATCAGTAGTTACTAATCGTTGTTTATATTCTTTAAAACCATGAATTCCTTTAAAATAATTTGTGTAGTGTCTTCTCATTTCAACAATTCCAACTCTTTCATTCTTCCATTCAACTGACCAAATTAAATGATTTTTAGCTGCTTCAATCCTATCTGCCATTGAAGGTGGTGCTAAAATTTCCCCAGTATTAAAATAGTGCTTTATTTCGTTAAATATCCACGGATAACCTATTGCGGCACGGCCAATCATCATTCCGTCTAAACCATATTTATTTTTATATTCTAATGCTTTTTCTGGTGAATCGATATCTCCATTACCGAAAATAGGCATTGTAATTCTTGGATTATTTTTAACGCGAGCTATATGCGACCAGTCAGAATGGCCTTTATACATTTGTGCTCTTGTTCTTGCATGAACAGTTAATGCTTGTACGCCAATATCTTGTAATCGCTCTGCAACCTCATCGATATTTATAGACGCATCGTCCCAACCTAAACGTGTTTTAACTGTAACAGGAAGGCTTGTTCCTTTAATAACCGCTTTTGTTAAGCGCACCATTAAATCGACATTCTTTAAAACCCCTGCTCCTGCTCCTTTACAAACTACTTTTTTAACAGGGCAACCAAAATTTATATCAACTAAATCAGGCTGAACAGTATCAACTATTTTAGCAGACATTTCCATAGCCTCTTCATCACCTCCAAAAATTTGAATTCCAACCGGACGTTCATAATCAAAAATGTCTAGCTTTTTTTTACTCTTCATAGCATCACGAATCAAACCTTCTGATGATATAAATTCAGAATACATTAAATCTGCTCCGTGCATTTTACAAAGTCTTCTAAATGGCGGATCGCTCACATCTTCCATTGGAGCAAGAAGCAAAGGAAAATCAGGCAATATTATGTTTCCAATTTTTGGCATTAACTGTATTTTTTTTGCAAAAATACAATAAGATTTTTGAATGATGGATTTTTGAATGTTCATTTCTATATATTATACTTTTAAGAATCCAAAATCTTACTATAAGAATCCAAAACTTTAAATTATATTTGCAGATTATATGTTACCCTAAATATAGCGTTAGGTATTGAATCAACATTCTTTTGTATATAGAAATGAAACGAAAGATGCAGCAAAAAGTCTAAACGTAACTTTGAGGAGGTAACGCACAAATAAAATGAAGAATGAAGAACATAAGAAACTTTTGTATTATTGCTCATATTGACCATGGGAAAAGTACCTTAGCTGACCGTCTATTAGGTGCTACTCAAACAGTAACTGCTCGTGAAGAAAAGGCACAGTTGCTTGACAATATGGATTTAGAGCGAGAACGAGGTATTACGATTAAGAGTCACGCCATACAAATGAATTACAAACATAACGGAGAAGATTATATTTTAAATTTAATTGATACTCCTGGTCACGTTGACTTTTCTTATGAAGTTTCTCGATCAATTGCTGCCTGTGAAGGTGCATTATTGATTGTTGATGCTGCTCAAAGCATTCAGGCACAAACGATTTCTAATTTATATTTGGCATTAGAAAATGATTTAGAAATTATTCCGGTTTTAAACAAAGTAGATTTACCAAGCGCTAACCCTGAAGAAGTTAGTGATGATATTATTGATTTATTAGGTTGTAAATTAGAAGATATTATTCATGCCTCAGGAAAAACTGGATTTGGAGTTGATAAAATTTTAGAAGCAATAATTGAAAAAGTTCCTGCTCCAAAAGGAAATCCAGAAGAACCTTTACAAGCATTAATTTTTGATTCTCATTACAATCCTTTTAGAGGAATTGAAGTAATTTTCCGTGTTAAAAATGGTGAAATTAAAAAAGGTCAGAAGATTAAATTCATGGCAACCGGCAATGAATATTTTGCCGATGAAGTTGGAACATTAAAATTAAATCAAGTGCCAAAAGATAAGATTTCTACTGGCGATGTGGGTTATTTAATTTCTGGAATCAAAGAAGCAAAAGAAGTTAAAGTTGGTGATACTATTACAGATGCAAAAACACCAACAACCAATATGATTACTGGTTTTGAAGATGTAAAACCAATGGTATTTGCTGGAATATATCCAGTTGACACAGAAGACTTTGAGGACCTACGTGCTTCTATGGAAAAACTTCAATTAAATGATGCTTCTTTAGTTTTTACAGCCGAGAGTTCAGCAGCATTAGGTTTTGGTTTTCGTTGTGGATTCTTAGGAATGTTACATATGGAAATTATCCAAGAACGTTTAGAACGTGAATTTGATATGACTGTTATTACTACTGTACCTAACGTTTCATACCACGCTTACACTAAAAAAGAACCTGAAACAGTTTTAATTGTAAACAATCCATCTGATTTACCAGAACCTTCAAAACTGGACAGAGTTGAAGAACCATATATAAAAGCAACTATTATAACAAAAGCTGACTTTGTAGGAAACGTAATGAGCCTATGTATTGAAAAACGAGGCATAATTACTAATCAAACCTATTTAACCACAGAACGTGTTGAATTAAACTTCGACATGCCGTTAGCTGAAATAGTATTTGATTTCTACGACAGATTGAAAACAGTTTCTAAAGGTTACGCTTCATTTGATTATTCACCTATTGGTATGCGAGAATCTAAATTAGTAAAACTTGATGTTTTATTAAACGCACAATCAGTAGATGCACTTTCTGCATTGATTCACGAAAGTAATGCATATTACATTGGAAAGAAGATGTGTGAAAAATTAAAAGAATTAATCCCAAGACAACAATTTGACATTCCTATTCAGGCTGCAATTGGAGCTAAAATCATTGCTCGTGAAACTATAAAAGCCTTAAGAAAAGATGTAACAGCAAAGTGTTATGGAGGAGATATTTCACGTAAACGTAAACTTTTAGAAAAACAGAAAAAAGGTAAAAAACGTATGCGTCAAGTTGGAAATGTAGAAATTCCACAAGAGGCATTTATGGCTGTTTTAAAACTAAACGACTAGAACAAATTCAATAAATCATAAAAAAGTTTAAAAATGTCATAATTTTTAAACTTTTTTATTTTTAAATTAATTCTATTTTAACAAATTTTATTAAATTTAACCTGAACTGATTACTGTCCCAAACATATCAAAATGAAAAAGATTTATTATTTATTTGTATTATTCACCACATCAATGTTCTCGCAAACAATCACTGTTGACAATTCTATGTCTGCTAGCAACCTTGTTGATTTGCTAATTAATAATTCTTGTACTGAAGTTACTTCACAAAACTTATCTTCAAATTTATCTGTTGGATATTTTAATCAAAATGGTTCTTCATTTCCTTTATCTGAAGGAGTAATAATTCGAAGTGGAAATATTTTAGATACACAAGGAATATATACAGGTGCAAATATGGGTTCAACAACTTCCGGAGGCGGAACCGACCCTTTTCTTCAAAACCTAAGCAATGTAAGCAGTGGAACTACTGATCCAATTGTAGATTTAGCATTTTTAGAATTTGAATTTACATCTGTTTCTAACTCATTTAGTTTTGATTTTTTATTTGCTTCAAATGAATATGGGGCTTTTCAATGTCTATCTAATGATATTTTTGCATTCGAACTTACTAATATAACAACAGGAAATACAACAAATTTAGCTGTTATTCCTAACACAAACAATCCAGTTACTGTAAAAAACATAAAAGACGCAGCTTATAACAATACATGCAGTTCTACTAATCCAAATTTATTTGATGTTTATAACGTGACTAATCCGGCGGCATCTTCTTTAAACATGAGAGGCTACACAACTGTTTTAACTGCGAGTTCCGCAATAATACCTGACAATCCATATCGATTAAAACTTGTTATTGCCGACTTTTTTAGTACTAATTTTGATTCTGCAGTTTTTATAAGCGGTGGAAGTTTTAATACTGATTTTTCTTTAGGAAATGATGAAACAATCTGTGCAGGAAACATTTTTTCTCTTAACACTAACTTAGACAATACCTATAGTTATGAATGGTTCTTAAACGGAAGTCCAATACCGGGGGCTACAAATTCTAGTTATGATGTTACTCAACCTGGAATATATACCGTTGAAATAACTAAAGGATCTTGTTTTATTACCGACACGATAATTTTTAATGATTTATTCGTAAACATGCCTGTTGATTTGGCTACCTGTGATTCTGGAAGTGCAACAAATTCCTATAACTTAACTTTAAATGATGAATTATTTTTAGGAATAGACCCTGCTATTTACGACATTTTTTACTTTGAATCGCCTGCAGACATTACTTCAAACACATTTATCCCTTCAACAAACCTAACAAACTATCAAGGAACTGATGGACAAACTATATATATTAAAATATTAAATATTAATACAGGTAATTATTGTGACGCTTTCTACACGTTTAATTTAACAGAAACTCCAAATGTAATAGCAGGCACAAATATAACAGGAGACACTTGTGAAAACAATTTAATATATGATTTAAGCGTCCACGATTTAGAAGTAATAAACGGACAAACTGGCTCATATTCTATTACTTACTATACAAATCAAGCAGATGCAATTTCTGGGAACAATGCAATTGGAAATAATGCTACAATTCCTTCTGGATTAAATACATACACTTTATGGTTTAGAATTGAAGATAGCTCAAACAATTTATGTTTTGATATTACTAGTGTTGATATAACCATTAACCCATTACCTATTGTCGATGAAATACCTGACGTACAAGAATGTAGCTCTTATGTTTTACCAGTGATTACAAATGGGACCTATTATTTACTTCCTGGTGGACCAACAACTCCTGGACAAATTCAACTAAATCCTGGTGATTTAATTGATGAAGGCGGAACTTACTATATATTTATTGGACCTGATGCAAATGGTTGTTCAAATGAAAGTGATTTCTTATTATATTTTGTTGACGAATATGTTCCAACTATTGACAATTGTGGAGAGTTTATAGTTCCAGATGCCCCATATGGAATAGGCTCATTCTATACAGATTTAGGAGGGCCAAGTGGATCAGGAACTTTAATTCCAACTGGAACTACCTTTACAAACAATACACAGACTACTATTGTACAAACTATTTATTTTTATGCAGAAGTTCCCGCAGGAACTCCATGTAGAGACGAACGTTTTGATATTTATATTCACCCAAATCCGTTAATAGACAATCCTATTGATGAAACGAGATGCAATTCATATACTTTACCTCCACTTACAAATGGAATGTATTTTTCAGGAGGAGGAGGAACAGGAACTAATTATCCTGTTGGACATATTATAACATCTTCAGAAACCATATATGTTTACAACACTTTTCCCTATATAGATATAGTAGGCAATCCACAATTTTGTTGGGATCAATATCCTTTTCAGGTCAACATAATTGATCCGAACTTGTTTGGAAATATATTTGCATGTGAAAGTTACACTTTACCACCTTTAACATTTGGCAATTATTTTGATGCGCCAAATGGAGGTGGAAATCTAATTGATCCTTCAATTCCAATAACAACATCTCAAACGGTTTATTTTTACTCAAATGTTACTGATGCTTCTAACTGTGCAGAATTCTTAAATTATAACATTACAATATACCCTGAGGTATTAGTTGATGAGATCCCTGATGGAAACTACTGCGGTGAATATATTTTAGAAAATTTAACCAATGGCGAATATTACGCTTTATCGGGAGGCCCATCAAACGGAGGTCAATTACCTATTCCTTCTGGATCAACAATTGACTTAACAGGTGGATATCCACCTGGAACATATTATGTTTACAATGAAGTTATTCATGACAATGGTGACGGAACGTTTACAACTTGTTCTAACGAAAACCCATTTACAATTACAATAAATCCATTTCCAGGCCTAGATCAAGCAATAAATAGAGTTGAATGTAATGCTTATAGCCTAGCGAATCCTACTGTAGGTGATTATTATACTGAGCCTGGTGGTCCTGGAGGAACTGGCACAATCGTTAATCCAAGTACGGAGTATACAACTACTGAAACATTTTATCTTTATTATGTTGACCCAGTTAGTAACTGTAGAATTGACAAAGAATTTCAACGTATATTTAAAGGTATAAACTTACCCGATTTTGAAAATATAGAAGCTTGTGATTCATTTACTCTTCCAGCATTAAACAACCCAACTCCAAATCCGGATTTAATTAATTGGGTTCGTTATTATACTTTACCTGGAGGACCAAGTACTCCTGGTCAAGTTGAATTGTTTCAAGGTCACATATTTAACACCGTAAATACTACTGAAACAATTTATGTATATGGACTTAATGCAGACGGGCATTTTATTAATTGTATAGAAGAAAAATCATTTACCATCACAGTTCTTGAAACACCTGTTTTACCAAACTATTCTTCATTAGATAATGTAAATTATTGCGGCTCTTACACTTTACCCGCGCTTCCAATTGGAAACTATACTATAAATTACTATAGTGCACCAGGAGGAAACCCTTCAGATATAATTAATCCTTCAGATTATACATTTACAACTCCTGATAATAATCCAAGCACATTTGAGGTATGGGTATATGCATATAATACGGCTGATAATGACCCTATTTGTTTTGATGAAGATCATTTTCAATTTACCATCTACCCTTTGTTAAATTTAAATGTTGCTGGTGGAATTATTTGTGTAAATGCCATAACAGGAGTTACAGAACAATCTATCTTATTAAATTCAGGATTAAGTCCTGCTGAATTTACTGTAGAATGGTATTTAAATGGATTACTTATGGGAACTGGCCCAACATATTTAGCTACTACCGCCGGAACATATGATGTTATTACTACAAAGGTTTTAACAGAAAGCCCTCCTGATTGTAACTACAACCCAACAACTGTTTTAGTTGAACAATCTAGTCCTGCGGTTGCTTCAATAAGTGTTAGTGAACCATTTGATAATATTGCAGTTATTACTGTTAATGTTGATAATGGTTTTGGAAATTATATTTTCCAATTAGATGATGGTGACTTCCAAACGAGTAATCAATTTTTTAATGTAAGTTCTGGAGAACATATTATTACTGTTAGAGATATTTTTGGATACTGTGGTGATTTCATTTTAAATGCTACCGTGATTAAATACCCTAAATACTTTACACCAAATGGAGACGGAACAAATGAAACCTGGAACATATTTGACTTAGCAACTGATCATCCTGAATCAATAATCTCTATTTTTGACAGGTATGGTAAATTAATCAAGCAAATTTCGCCAACAGGAGCTGGATGGAACGGAACTTATAATGGTGAGAATCTTCCTTCAACTGATTATTGGTTCAATGTTAATTACATATATGAAGGTCAAGAAAAAATATTTAGAGCGCACTTTTCATTAATTAGATAAAAAAAGACCGAGTAAAAACTCGGTCTTTTTTTTAACTATTTTTTAAATTAATAATTTCTTGTTCTGTTAAAAATCTCCAATTACCTCTTGGAAGATTCTTTTTTGTTAGTCCCGCAAATGTAACACGGTCTAGCTTAAGAACATTATAATTTAAATGTTCGAATATTTTACGAACTATTTTAACATTAGCCGTTTTCATTTTTATACCTATTTCACTTTTAGGTTGATCTTCTATATATGTAACTTCCTCTACATAAACCCTAAATTCATCAATTGTTAAGCCTTTAGAAATTTTCTCTAAATCATCATATTTAAGATTTTTATCTAAAGTTACTTGATATAATTTTGATGACCTTTGATTTGGTGCAGTAAATTTAGTAATAATATCTGTGTCATTAGTAAATAACAATAAACCTGTTGTGGTTTTGTCCATTCTACCCACAGGTTGTAATTTTGCTTTTGTAGCTCCCTTAACTAAATCTAAAACATTAGAATCGCCTCTATTGTCATCATTTACTGTTGAGAAATTTTTTGGTTTATTGAGTATAATGTACTCCTTCTTTTCAGGTGAAATTGTAGTACCATCAAATTGAACAACGTCATTCAATTTAACTTTATATCCCATTTCGTTTATTACCACACCGTTAACCTTAACATTTCCACTTTGTATATAAATATCTGCATCTCTTCGGCTACACATACCAGAGTTAGCAATATATTTATTCAATCTTATTTCATCTGGGTTTTTAGGTGCTTTTGGTGCCTTCGGTGCTTTTTGTTCACCTGGTTTAGTTGCAAATTTAGATGCCGTTTTTCTTAATGGCGCATTTCCTCTAGAAGTGCTTGGCTTTTTAGCTCCACCTTGTCTTGCTGAGGTTCCTTTTTTCTTACTGTTATCTCCTTGATGACGAGTCATTTCTTACTATTTTTTTTGCAAAGATATAACTAATATGTGGATATCAATTTTTTTCCGTGTAACAAAACTTCTGGTTCTATTAAAACTATACAAAAAACACCCGCTACAATAACTAATTTTATAATAAAATGTAAACTTACAAATTCCTGTTTTGTTTTGGACTTCCATAATCTTAACAAAAAGAAAATAAGCACTAAATAACTTGTGTAAAAATAAATATCCATATAACCTACATCAAAAACATCAATTAAAAAATAAACAGGAATTATTGTTAAAAGAGTTAAAAGTGTTATTGTATATTTTGCAATTCCTTCTCCAAAAAGCACTGGAATAGTCTTATAATTAGCAATCAAGTCTCCTTCTATATTTTCTAAATCTTTCACAAATTCTCTAATTAAAATAAGCAAAAATAAGAATGTTGCATGAGCAAAAACAACACTATAAAAATTCTTATAGTACATTAATACTCCGAAAAATGGCAATACTGCTAAAAGAGCCGCTATAAGGTTTCCAATAAAAGGAAACTTTTTTAACTTATGAGAATAATACCAAATTAAAAAAATATAAGCTGAAAAAAACAAAACTGCTCTCCAAGAAATAAAACTGGCTAAAAAAGCAACAAATAAATTTATTGAAAAATAAACTTTTAGTTTAGTGCTTTGACTCACCAAACGATCTAACATAGCTTTTCTAGGTCGATTTATTAAATCTTTTTTACTATCGTAAAAATTATTAATTATGTAACCTGAAGCAATAGTTAATATAGAAGATATTACTATTAAAAACAATTTAGCATCTAATAAAACATCTAAAGCGCGTTTATTAGTTGCTAAAATAAATATTGCTGATAAATATTGCGCAAGTGCTACAACCCAAATATTATAACCTCTAACTACAGAAAAAAGACTGAAGATTTTAGTTAAAAACAATTTAGATTTCCTTGAAAGCATTTAAATTTAAAATTGATAAACTACTTCTAATTTAAAGTCTTTTAAAGATTCTTTTGCTTTATCAATATCTTGAGTGAAACCTAAAATATATCCACCTCCACCAGAGCCACAAAGTTTAAGGTAATAATCATTTGTATCAATTCCTTTTTGCCATACTTTATGAAATTGTTCTGGAATCATTGGTTTAAAATGACTTAAAACAACTTTTGATAATTTTTTTGTGTTTGCAAAAAGAGATTTAACATCACCGTGTAGAAAATTTTCTACACAATCATCTGTATATTTTATGAATTGAGATTTTAACATTTTACGGAAACCATTATCTTTTAAACTTTCCATAAAAAGAGTAACCATAGGAGCAGTTTCACCAACAATACCAGAATCAATTAAGAAAACAGCTCCTTTTCCATCTATACTTTGAGAAGGAATCCCAGTTGGTTCAACATTGTCTTTCGAGTTGATTAAAATTGGTAAACTTAAATAACTATTTAAAGGATCTAAACCAGAACTTTTTCCATGAAAAAAAGACTCCATATTAGAGAAAATTGTTTTTAATTTCAATAATTTTTCTCTCGTGAGATTTTCTAGGATTGTTATTTTATCAGTTGCATATTTATCATAAATAGCTGCTACTAAAGCACCACTACTTCCCACTCCATAACCTTGTGGAATACTTGAATCAAAATACATTCCGTCTGCAACATCACTTTTCAATGTAGCCAAATCAAAAGAAACCAATTCCGGCATGTCTTTTTGCATTTGACTTAGATATGAGGCAAATTTAGATAAACTTTCGTTAGATTTCACCGCTTCATTTGAAGGGTTTTCTGAAACCTTTAAGGTTCCTTTGTAAAAATTATAAGGAATAGATAATCCTTTCGAATCTTCTATAATTCCGTATTCACCAAAAAGTAATATTTTAGAATAAAATAATGGTCCTTTCATAACTTTTCATATTCAGTTAAGTAAATGTACAAAATTAAATTGATTTCGCACCATTTCCAATTTGATCGCAAATGTACTGTTCGTTTTGACAAAAGCCAACTAATTCATTGTTAATAAATTGCAAAACTTCATGTTTTACATTTTCTGGATACAAAACATGTACATTTGCTCCAGCGTCTAATGTAAAACAAACAGGAACTTGAGTTGAATTCCTAAAGCTCCAAATTTTATTAATAATCTCTAAAGTATTCGGTTTCATTAAAATAAAATAAGGCATTGAAGCCATCATCATAGCGTGTAAAGTCAATGCTTCACTTTCTACAATTTTAATAAAATCTTCAATATTTCCAGATAATAAAATTGACTTAACTTTTGATAAATTAATGTGTGCTTGTTCAAATCTTTGTTCGGCAAACGGATGACCGTTCATTAAATCATGACCAATAGTGCTAGAAACCTGTTTTTCACCTTTATCTACTAATAAAATAGTGTCTTGGTAATTCTTAAAGTTAACATGTAGGTTCTCAAACGGAATTCCATATAAATTTGATGAACTTTCAGTTTCTTTATGTTCTCCCCAAATAACAACTTCTCCCTTTACACTCCTGCATGCACTTCCCGAACCTAGTCTGGCTAAAAAGGATGCTTTTTGGTTGAAAAAATCGTCTGAAATTGTTGGGTTAATTTCTTTTTCTAAGCTCATTACATTCATGGCTATTGCAGCCATTCCTGAAGCAGAAGATGCTATTCCTGAGCTATGTGGAAATGTGTTTTCAGTATCAATTACAAAATGATATTCTTTAATGTAAGGGCAATATTGTTCAATTCGTTGAAAAAATTTCAAGATCTTAGGTTTAAAATCTTCTTTAGGTTTACCTTCAAAATACAAATCAAATGTAATTTCAGAATTATCTGATTTTTTACTTACAGCTAAAGAAGTAATTGTCTTACAATTATTTAATGTAAAACTAATCGAAGGATTTGCAGGAATTTGGTTTTCTTTCTTTCCCCAATATTTCACCAATGCAATATTACTTGGTGCGCTCCACTTAAAATTTGCACTTTCAATAGAAGAAAATTGAGTTGTGATAAAATCCTTTTCAGTCAACATAATTATTTATTTTAGGCAAAAATACCAATTTAGATGAATTAGTTTATTGGAATAATTGTTAATTTGCAATAAAATTAGTATTTCATGAACAAGTATTTAAAAATAGCTTATTTCGTAATTATCTGTTTAGCTGTTGGCTACTTATCAAGTTTAGTAACTCAATCGTCAATTACAACTTGGTATCCTACGATAGAAAAACCTGTTTTTAATCCCCCAAATTGGGTTTTTGCTCCTGTTTGGACCTTACTTTTTATCATGATGGGAGTTTCCGCAGGATTGATATGGGATAAAATTACCGAACAAAAGGAATTAGTAAAAAAAGGATTGTTGTTTTTTATTATTCAATTAGCTTTAAATGCACTTTGGTCGTATTTATTTTTTGGATTAAACAACATACTATTAGCACTGATAGAAATAATTTTACTTTGGTTAATTATTTATGAAACCTATATAATTTTCAAACAAATTAACAAAAAAGCAAGTTACTTATTAATTCCTTATTTAGCTTGGGTTGGATTTGCAACTGTTTTAACAGGTAGCATTTATTGGTTAAATAAATAAAAAAGCGACTCCATTACTGAAGTCGCTTATTATATAATTTAAAAATGAACTATCTGTTTTTCATTTCATCCATTTCTTTGTAAAATGTATCTTTAAACTTTTCATAGTTATAATCTACTTTCAAACGATCATCTGCAGAAATTCTATTATTTAAAGTGTTTAATAAAGCTGCATTATTTAATTCAATTGCAATATACGTTTTGTATTTTCCTGCTGAAGTTTTTGTTAATTCTTCACAAATAGTTTTTGTTCCTGAAATAGATTGATTAATCACCTCACGACTTAAACCTTCATATTTCGCAATATATTCTTGTTTTCCAGCTGAATTTACATCATTAAAATAATTATCAATTACTGCCTTTAAAGTAACTTCAATTTGCCCAGCTAACTCCAAACGCGCATTACTTAATGCCATTCTCTTAGAGTTTGCTTGATCAGGACTTTCTCCAACACTATTTGCTCTAAAGAAATCTTTGTCTGTAAAATATTTTGGACCACTACACAACACTTCCACTTTTACCTCTCCTTTTGGAGCATCAACTGGAGCATCAACTTTTTTACTTTTACACGAAGCCACTCCTAGAGCAACTAATCCAACTAAAACCGATTTTCTTAAAATTGTAATTTTTTTCATAAGATGAAATTAATGTTTAACGAATTATTTTTGGTATCATATTTGAAACATTTGTCAATATTAACAAAAAAAACAACTAAAAAAAACGTTTGTTTGTTATTTTTGTTTTAAAATTGCTAAATGAACACTAAAAAGTTTTACAAAATGCATGCCAAGAAAACTATACTATTAAAAAAACACTTATTCTTAATATCTTTCTTTTTTTTAATTGTGAGCTGTAGTATAAAAAACAGCACATTAAAAAAAGGTACGGAATTTGAAAAAAATGGAAATTTTAAACAAGCTTCCGAACTTTATATGAATGTTTTATTTCGTAAAAACAACATTCCAGAAGTTCAAAATGCATTAAGAAGAAGTGCACAATTATATATATCTGAAACTGCTTTTAGTATTTCTAACAAAAACGAGAGAAGTGATGAAGAAGGTGTTGTTGAAGAATATTATAATCTTTCTCAATTTGTAAACAGAGTAAATGCTTTTACAAAAAACTTAAATATTGACTCACAAACCAAAGCTGTATACCAAAAGAATTTAGATGTTTATTTAAACAAACAATATGATTTAGCAAATAAATATCTATCCGAAGATAAATTTTCAGAAGCTGAAAGCTCTCTGAAAAATATTTTAAAATTTGATTCAGATTATAAAGACACTTCCAAGAAATTAGTTGTAGCAGAAAATGAGCCTTTGTACTTAAAAGGAATTGAAGAGTTTTCTAATAAAAAATATATTTCTTCATACAATATATGGAATAAAATAGTTGAAAAAGAACCTAATTACAAAGATGTTAAAAACAAACTCCAACAAGCCTTAAACGAACGCTATAAAGAAGGGAGTTATTTTTTAATGCAAGAAAATTTCAAAGATGCGGAACAGGCTTTTTATGATGTTTCTCAAATTAATAGTTCTTACTTAGATGTTAAAAACCTTTATAAAGAAGCTTATAGCGAACCTATTTATAGAAAAGCAGTAAAAGACATGAAAATTGGAAAATGTAGAACGGCTTATTTAGGATTAGAACTTATAATAAACGAATTCAATAACTATAAAAATGCAGAAGATTTAAAAAACACCTCATTAAAATGTGCGGAATATCCTATTATTATTGAATCTTATAGAACTTCATTCTCAAACGGGTTTGAAAATGAATTACAAAATGCTGTAATTGAGGATATATTAAATAGTAAAAACCCTTTTGTTAAAATAATAAAAGGTAGAACCAATAATAGCTCTCCCTTGTATAATATTAATTCATACAAAACAAATAATAATCAACTAACTCGCTATATTGGGAATTCTTATGGAAGAACTAATGCTAAAGCAATTTTAACAATTCATATTAATGAATACAAATTACAACAAAATCAACCAAGAGTATTTAATAAAAATGGTATTGAAGTAAGACGTTTAAAAGCTCAAAATGGCAAAGATTCATTAGTTGAAAAAACAGTTACTTATAAAGAATATGAAAGAAGAAACAGTTTATCTTCAAACATAACTTACAGTTTAATTGAAATTAAAACTGGAAAAGTTTTGACTCAAAAAACTTTACATAAAAATGACGAACTACAAGTTCGCTATGCGCGATTTAATAATAGTAACTTAAATTCAATTTACCCAACCAGAATGGTTGGATCTGCTTTTAAAAGAGACGATAGTAACTACAAAATATTACAAAATTTATTTCAAACTCCAGAAACTATTGATAACAATCAGTTAAGTACTAACATATTAAATGATTTTAGAACAAGAATTACAAACGACATATTAGATTTTAATCCAGAAGAGTAATGAAGAAAGTAATTCTATTTATTTGTTTTATTTTATTAAGTTGTAGTGGCGCCAAAAACAGCTCTTCAATTCCAACTAATGCGCCTGATTGGGTTCAAAAAACACCATTAAGTTCATTTAATTATGTAGGTATTGGAATGGCACCAAAAACTTCTACTGATTATAGAGAAAAAGCTCAAAAAATGGCACTAACAGAGATCTCAAATAGTATTTCTGTTACTGTTTCTAGCAACAATTCTCTAAATGTTTTTCAATACGACAATACTTTTAATGAGTTCTATAGAATGAATAGTATGGTTTCAAGTGCTTCTTACATAGAAGGATTTGATGTAGTTGATAATTTTGAGGATAAGAATTACTATTATATTTATATCAGCCTATCTAAACAAAAACACGAAAATTTAAAAAAAGCTCGTATTAGAAAAGCATTAGAAAGCTCTCTTTTTAAATTTGATTATGCAAAGAAAATGCTTGAAGAAAAAAACTTTTCTGAAGGCATTAAACAGCAAATTTACGCTTTAGAAGATATAAGCGAAATACTTAATGAAGACCTTCGTTTTACTGAAGACGGTATTGAAAAGCCTTATGTTAGCGTTTTAATGAATAACATTTTCACTACTTTTAATCAAATTGAAGTCACTTTTCCTTACAATGAATTAAAAATCAATCACGCCAAAGATAAAATGGATATTGCTATTGACCCTATTTCCGTAAAATTACAAGGTAAAGCGCTTGGATATTTTCCATTAATATCTAATTACTCTTGGCTTCCTGGCCAGTCTCAGTATTGGAAAACTGAAAACAACGGTGTTTTTAGCATTAACTTAATGAGAAACTTTAATAAAAACACTAGAGAAAGAATTACAATATCTGTTGATGTTCCAAACTATATAAAAAGTATTAGTCAAAATAATGTAGTTCATAAAATATTTGAAAACTACCAACCTAAAAAGTTTGAATTACAAATAAACAAAACCTTACCTAATTTTGAAGTAAACTTTTATGCAATTAATCAATTAAAAAAAAGAATAACTAATTTAGAGGAGCAACTTAACAGCCTTTTAGAAAGAGACTTTTTTACTAGAGCAACAAAAAGAAATAAAGCAGACCTAAAAATTACTATAGAAAATAAAAAAGTAGAAAATCTTACAGTGAACGGAAAAACATCTGTAAAATTAGAATCTAAAATAGTCATTACTAATAATAACAAGCAAATCATTTATCAAGAGACCATTCACAACTTAATTGGAATTGGTAATACTTTAGAATTGGCTGAGCAAGACGCCTTAAACTCATTATTAGATAAAATTAAAATTGTATATTACAATTCAATTATTCAGTCAATGTTATAGCATTAGCTATAATAAATCCTCCGGTCCAAGCATTTTGAAAATTAAAGCCGCCCGTTATAGCGTCAATATTAAGAACTTCACCTGCTAAATATAAATTAGGAAGTAATTTACTTTCCATAGATTTAAAATTAATTTCTTTTAAATCAACTCCTCCAGCAGTAACAAATTCTTCTTTAAAAGTACTTTTTCCATTTACATGAAAAACACCATTTGTTAATTGTTCCGCTAATTGGTTGATTTGTTTTTTAGACAAATCCGCCCATTTTGTTTCTTCAGAAATTCCTGAAGCCAAAACCAAACTTTCCCACAAACGATTTGGGAATTCGAAAGGAGATTTTTTAATGATTGTCTTTTTTGTATGTTCATCTTTAAGGTTTTTCAAAACATCAACAGCTTCCTCCAAAACAATATCATTTAACCAATTAACTAAAAGTGTAAATTGGTAATTTTTATCGGCTAATTCTCTTGCTCCCCATGCAGAAAGCCTTAAAATTCCGGGTCCACTCATTCCCCAATGCGTAATTAACAAAGGTCCGCTTGCGCTTAACTTTGAACCTTTCACTTTTACCGAAGCAAAAGCCGATAAACCCATTAAATCTTTTATTCGAGGGTCTTTAATATTAAATGTAAACAATGATGGAACAGGAGGAATAATTGAGTGGCCAAGTCCTGAAAGCATTTCCCAAACTTTAGGATTACTTCCTGCTGAAATAATTAATTTTTTACAAGCAAACGTTTCTTTATTGGTTTCTACTTTCCAAAAATCTTCCGTTTGAAATAACGACTGAACACTTTGATTGGTTAAAACTTGAATGCCTAATTTATGAACATTATCCGTAAAACAATCGATAATGGTATGTGAAGAATTAGATTCGGGAAACATCCTTCCGTCTTCTTCAATTTTTAAAGGAACACCATGATTTTCGAACCATTCAATTGTGTCTCCAGAACAAAACTGATGAAAAGGTCCGCGTAGTTCTTTTTCGCCACGAGGATAAAATTTTACTAAATCATTTGGTACAAAACATGCATGTGTAACATTACATCTTCCACCACCAGAAATTCGAACTTTTGACAAAACTTCTTTACCGCGTTCTAAAATGGCAATTTTTAAATGTTTGTTCTTTTCTGCAATATTAATCGCCGTAAAAAAACCAGCGGCACCACCACCAACAATAATTATATCAAAATCTGTGTTCATATTCTATCTGGAAAATCGGAAATAATTCCGTTTATTTTATACTTCTTAATTCGTTCAATATCGGCAACATCATTAACCGTCCAAGTATTGATTTTAAATCCTTTTTCGTTTGCTACTTTACAATTATCTTCCGTTAGTAAAGAAAAATGCGGGTGAATGTATTTTGCCGAAAACTCATCAGCCCACTCCATGGCTTGTTCCACACTTGCTTGCGTTAAAACCGCTAATGGGATATTTGAATTCAACTGACTTACTTTGGAAAGTTCGTCTCTTTGGAAACTAGAAATAATAAAGTTATCCATTTTCCAATTGTTATCCTGAATATATTTTTCAATTATTTGCACTGCTGTCTTTGCAGTATCATGACCTTTTAACTCGATATTAACCTTACATTTTCTGTTTACCAAATTTAAAACTTCTTCTAATGTTGAAATTTCGAATACACCATCAACCTTTAGCTTTTTCAACTCAACTAAAGAGAAATTATGGATTTCACCACTTCCTTTGGTCATTCTATCTAAAGTAAAATCATGAAAGACCACTAATTCACCTGAAGCACAAACATGCACATCAAGTTCAATTCCATCCACATTTAAATCTAATGCTTTTTGAAATGAAGCTAATGTATTTTCACTTACGTAGCCTTTTGCTCCACGATGTCCAAAAGATTGAATCATTTTAATTGAATTATCTTTACAAAGATATAATAGATTCTTTTGTATTCCGTTTAAATACAGAGAACACTTAAAAAAAGAAAGATGAAAAAGATAGTTTTAGGAATGATAGCAAGTTTATTTATCATGTGCAGTCCTATTAAAACGGAAGTTAGAGACGATTTTAGAAGTAGTTCTGAACAACAAAAAAAGGTCTTCTTAAAAGAAGTAAACGGAACTTCAGACTCTAAAAGTGTCTTGATTTTAACCAAAGGATACAAAGGTGAAAAGATAATGGCTACACAAGAAGGCAAAACGATTTACTCCAAATACCCTATTACAAATCTAAAAACGCATTTAGCTGATTATTTTAGCTTTGAAAACAGTAAAATATTAATAATTACAGATAATTTCTCTAAACAAGAAGTTGTAATTGAACCTAAAAAAGCTACAAAA
>CAZLGK010000005.1:0-48859 GCA_964559365.1 uncultured Flavobacterium sp.
GAAAATAAATCGGCTTGAATGTGTGAATCGCCAATATGAACAATTCTAACTTTTTTTTGTTTTGTAGTTTCAACAGAATCTAACTTTTGTAAAAACTTTGCAATAGCTATTGCATTGTGAATTTCGTTTTTAAATTCAATTACTGAAACCGTATCAATACTTACCGAATCTATTTCGACTTCAGTCGTATCGGAAATGGTTTGAGACAAAATAAATTGTCCAAAAATCAAAGAAAAAAATAACATACTATTCTTCATAAACGACACTATCTTTAACTACTTTAGTACTATCTTTTTTATATGGTTTACTTACGGGTTTCTTTACAGGTCTAATTTTTTTATATTTTTCGTAGCCTTCATCAATCTGATTGAAAATCATTTTAGCTACATCTTTTGCACCTCTAAAATTAAAATGCGTGTAATCTTTATTTGCCCTAGAAGGTTCTTCATCAACCCATTGAACCATTGAACCATCGCCACCCATTAAAGTATATAAATTAACGAATGCTGATTCTGATTGTATTGCATATTTCTTTTGAGCCAACATTAAGGGAACAACTGCTGAATCTGTTTTCATTTCCATATCATACTTGGTTGACTTATCTGCTGTTGAAACAACTAAAATAGCAACACCTGGGAAACATTTTTTCAAATGAGCAACTACTTTATTCATTCGTTTTTCATACCAAGAATAATTATATGAACCGTAATTTAAAACATTTGTTCCATAATGGAGAACAATTAAATCATAATGCAATTGTTCTTGAAACTGGCTCATTAAATCAACATCAAAAGTAGATAAAGGCAAACCTGAATTTCCTCTGCTCGAAAAATTATCTACATGCACTCCAATACCATTATCAAAATTAAAGCCATAAAGCGGTATACTATCTGCTTTAGTGAAATTAATTTTCATAGTTTTTTGTCCATTTGACGAAAAAGCTAAAGTATTTAACTTGTTGTTTGGTTTTAATTTTTTATAAACAGTATCTACTCCAATTACTTGATATACTTTACCTTCTGTATTTCTAGACTTACCATAAAACAAGGTTGGATTTCCTAATTCTGAAGCAAAACGTGTTCTTGTTGCACGGAATTTAACCCAAGCATCATGTAAAGTATCATTAGCAAAAAACAAATGTCCGTTTACTCCAAATGGGCTAACTGGATGTTTTATTTTTAAATAGGAATAGGTTTTCCAATTGGTTGAAAATTCGTGGGTAATTGAATTACGCGAAGAAGCCGATTCAGAAGTTATGTTAACAAATCCAACACCTTCCCCACCAAATTTTTGTTGAAAATAAGTCCTAAAGTCTTTTACAATCATATCACCATCAGTCATTGAATCTCCAAAATAGGCTATTCTCACTTTCTTTGTTGTATTTTTTTCTAATTGAAAGAGTTTCTCGAAAAAAGAAACCAAAAACTGATCACCTTTATAAGCTTTAAAAGTTTCAGATGGAAATTTAACGCCTTTAACCGGTTTAAAATCTATTTGCTCATTTGCTAAAGTATCTATTACAGCCTCCTCTTCGGCTTCCGCAACAGCTTCTATGAGCAAACTGTCAATTACAACGTTTTCTGTTAATGAACTTCCTTCCTCAAAAATTCTCTTTGGCAAAAAAGCTTTGAATACCAAAAACGATGCAGTTGCCAAAAGCATTGCAAAAAAAGATTTAAAAAAATACGTTTTTGAATTATTCACTCCGGTATAGAAAATTACATTCTCTCAGGAACATCGATTCCTAATAATTGAAAAGAAGATTGAATAACCTCAGCAACCTTAGAAGCTAATTGAACTCTGAATATTTTTAAAGCTTCGTCACATTCTCCTAAAATAGAAACGTTTTGGTAAAATGAATTGAATTCTTTAACTAAATCATAAGTATAATTAGCAATTAATGCCGGACTATGATTATGTGCTGCATTTTGAATAGTTTCTGGAAAAAGTTGAATTTGTTTAATCAACTCTTTTTCTTTTTCGTGTAATTCAATAGTATTTGCAGAAATAACGTTTTTATATTCGAAAGTTGCTTTTCTTAAAATAGACTGAATACGAGCATAAGTATACTGAATAAACGGACCTGTATTTCCAGCAAAATCAACCGATTCTTCTGGGTTAAACATCATTTGTTTTTTTGGATCAACCTTTAACATGTAATATTTTAAAGCACCTAATCCAATAGTTTTATATAATGCTGCTTTTTCTTCTTCTGAATAACCTTCAAGTTTACCTAATTCTTCTGAAATAGATTGCGCTGTTGTAGTCATTTCTGACATTAAATCATCTGCATCAACAACAGTTCCTTCACGCGATTTCATTTTTCCTGAAGGTAATTCTACCATTCCATAACTTAAATGGTATAAACTATCAGCCCAATCAAATCCTAATTTCTTTAAAATTAAGAATAACACTTTGAAATGATAATCTTGCTCGTTACCAACAGTATAAACCATTCCACCAACATCTGGGTTGTCTTTTACACGTTGAATAGCAGTTCCAATATCTTGCGTCATATAAACCGCAGTTCCATCTGAACGAAGTACAATTTTACGATCTAATCCATCTTCAGTTAGATCAATCCAAACAGAACCGTCTGGATCTTTTTCAAAAATTCCTTTTTCTAATCCAAATTGAACTACTTCTTTCCCTAATAAATAGGTATTGCTTTCGTAATAATAGGAATCAAAATCAACACCTACACTTTTGTACGTTTGTTCAAAACCATCATATACCCATTGGTTCATAGTTTTCCAAAGTGCTACAACCTCAGCATCACCAGCTTCCCATTTACGTAACATTTCTTGGGCCTCAAGAATTGATGGCGCTAATTTTTTAGCTTCTTCTTCCGTTTTTCCTTCCGCCATTAATTCGGTAATTTCTTTTTTATAGTGTTTATCAAATTCTACATAGAAATTACCAACTAATTTATCTCCTTTTAAACCTGTAGACTGGGGTGTTTGTCCGTTACCGTATTTTTGCCAAGCCAACATTGACTTACAAATGTGAATTCCACGGTCGTTGATTATTTGTGTTTTATACGCTTTTTTACCAGAAGCTTTAATAATTTCGGCAACAGAATATCCTAAAAGAATATTTCTAACATGACCTAAATGCAATGGTTTGTTGGTATTTGGCGAAGAATATTCAACCATAATAGCTTTTTCTCCTTCTTTTGGGGTTACAAAACCATATTTTTCTTCATTTTTAATTTCATTAAAGAAATCAATATAAAAAGCATTGTTGATTACAATATTTAAAAAACCACCTACTACATTAAATCGAGCAACTTCAGCTACATTTTCTACTAAGTGTGTTCCAATTTTAGTTCCTATTTCAACCGGATTTCCTTTTAATTGCTTTACCAATGGAAAAACAACCATAGTTACATCTCCTTCAAAATCCTTCCTAGTTGCTTGAAATTCTACTTTATCTAATGATAAATCAAATAAACTATGAACTGCTTTTTGAATATGAATGGTTAATGTTTCTTGTAAAGTCATTTTTCTATTGTTTTTAAAGGTGCAAATATAATAAGAAGTTAGAAGTTAAAAGTCAGAAGTTAGAAGTTTTTAAAACAAAAAATACGATTCAATTGAATCGTATTTTCATCTTCTATCTTACTTAAATTAGATTTATTTAGATTACCAACGAATAATAACACTCCCCCAAGTAAATCCACTACCAAAAGCAGCCAACACAACTAAATCGCCTTTTTTAATTTTACCTTTTTCCCAAGCTTCTGTTAAAGCAATAGGAATAGATGCTGCAGTTGTATTTCCGTATTTTTGAATATTATTATACACCTGATCATCAGATAATTTAAATTTTGATTGAATAAACTGAGAAATTCTAAGATTAGCTTGATGAGGAACTAACATATTAATATCCGAAACTTCTAAGTCATTTGCTTGTAAACCCTCGTTAATTACTTCGCTAAAACGTACAACAGCATTTTTAAAAACAAATTGTCCGTTCATGTAAGGATAATAACTATCATCATTTGGATCGTTATCCGCGATAATATCAGTTACCCAGCGCTTACCCATTCCGGGTGCAATTAAAGCTAATTCTTCTGCATGTTGACCTTCGGAATGTAAGTGAGTTGACAATATACCTTTAGATAAATCCTCTTCTCTAGAAAGAACAGCTGCTCCTGCCCCATCTCCAAAAATTACTGAAACTCCACGACCTCTATCGGTCATATCCAATCCTGTTGAATGCAATTCAGAACCAATTACCAATACGTTTTTATACATTCCAGTTTTAATATACTGATCTGCAACTGAAATTGCATAAACAAACCCCGAACATTGATTACGAACATCAAGAGCTCCAACCGTTCTAAGTCCTAAATCGCGCTGCACTAAAACTCCTGGACCTGGAAAATAATAATCCGGACTTAAAGTAGCAAAAACAACAAAGTCAATATCTTCTTTAGCAACACCTGAACGCTCAATAGCAATCTTAGCAGCTTTAACTCCCATTGATGTTGTAGTATCTTCTCCTCTTATAATATGTCTTCTTTCTTGAATCCCAGTTCGCTCCTGAATCCAAGCATCATTGGTGTCCATCAATTTTGACAAATCATCATTGGTTACTTTATTTTCCGGCACATAAAACCCTAATCCTGATATTTTTGAATGATACATAATAAAAAATTTAGTGTACAAATCTACGAATTTTAAACATACAATAAATCCATGAGTCAGAATTGAAAAAAAAATATTAAGTGCACTAATATTTAACAAAAATTAAAGATTTAATATTTTATAAAAAATTACTTTTAAGAATTAAATTCAATCAACCACATATGAAAAAATTATTCACCACGGTATCTTTGTTATTTCTTAGTTATATTGGAATAGCTCAAGTAAATTTAACCTATCAAAAACCACCACAAGAAATTTTAGAATTAGCTGATTTTGAAAGAGCTCCAAGTGTTTCTATGGATACAAAAAAAGAGTATATGCTTTTAAGTTACAGAAACACTTACAAAAGTTTAGACGATTTAAATCAAGAAGAAATGCGTTTAGGTGGCTTACGAATCAATCCAATTACAAATATATCTAGCACAGTAACTTATATAAATAATCTGAAAATTAGAAAAATTAAAGATAAAAACGAATTACAAGTAAAAGGATTACCTCTAAACCCAAAAATTACTAATGTAAGTTGGTCTCCAAATGAAAAAGTAATCGCTTTTACAAACACTACTACAAATGGTGTAGAACTTTGGACAATTGACGTAGCGACTGCACAAGCAAAAAAACTAACTTCTGATAATTTAAATGCTAATTTAGGCAACCCATACAGTTGGATGAAAGACAGCCAGCAATTACTTATTCGAATAATCCCTGCAAATAAGCAAAAATTAATTGATGAGAAAAAAGATTTACCTAAAGGACCTATTGTTTCAGAAAGTGAAGGAAAAGTTTCTCAAAATAGAACATATCAAGATTTATTAAAGAACAAGAGTGATGAAACCAACTTTGAAGCTTTAGTAACTTCTGAATTAAAAACAGTTGACTTAAGCGGAAACCTTAAGGCTTTTAAAAATGCAGCTATGTATGCTGGCGAAACTTTTTCTCCCGATGGTAATTACTTGATGATTACTACAATTGAAAAACCTTTTTCTTATATTGTTCCATTGAATCGTTTCCCTCAAAAAACAATTATTTACGACAGTAACGGTAAAGAGATCAAAGAAGTAAATCAAGTTCCTTTAAATGAAATAATGCCAAAAGGTTTCTCCTCTACAAGAACTGGAAAAAGAAGTATGAATTGGAGAGCAGACAAACCCGCTACTTTATATTTTGTAGAAGCTCTTGACGGAGGTAATCAAGCCAATAATGTTGAATTTAGAGATGAATTATTTCTTTGGGAAGCACCGTTTAATGAAACACCTAAAAGTTTAATGAAAATTCCACAACGCTATGCTGGAGTAATGTGGGGTAACAATAACCTTGCAATTGTAATGGATCGTTGGTACGACACAAGAAACACTAAAACATACCTAATTAATCCATCAAATAACACAATCGCTCCAAAAATTATTGAAGACAGAAATTCACAAGATGTATATTCCGATCCAGGAAGTTTTGAAATGAAGAAAAATAATTTTGGAAGGTATGTAATTGCAATTGAAAACAATAAGGGATATTTAATTGGAGATGGATACACTAAAGAAGGACAATTTCCGTTTATAGATGAATTTAACTTTGAAACATTAAAAACTAAACGTTTATACACTTCAAACATTAAAGACAAAAAGGAAGATTTATTATCGATTGAAGATATAAAAAAAGGAGATGTTTTAGTAATGATTCAATCTAAAAACGAATATCCAAACTACTATTTCAGAAATTTAAAATCAAAGAAAATCAAACCTATTACTTCTTTTAAAAACCCTTTTGAAAGTTTAAAAAATGTTTATAAAGAAGTAATAAATTACAAAAGAAAAGATGGCGTAACACTATCTGGCACACTTTATCTTCCTTCTGGTTACGACAAAACTAAGAAAGACAAAAAGTTGCCTTTATTAATTTGGGCTTATCCAAGAGAGTATAAAGACAAAAATAGTGCTGGACAAAGTACACAAAACCCAAATGAATTTACATTTCCTTACTATGGTTCATTCGTATATTGGGTAACTAGAGGATATGCAGTTTTAGATGATGCGGCTTTTCCAATTATTGGCGAAGGAACAACTGAACCAAACGATACATTTATTGAACAATTAGTTTCCAACGCGGAAGCAGCTATAAATGCTGTAGACCAAATGGGCTATATTAATAAAAATAAAGTAGCTGTTGGCGGACACTCATACGGTGCATTTATGACTGCTAACTTATTAACACACTCTAATTTATTTGCATGCGGAATTGCAAGAAGTGGTGCGTACAACAGAACATTAACACCTTTTGGTTTTCAAAGTGAACAACGAAACTACTGGGATGTTCCACAAATTTACAATGGAATGTCTCCTTTTATGAATGCTAATAAAATGAAAACACCTATGTTATTGACACATGGTGAAGCAGACAATAACCCTGGAACGTTTACCCTACAAACAGAACGTTATTTTCAAGCTTTAAAAGGCTTGGGCGCACCTGTTAGAATGGTAATTTTACCGAAAGAATCACACAGTTATGTGGCAAAAGAAAATATTTTGCACTTATTATGGGAACAAGATCAATTTTTAGAGAAATATTTAAAAAACTAAAGGATTGATTCCTTTTTTTTGAAACCTTCAAATCTAAGATTTGAAGGTTTTTTATTTTTAAATCATTAAAAAAATGACACTCTTCATAGAAATCTAAAAAAGATTATCTACTTCTAAAAAAACCAACTTTCCAGTATCAATAATTTTAGCACTGTTAAAAAAAATACTTTGATTTTTAATCTTACCTTCTATTAAGAAATAATTTCCTTTATAATAAGACCTAACTACCTCTACTTGAATATTAGAATGTTCAACAATTCTAAACTGGTGTGGATAAATAAATTGCTCTTTATTATTTCTTTTTAAAACAGTAACATCATCAAATAAAGAAGCAATATAATAAGAAGATGGTCGATTATAAATTCCCACAGGGTTTCCATTCTCTATAACCTCTCCTTCTTTAAGAACTATAATTTTATCCGAAAATGAAAATGCATCATCAACATCATGAGTTGCAACAATACAAGTAATTCCGTTTTCTTTTGCGTAATTAAACACACTTCTTCTTAAATTATTTTTTCTAGAATTATCTATATGACTAAAAGGCTCATCAAATAATAATACTTCAGGCTCCAAAGCTAAAACTCTTGCTATTGCAACTCTTTGCATTTGTCCGCCGCTAAGATATTTAACCTTCACATTAGAATAATTAGTCATTTCAACTAGATGTAATAACTCTTTAATTCTATTTTGTTTTTTTTCAGGATAAAAATTAGACAAGAACTTACCAATATTTTCAGATACAGAAATAAAAGGCATTAAATCAAAATCTTGTGCTAAGTATTTCATAAAATGCATTCCCGGAACCAAATTATATTTAGGCCCTAAAATTTTGGTTTCATTCCAAAAAATATCTCCATCTTCAGCATCATACAAACCATAAATAAGCTTTAACAAAGTACTTTTCCCACTTCCACTCTCTCCTAAAATAGAAACATGACTACCTTTTTCAACAGAAAAAGAAATGTTATCAAGGGTTGTTTTACTATTGTAAGAAAAAGAAATATTATTTACTGAGAGCATTTTAAAAAATTTAATCAAAAATAAAAAGAAAATAGAAAACAAGTGTGCTAAAAAAATCAAATAAAAAATAATTTTAATTTTCTGTTTATTAATTATATATTGCACTACCCTAAATTATCTAACCTATTAATAATGAAAAAAAACTTACTTACATTAGCAATTGTCTTTAGTGGACTTTTATTACCCAATCTTTCAAATGCACAATTTGGAATTGAATTAAACTACGGAATGAACGGCTCTTATGAACCAAGCTACAATGGTTTTACTCATTTTGGAGGCGGAATAAGTTACGATTTTGACGAAACTTTTGGAGCAAAAATTGATTTTGCGTCAGACAAATTTTCTATTGAAGATGAATTAGGTTTTGAATCCGGAACCTCTAATACACGTATTTCTTTACAAGGAGTAGCAAATGTTTCGAACTTAATTGACTCTAGATCATTCTACAACAACTTTGTTCTTTTAGCTCATGCTGGAGCAGGTATTTCAATTTTAAAATCAGATATATACACAGCAGGAACTGATCATATTTTAAATGTAATTGTAGGTATAAATCCTCAATATAAAGTTTCAGAAGGATTATATTTAGGTATTGATGCATCATTCATTGCAAATATTTCTCAGCATTATTCTTTTGATGGAAAATTTGCATATGACGGAGGAACTGCTAATTCAATCACTGGTTTAATGTATAATTTATCTGCAACTATTTCATACAAGTTTGGAGATTATTAAACCTAAGTTAACCTTTACAAAAGCCCAATTCATATGAATTGGGCTTTTTGTTTGCGTCAATTTGTCAGTTATTGCCTTTTGGTATCCCTTTTGAAATAGCTATAAAAATGTTTAACTAAAAATTTATAAATATGTCTTCAGGAAAAATTAATGTTTCAGTTGAAAACATCTTTCCCCTAATAAAAAAATTCTTATACAGTGATCATGAAATTTTTCTTCGTGAATTGATTTCTAATGCTACTGATGCTACATTAAAATTAAAACACTTAACAAGTATTGGAGAAGCCAATGTAGAATATGGTAATCCAAAAATTGAAGTAAAAATTGACAAAGAAGGTAAAAAACTTCACATTATTGATCAAGGTCTAGGAATGTCTGCTGAGGAAGTTGAAAAATACATAAATCAAATTGCTTTTTCTGGTGCAGAAGAATTTTTAGAAAAATACAAAGATTCAGCCAAAGATTCAGGTGTAATTGGTCATTTCGGACTAGGATTCTACTCTGCCTTTATGGTTGCTTCAAAAGTAGAATTAATCACTAAAACTTATAAGGATGAACCAGCAGCTCATTGGACATGTGATGGGAGTCCAGAATTCACATTAGTTCCACATGATAAAACAGAAAGAGGAACGGAAATAATTCTTCATATTGCAGAAGATTCATTAGATTTTTTAGAAGAAAGTAAAATTAGAGAATTACTTACTAAATACAATAAATTCATGCCAATTCCAATTCAATTTGGAATGAAAAAAGAAGCATTACCAAAGCCTGAAGATGCTGGTGATGATTATGAAACAGAATACAAAGAAGTTGAAAATATAATTAATAATCCAAATCCAGCATGGACAAAACAACCTGCCGATTTATCAGATGAGGACTATAAAAAATTCTACCATGAATTGTACCCAATGCAATTTGATGAACCTTTATTCAACATTCATTTAAATGTAGATTATCCATTTAACTTGACAGGAATTTTATATTTCCCAAAGTTATCTGCAGATCTTCAAATGCAAAAAGATAAAATTCAACTATACCAAAATCAGGTTTTTGTAACAGACAATGTTGACGGAATTGTACCTGAATTTTTAACGATGCTTAAGGGAGTTATTGATTCTCCAGATATTCCACTAAATGTTTCTCGTTCTTACTTACAAGCTGATGGAAATGTAAAGAAAATATCTAACTATATTACCAGAAAAGTTGCTGACAAACTAAAGTCACTATTTACAGAAAATCGTGAAGATTTTGAAAAAAAATGGAACGATATTAAAATTGTTTTGGAATACGGAATGCTTTCAGAACCTAAATTCTATGAAAAAGCTGGTGCATTTACATTATACCCAACTACAGATGAAAAATACTTTACTTTAGACGAGCTAAAAGAAGCTACAAAAGAAACTCAAACTAATAAAGACGGGAAATTAGTTATATTATACGCTTCAAATAAAGACGCACAACATAGTTATATAGATATAGCTATAAACAAAGGCTACAAAGTATTATTGTTAGATTCGCCTATTGTATCGCATTTAATTCAGAAATTAGAAGCAGATAATGAAAACCTAACTTTTACACGTGTTGATGCAGATCATATTGAGAAATTAATTGAGAAAGAAGAAAACCAAATCTCTAAATTATCAGACGAAGAAAAAGAATCTTTAAAAAATGTAATTGAAACTATCGTTCCAAAAGAAAAGTATACTGTTCAAATGGAATCAATGGATAGCAAATCTGCACCATTTATGATTACACAACCAGAATTTATGAGAAGAATGAAAGAAATGAGTCAATCTGGAGGTGGCGGAATGTTTGGAATGGGAAATATGCCTGAAATGTATAACTTGGTTGTAAATACAAATTCTGAATTAGCAACTTCTATTTTAAGTGCAGAAGCAGATGATTCAAAAGCAAGTTTAGTAAAACAAGCATTAGATTTAGCAAAACTTTCTCAAGGTTTATTAAAAGGAGAAGAATTAACTTCTTTTGTAAAACGTAGTTTTGAGACGTTAAAATAAGATTAGTAAAAATAAATTTCGTGAAAACTACAAGTGAAAACTTGTAGTTTTTTTTGTAAAATATAATTTTTTTTCAATATAATAAAACCCATTAAACCTTTTTAAATATTAAATGTCTTAATAGTATTAAAAACTATTATTTATCTAAAATCAAACAATATGAAAAAAACCATAACAGTTTTGTTGATTATTTTTGGAATATCAACAAGTTTCGCACAAGAACAAAGCGAAAAAATTGGAGAGAATTTCAGTTTAGAAGGAGCTTTAGAAATGTTTAAAAAATCAAATTCAATTGAAGAATTTGAAAAACTAATCAACACAGAAGAAAATCATATAAATAATCTTGACTTAAATGATGACAATGAAATTGACTACATCAATGTCGAATCTATAAAAGAAGGCGATACTCATGTTTTAATTCTTTCAACTTATTTAAATGAAAAAGAAGTTCAAGACATTGCTACAATTGGAATTGAAAAAACAGGTAATGAAAATGCAATTCTTCAAATAGAAGGAGATGAAAATTTATATGGTAAAAACATAATTGTAGAGCCTTATGAAATTGAAAACAAATTAGAAACTAAAGAAAATGGTCCAAATGCACCAGTTGTAAACGTAAATAGAGTTATTGTAAATGTTTGGTTTTGGCCATGTGTAAGATTTATGTATCAACCAAGTTATGTAGTTTGGAAATCTCCATATAGATGGAGAAGATACCCTTCCTATTGGAGACCTTGGAAAAAGATAAGTTTTGTACTTTTTAAGAAAAATATTGTAAGATATCATGTTCATTTTCAAAGAACGAAAACACATAGAGTTATTACTGCTAAAAAAATTTATAATCCTAGAAGAAAAACCGTAGTTATAAAGAGAACTAATAATAAAACTAAGGTTATTAAAAGAACAAATAGATCTAAAAGAAGATAAAAAAAAGCCGTTGTATACAACGGCTTTTTTTATTTAATAATTATCATGTATTCATAATGACCAACATATACAAAGGCATTCCTACAGTAATATTAACAGGAAATGTAACTGCTAGCGCCATTGGAATAAAAATTCCTGGATTTGCTTTTGGGACTGCCATTTTCATAGCTGCAGGAACCGCTATATATGAAGCACTTGCCGCTAAAATAGAAAGTATAAAGCGATCTCCTATAGAATCAGTCACAAAAGAACTTAAATAAGCAAAAATAACCCCATTAATTAAAGGAACAATTATAGCAAACAAGGTTGTAAAAGCACCATTCTTTAAAAAATCTTTTAATTTTCTTCCACAAATAATTCCCATATCTAATAAAAAAATAGCTAAAAACCCTTTAAACAAATCAGTTGTAAAAGGTTGAATACCCATAGCTTGTTCATCACTCGCTAAAAAACCAATAATTAAACTACCTAAAATTAATAATACGCTTCCATTTGTAAAAGAATGTTTTACAACTGAACTTAAAGATTGACCTTCTGATAGCGCACTTTTTTTACCATAAATTCGAATTAAAATAACACCAACTACAATTGCAGGAGCTTCCATCAAAGCCATTACCGCAACCATATGTCCATTAAAACTAATGTTTTGCAACTCTAAAAAAGATATTGCTGTTACAAATGTTACTGCACTTACAGAACCATAGGCTGCAGCAATTGCTCCTGAATTTGGTATAGATAATTTTTTCTTTAACACAAAAAACACATAAACAGGAATACTTATAGCTGCAAATACACCAAAAACTACACTCCAAATTATTTCCATTGAAAAACTACTATGTGCTAATTCTTGACCTCCTTTAAAACCAATAGAAAACAATAGATATAAAGAGATGAACTTTGAAGAATTCTCTGGAATAGCTAAATCGCTTTTTAATCGAACTGCTAGAATTCCTAATAAAAAAAAGAGTAAAGCTGGATTCGTTAAATTTTCTAATAATAAATTTATGTTCATTTTGTTTAATTATTTTGCTGAAGCTCTCTTCAGTCTATCGTTAATACTCATTCCTAAATTTTTATTTTCAAACCATGTAGTAACAATTACATCGCTTTTTAATGCATCTGCATTTAATAAAGTTTTATATAAATTAGATGCCATTTCTTCAATATCTCCTTTCTCAGATAGTATTAATTGATGCGTTACCTTTGGATGATTAATTTTCAAATAATGTCCTATATAAACTATAGAATTGGCGGAAGTAGTTTTTAAAAAACGTTCAATATCATCAACTACATGAAAAGTTGTTTTTGGAGCATAATGCTTATTAAACATACCTGGAGCTGTAGGCATTTCTGTCTGTTTCAAAGTTTTTTTAATTTTAACTTTACCAACTACTAATTCGATTTGTTCAATAGTTAAAGACCCTAATCTATATATAATAGGTTGTCCGTTTTCAAACCCTATAATAGTAGATTCTAACCCTTTACTACAATCACCACCATCTAAAACAAAAGGTAAAACATCATTAAAATACTTTTCAACATGATTAGCAGCTGTAGAACTAACCTGATTAGAAGGATTTGCACTTGGAGCCGCTAAAGGATAATCTAAGTTAGATAATAAATCCAATGTTAAAGAGTGATTAGGAACTCTAATCGCAACCGTTTCATTATTTGCAGTTATGTAATCAGGGATCAAATCTGTTTTAGGAAGAACCAAAGTTAAAGGACCTGGCCAGAATGTTTTTGCTAACATTTTAGCTTTAATAGGTACATTTTGAGCATATTTATATAATTCCCTTTCAGACTTAATATGCACTATTAATGGATTTGTTGATGGTCTGTTTTTAACACTATAAATAGTTTCAATGGCTTTTTTAGAATAAATAGAAGCTGCTAGTCCATATACTGTTTCAGTAGGAATCGCAATAACTTCATTCTTATCTAACCATTTTTTAGCGTTTATTATTGATGAACTAATTTCCATATATTAAGGGTTGCAATAATTACAATACATTGGGTCTTCATTTTCTTTTTTATATGGATACATTTTAGTTTCCGAAAAAGAACATTTTTTACAAGAATATAAATGAGACAATGTGCTTTTAGTTGGTAATCTGCATTGAGAGCATCTTAATCCTGAGTTAATTTGTACTATATCAAAACCGGGGAAATCACAATTTGGACATAATGTTTTTAATTTCTGGATTACTTTTTCAGTTGTTTCTTTTATTACATTCATACGAGTTGGATTATACATAGCTCGCATATCAGTACTAACAAAGACTTTAGGATATTTTTCTTTTATTTTTTTAAAAAAGAATACTAAGTCTTTTTCATTAGTAATTCCTTTAAATGTAAATTCTGATTTTTTTAATGAAGACTGTAAAATAAGTGCATGACTTGGAAATTTAACTTGAGTTGCAAATGTTAATAAATCTTTTTCAGAAGCAACTTCTGTAGTATTATAATTGGTTTCTACACTTAATGTTCGGGCTACAACTTCAATATCATTTTCTTCATCTAAAAACATCACTAATTCATCATTAGCAGATGAAAAAAAAAGAGAAGGATGCGCGCCAAAAGAACCTTCACTAGCTATTACAACTTTAAAATTGTTCTTTTTCATAGCAATTTTGCATTTCTTGCGAAGGGTTTCTAGCGCATCCTCTTCTCTTTCTACTTCTCCGGAAAATGTACCTAGAGAATCGGTATCAAAAGATTGATTAACAAAACATTCAAAGCCAAATTCTTGCTCTAACAATGGTTGCATTACTTGCTCTTTACCATGTTGAGTTGCAATTAAAATATTTGTGCTTGAAAACATTTTTATTACTCTAAAATTTCAATTTCAATTGTTCCATTTATACGAATTCTTTTCATTTTTTGAATTGCTTCATCAATCTTGGAACCTATAACTAACTTAGAATTTTCTAGTTCAGTAATTCTTTTTTCTGAGTAATCAATATCACCAATATTTCGCTCTCCATTACTAAAAACTTCTAATTGATGAAAACGAATCTTACTAGTTACTAATGAAAATAATACTTCTTTAGCTTCATCTGGAGAAAACTCTCCTTTTACCAATTTAACATTTGTTACATTTTCCATTTTTGCTGTGAATTTGATTTTTTAGAAATAAAAGTGATTAATAATAAAATAAGTAAACTAAGTACTGAATATTCTACAAAAATACTTGGTGAATTACCTAATAAAAGCTTCAGAATAATTCCTACTAATCCTATCATTATTAAATTTTGCTTCATAATATATTTTTATTGTCCTTGTCCCATTGAAAAAGCTTTTACTCCTTCAAATTCATAAAGATTTTCAGTTTTAATTACATCAATGTTATTTAAAATTGCATTATTTAACAGAGTAATAATTTGTGAAGGCATAATGCTTTCAGATTCTTTGTTAGTAAATCTACATCTCCAGTGGTCTGTACAAAAAGTTTCATCGAATCCGTTTGGCCAAACTTTAATTCCTCTATTTGTAATCATTGAAAGTTTCAATTCTTCAGTTTCTATACTCTGTAAAATATTACCTATTTCGTTTGCATCAAACCCATCCCAGTGAACAAAAACATCTACTCCTAAAAGCTTTTTTTCTTTTCTTGGCTTTCTTTTGTATGTAGGAAGTGTAATTATTGCATTTTTAGGAGGTAATACAGCCTGTAATTGGTTAGGTACTTGACCTAAATTTTCAATAATTTTTTTAGCAAATTCTTTAGTCCCCAACAAAGCTTTACTATGTTCTTCAGAATAAATATCTGCAGTATGATAACCGTCTTCAATTGTTTTTAACCAAGCATTTTGAATTTGAGTTGCTTTATCATTGATTCCCATATGATAAAGCATTGAAACTGCAGCCTGTAACAACCCGGAAGGATTTGCTTTATTTTGACCTGCAATATCTGGAGCAGAACCATGTATTGCTTCAAACATTGAACATTCCAATCCAATATTTACAGAACCTGCTAAACCTACCGAACCAGCTATTTGGGCAGCTACATCTGAAATTATATCTCCATATAAGTTAGAAGTTACTATCACATCAAATTGTTCTGGATTATCTGCTAAGAATGCTGTACCAATATCAATTATCATATGATTAGATTGAATTTCAGGATATTCTTTTGATATTTCTTTAAACACATCATGAAACAAGCCATCAGTCTGCTTCATAATATTATCTTTTGAAAAACAGGTTACTTTTTTTCGTCCATAATTTTTAGCATATTCAAATGCATATCTTATGATTTTTTCACAACCAGGTCTACTAATCAATTTTAAACATTGTACAACCTCATCTGTTTGTTGATGTTCTATTCCAGCATATAAATCTTCTTCATTCTCTCGTACAATAACAACATTCATATTTGGAAACTTAGTTGCTACATATGGAGCATAAGAAACACAAGGTCTAATGTTTGCAAATAAACCTAAAGCTTTTCTAGTTGTTACATTTAAACTTTTATAACCACCACCTTGAGGTGTTGTAATTGGAGCTTTAAGGAAAATTTTATTTTTTCGAATACTATCCCAAGAGGAAGATTCTATTCCAGAAGTATTCCCAGACAAATAAACTTTTTCTCCAATTTGAATTTCATCATATTCTAAGGGAACTTCAGCCGAACTTAAAATTTCTAATACAGCGTCCATAATCTCTGGACCGATTCCATCTCCTTTTGCAATTGTGATTTTTTTCATGTTATTTGATTTAAATTAACAGTGCAAAGATTAATTTTATTTTGTATAAATTTTTATTTATATTTGTAATGAATTGCATAAAATATATTTATGAACTACACATTACACCAACTTCAGATATTTCTTAAAATAACTGAAACAAATAGTATTACAAAAGCATCTGAAGAATTACACCTTACACAACCTGCAGTCTCTATTCAATTAAAAAACTTTCAAGACCAATTTGACATTCCTTTAACTGAAGTTGTAGGAAGACAACTTTATGTAACAGATTTTGGCCATGAAATTGCAACAATTGCACAAAGAATAACTAATGAAGTACAAGAAATTCAAAATAAAACATTAGCCTTTAAAGGCCAATTAACAGGTCGTTTAACACTTTCCGTTGTTTCTACAGGAAAATATATTATTCCTTATTTTTTATCAGATTTTTTAAAAACCAATCCTGGAGTTGATTTAACTTTAGATGTTACAAATAAAGTTAAAGTCCTAAAAAGCTTAGAAAAAAACGAAGTAGACTTTTCTTTAGTTTCAATTTTACCTGAAAATTTCTCCATTAATAATGAAGAATTAATGGATAATAAACTTTTTTTAATTACAAATAAAGATTTCAAAATAACACAAAAGATATATCAACCAAAATTCCTAAATGAACTAAACATTATCTACAGAGAAAATGGATCTGGAACTAGATGGAAAATGGAGCGATTTTTTGAAACTTATAATTTAAAAATTATAAATAAATTAGAACTAACATCAAATGAAGCCGTTAAACAGGCTGTTTTAGCTGGTTTAGGAGTTTCAATAATGCCTTTAATTGGTTTAAAAAACGAATTATTAAATAACGATCTTCAAATTATTCCATTAAAAGGATTGCCCTTAAAAACAAATTGGAATTTAATATGGCATAAACAAAAGTCTTTATCTCCAGTAGCTAAAGCGTATTTAGATTTTATTAGAGAAAATAAAACACAAATAACAGACACTAATTTTAAATGGTATGAGAAATATTAGTGTTATTTAAAAAAACATTCATTAAAATAACCAACTAATTTAACCTAGACAATAGTAATTTAAAATATGACACTGCCCTTAGATGTGTTTATCTCTCAATTCTTAAACAACAATTAAATTGCAATTTATCCCAAATTGCAATTTAATATAAATATTAAATGGATTATTTTAATAAATATATTTAAAACCCATTCGTTTCACTTATATTTGCGCCCCTTAAAAAAATGAGACATGTCGAAAAATGAAATAGTAAAAGGAGTATTTTTAGTTGCTTTAGGCGCAACGAGCTATGGAATGTTAGCAACATTTGTAAAATTAGCGTACTTAGATGCTGAAAAATTCACAACTGCAGAGGTTACCACATCTCAATTTGTATATGGTATTCTAGGAATTCTTTTAATAAATCTATTCCAAAAATTCAACAATAAATCGGAAGTAGTTAAAGCAACTCCAAAAAACATTTTCAACTTAATGCTTGCTGGAACTTCATTGGGAGCAACTAGTGTTTTCTACTATTTATGTGTAAAATATATTGATGTTTCTATTGCAATTGTATTATTAATGCAAACAGTTTGGATGGGAGTTTTACTAGAATGGATATTAGATCAAAAAGCACCTTCAAAACAAAAAACAATTGCTGTTTTTGTAGTTTTAATAGGAACTCTTTTAGCTACAAACTTATTATTTAACGAAATTGAACTGAATATTTTAGGTGTTTTTTGGGGTATGTTAGCAGCTGCCTCATTTACAACAACTATGTTTACCGCAAACAAAGTAGCCCTAGGTATTTCTTCTGCTCAACGAAGCTTATTTATGCTTTTAGGTGGTGCAATAATTGTATTAATATTTAGTATATATACTCAAAATAGACCATTTAACTTTGCTATTTTTACCAACTACGGAATATTCTTAGCTCTTTTTGGAACTATTATCCCTCCTATGTTATTAAATGCAGGATTTCCAAAAACAGGAATCGGACTTGGAAGTATTGTCTCTTCATTAGAATTACCTGTTTCTGTTCTAATGGCTTATTTCTTATTAAACGAAACGGTTGTCTTTTCTCAATGGATTGGAATTCTTTTAATAATTATGGCAATAGTAATAATGAACATTAATTTCAATAAAAAGTAGTTCTGCATTTCTTTTTTAAATAAATTCGTAACAAACCTTTTGTTATGACAGTACCTTCGCATCAATATGTAATGGGAATAATTTATGTTTTGGCTGGTCTAAATCATTTTAGACAACCTCGTTTATACCTTAAAATTATCCCACACTATTTACCTAACCCTAATTTATTAAATAAACTAAGCGGTATTGCAGAAATACTACTAGGCATTTTGGTCTGCTTTTCACTTACTTCTAATTATGCAGCTTGGGGTATTATAGCTTTATTAATTGCCGTTTTTCCAGCTAATATTTATATGTATCAAAATGAGAATGCAGCTTTAGGTTTGCCAAAATGGATACGACTATTAAGATTGCCAATTCAAATATTATTAATATATTGGGCTTTTATTTATACATAAAATAGAATATTAACAAATACTTTATAATTATGAGGAAATTATTTGCAGAATTTTTTGGAACATATTGGCTTGTTTTTGGAGGTTGTGGTAGTGCATTATTTGCTGCTGGAATTCCTGAATTAGGAATTGGATTTGCAGGTGTTGCACTTGCATTTGGACTAACAGTTTTAACAATGGCATATGCTGTTGGACATATTTCTGGAGGACACTTTAACCCTGCTGTTTCATTTGGATTATGGGTAAGCGGAAGATTCTCTTCTAAAGAATTAGCTCCATATATAATTTCACAATGTGTTGGAGCAATAACAGCTGCCGGAACTTTATATTTAATCTTATCTGGAAAAGAAGGTTTTGCAATTGATGCAACTCAAGCTGGAGCTTTTGCTTCAAACGGTTTTGATACTTTTTCTCCTCAAGGTTATTCAATGATGTCTGCTTTTATTGCAGAGTTTGTTCTAACAATGTTCTTCTTAATTGTAATTCTTGGAACAACTGATAAATTTGCAAACGGAAAATTTGCAGGTTTAGCAATTGGTTTAGCCCTAACATTAATTCATTTAATCAGTATACCAATAACCAACACTTCTGTAAACCCAGCACGTTCTCTATCTCAAGCTTTATTTGTTGGTGGAACACCTTTATCTCAAGTATGGTTATTTTGGGCTGCTCCCATTTTAGGCGCTATTGTTGGCGGACTTATTTATAAAAATCTTCTACAAGACAATAAATAACAAACAGTACATATTATAAAAAAAGCGATGAAAAATTCATCGCTTTTTTTATTTTTACACTATGCTAAATTTATTTCCAAATGAAAAAATAACTTTAAATCTTCCAGATGCTGTTTTTGAGTATTACCCTACCTTCTTCTCAAAAGAAACAGCAGATGAACTATTTAAAAAACTATTAGAAGAAACTCCTTGGCAAGAAAACAATATTACTGTCTTTGGAAAAACTCATTTACAGCCACGCTTAACAGCATTATATGGAAATGAAGGCAAACCTTACTCCTATTCAAATATCATAATGCATCCAAATAAATGGACTTACTTACTAACACTTATTAAGGAAAAAGTTGAAGAAGTTACTAATAATAATTTCACAACTGTTTTACTCAATCTATACAGAAACGAAAAAGACTCTAATGGTTGGCATGCAGATAATGAAAAAGAATTGGGCAGAAACCCTATTATTGCTTCTATAAGTTTAGGAGAAGAAAGAGTATTTCATTTAAAACACAATACAAATAAAGCTGCTAAACAATCATTAATATTAAAACACGGCAGTTTATTATTAATGAAAGAAGGAAGTCAAACTAACTATAAACATCAATTACCAAAAGCCTCAAAATCAAAAAAAGAAAGAATAAACTTAACCTTTAGAACGATTTTTTAAAAAAAATATTTATACATTTTTATTTTTTTATTTTTTTTTATAATATTGAACCCATATTCATCTAAAAACAAATAATTTTTTCATCTGATGAAAAAGAGAGCAAAAGTAGAATTAGACAACGAATCTATACAGAAAGTTGTCATTTTAGCTCAAGAGGGGAAAAAGCCTTTTGAAGTAATTAAAGAAAAATTCGGAATTTCTGAAAGTGAATTAACTGAATTAATGAGAAAACACTTAAATAAAGATAATTTTGAACTTTGGAAGAAAAAAGCACTTGCAAGTAAACCAAAACCAAAACCTCTAAAGTTTAATCCCATTGAAGATGATGATTTAGACAGTAAATATTATTTTAAAAATAAATTCGATTAAAGTTAAAAGCTCTTGATACTTCAAGAGCTTTTTTTAGAAAGAAATGTAACAAAACAGAAACTTTTTCTACTTATGACTAATCAATAGTAAAAAAATGAAAAAAATAATTTTAAGTTTAGCTGTAGCAACTTTCTTTTGGAGTTGTAAAACAGTACAAACTACTCCAAAAAAAGATGTAGTTGATGTGTCAATCGATTTAGTTAACGTAAAAGACGATAAAGTAATGGTATCTATTACCGCTCCAACTTTTACTTCTGAAACAACGACTTTCCACATACCAAAAACAGTTCCTGGAACTTATTCTGAAGACGATTATGGTCGTTTTATAGAAAATTTTAAAGCATATGATGCAAAAGGAAATGGATTACGTGTTACTAAAATCGATGAAAATTCATACACAATTTCAGATGCCACTAAATTATCAAAAGTTACTTATTTAGTAAATGACACTTTTGACACTGAAGGTGGTGGTGGTTTTGGAAATAGTGAAGACGTATTTTCTCCTGCTGGAACAAACATTAAAGCTGGGGAAAATTTTATGTTAAACACTCATGGATTTGTAGGGTATTTCGCTGGAAAAACTGAAACTCCATATAAAATGACAGTTTCTCATCCTGAAAACTTACTAGGTGTTTCTGCTATGACAGACATGGATGAATCAGATACTGTTGATGTTTTTAATAGTTCAAAATATGCAACTTTGGTTGAAATGCCATTAATGTATTCTAAACCAGATTTTACATCTTTCATGGTTGATGATATGGAAATAATTATTAGTGTTTATTCTCCAACTGGAAAATACACTGCTAAAGATATTACTCCAAATATGGAAACAATGATGAAAGCTCAAAAGAAATTCTTAGGAGCATTCGATTCAACTAAAAAATATGCAATCTTATTATATCTTTCAGATATGCAAGCTAATGACGCTAAAGGATTTGGAGCTTTAGAGCACCCAACTTCAACCACGGTAGTTATGCCAGAAATGATGGGATTAGAAATGCTGCAAGAACAATTAAAAGATGTAGTTTCTCATGAATTTTTTCATATTGTAACTCCTTTAACAGTTCACTCAAACGAGATACAATATTTTGACTTTAACAATCCTCAAATGTCTGAACATTTGTGGATGTATGAAGGTGTAACTGAATATTTTGCAAATTTATTTCAAGTAAATCAAGGCTTAATTAATGAAACAGAGTTCTTTGAAAGAATGGCTCAGAAAATTTCTCAAGCGAGCCAAATGAATGACAAAATGAGTTTTACTAAAATGAGTAAAAACGTTTTAAACGCTCCATATAAAGACCAATATATTAATGTTTACCAAAAAGGCGCATTGATTGCAATGTGTATGGATATTATCATTAGAGAAGAAAGTAAAGGACAAAAAGGAATCTTAACTTTAATGCAAGATTTATCTAATGAATATGGAAGTAAAAAAGCATTTAAAGATGAAGAGTTATTTGCCAAGATTACTGAATTAACATACCCATCAGTTGGCGAATTCTTAAAGACTTATGTTGCTGGAGAAACTCCAATTCCATATGCAGATTATTTTGCAAAGATGGGAGTTACAGAAGCTAAAATAGAAGTAGCAGGAAATCCTTTCTTAAAAGGACAAACTCCTTATATTACAGTTGATCCAACTACTAAAGAAATAATGATTTTACCAAGTATTGAATTAAATGAATTCATGACTTCTATGGGGTTAAAAAATGGAGATAAAATTCTTGCTGTAAATGGAACTAACTACAATTTAGACAACATCTATGATTTAGTATTAGGCTCTATGAATTGGAAAGATGGAGATACTATGACCATAAAAATTAACCGTGATGGCAAAGAACAAGAATTAAAAGGTATTGTAAAAATGCCAAAAGATATTCGTGAAGGATACCAGTCAACAGATGAATCTAAAAAAGCAATTAAAGAAGCTTGGCTTAAAGGCTAAATAATTATAATTCACAAACAGTAAATCCTCAAAACTCATAGTAGTTTTGAGGATTTTTTTCATTATTTTGCATTCAAATAAAAACTTATGAGCAACGCACCTTTTTTTACAGATGACACTATTGTATTTGGACTTTTAATGCTATTATTAGGATTTGTTTTCCACACCTCTTCAAAAGAAGAAGGATTCTGGAAAAAATTCTACGGAGTTGTCCCAGCCTTATTGATGTGCTATTTATTGCCAGCTATCTTTAGTTCTTTAAATATTATTTCTCCAGAGTGGACCGAAATAGGAGTAAATGGAGAAGAAGTTTTAAAAAAATCATCTGTATACTTTGTTTCTAGCAGATACTTATTACCTGCAGCTTTGGTTTTAATGACTATAAGTATAGATCTTAAAGCATTATTCAATTTAGGACCAAAAGCCTTAATTGTATTTCTAGCAGGAACAATAGGTATTATTTTTGGTGGTCCAATAGCTATTTTAATTGTATCTATTTTTTCTCCTGAAACTGTAGGTGGAAATGGATTTGATGCGGTTTGGAGAGGACTTTCTACACTAGCAGGAAGTTGGATAGGTGGAGGAGCTAATCAGGCAGCAATGCTAGAGATTTTTAAATACAATCAAGAAAAATATGGAGCAATGGTATTAGTAGATATTGTTGTTGCAAACATAGGAATGGCCTTTTTATTATTCGGAATTGGAAAAAAAGAAGCCATCAATAAATGGCTAAAAGCAGATAATTCATCAATACAAGAATTACAAGATAGAGTTTCAGAATATCAAGAAAGTGTAAAAAGAACACCTAGTTTAAACGACTACATAATTATTACCGCAATTGCATTTGGATCAGTTGGTTTAGCACATTGGGGCTCTCAAATATGTGCATCATTTTTTTCCAGCACTTTTGAAGTTGTAAACGATCCTAAAAGCTTCGCTTCTACTTTTGGAGGAACTTTCTTTTGGATGGTAACTATTGCAACTTTCATAGGAATTGCATTATCATTTTCACCACTAAAAAAATATGAAGGTGCTGGAGCAAGTAAAATAGGAAGTGTTTTCATATACATTTTAGTTGCTTCAATTGGCATGAAGATGGATTTAGGTTCTGTTTTAGAAAACCCTGGATTAATTGCAGTAGGAATAATTTGGATGCTTATTCATTTTATCATTATTTTTGGCGTTGCAAAATTAATAAGAGCTCCTTACTTTTTTATAGCTGTAGGAAGCCAGGCAAATGTTGGCGGAGCAGCTTCTGCACCTGTTGTAGCTTCTGCATTTCACTCATCATTAGCTAGTGTAGGAGTTTTATTAGCAATATTTGGTTATGTAGCAGGTACATATGGCGCAATTTTATGTACCTATTTAATGGAAACAGTTTCACCAAAATAAATATATTTATATTAATAATGAAAAAGATATTAATCGCAGGAATAAGCTTATTTACATTAATTGCTTGTAATAAAAGTGAACAAGAAGACATTTTACACCTTACTGGAAACATTGAAGGTTTAAGTCAAGGAAAATTATATATTCAAAAAATACAAGACACAGCATTTGTAGTTTTAGACAGCATTGAAATAAAAGGAGAATCTAAATTTGAATCCTTTATAACACTTGAAGAACCTGAAATGTTATTTTTATTTTTAGACAGAGGCCAGAGCAAATCAATTGACAATAGTTTATCTTTCTTTGCAGAAAAAGGCAAAATGAATATAAACTCTAAACTCAAAGAATTTTATAATGCAGCTGTGATAACAGGTTCTAAAAATCAGGAATTATTAGAAGAGTTTAATTCATTTAAATCAAAGTTTAACGATGAGAATTTAATTTTAACTGAAAAAAGAATTAAAAACCAAATTAATAAAAACACAACATCTGCCGACAGTATTAATGAAGCATTTGATAAGTTAAAAATTAGAAAATATAGATATACTGCAAATTTTGCAGTAACACATGCCGACTATGAAATTGCACCTTATTTAGCTGTTTCAGAAATTGCGGATATAAATATTGCTTATTTAGATACAATTCAAAAACATTTATCCCCTAAAGTAAAAAACTCAAAATATGGGAAAATGTTAGATGAACATATAAAATCAAGAAAAGAAATAAAATAAGTAAAAAGCGGTTATTAAAAATTAACCGCTTTTTTTGTTTTTTTTTATAAACGAAAAAACCATCACTTTTAGTGATGGTTTTAATTTGAGCCGGCGGAGGGACTCGAACCCACGACCTGCTGATTACAAATCAGCTGCTCTAGCCAGCTGAGCTACGCTGGCAACTCAAATTTCGAGTGCAAATATAAGGGTGAATTTTTAATTTCCAAATATTTTTTACACTTTTTTTTATTGATTTTTTATTTTAATTCGTTGATTTTTGCAACTATTTGATTAGCAGCAGCTTCATATTCTGAACGAATTTGTTTGTAGTGAGCTTTTTTGTTTTCAACCTTTCTATCTCTAATTCTAGAAACAAAATTATCGTAATTATCATAAATCTCATCAATTATTACATCAGTAGATTCAGTTGGTTTTCCTCCATTAGTCATTTCCCAGATGTAAACTATGTTTACTAAATCTCCTAAAACGTAGTTGATTTCTTTTTTCAAGTTTTTAACGCTTGCCATTTTGTTTTGTTTTAAAATTTATGCAAAATTACATAATATTTTGGTAGTACAATTTTTTTATATAGAAATTTCTAATATTATAGCATTACCCTTCAGGTTAAGACTCTCAATTTCTGCAGGAATTAAAATTGTATCTCCTTTTTTATAATGATACACTTCATTATTTAAGTACATACAAAAATCACCTTCTGTGCACATGAAAACAGTAAAAGATTCTTTACATTTGGTCCATTTAAATTGAGAAATTAAAGAGATTACATTTGTATTAAAGTAAGTATTCTTAACACATGTATTTCTTTCATTATCTTTTAAACTGTAGTTGATTTTAGAATCCACTACATTATAGTTTATAGCTTCTAAAGCTAACTCAGTATGCAGTTCTCTTCCTATCCCATGAGCATCTACTCTGTCCCAATCGTAAATTCTATATGTAACATCACTTGTTTGTTGAATTTCGGCAATAACAACACCACTTCCTATAGCATGAATAGTACCTGTTTCTAATAAAAAAACATCTCCTTTATGAACAGGAATTTCATTTAACAAAGAAACTATCGATTTATTTTCTAAATGACTTAAATATTCTTCTTTATTGGAATTCTCTTTAAAGCCTACTATAATTCTTGCATCTTCATCTGCTTGTACAACGTACCACATTTCTGTTTTTCCAAATGAATTATGCCTTTTTTTTGCTAATTCATCATTAGGATGTAATTGTATAGATAAGTCTTTATCAGCGTCTAAAAATTTAAAAAGTAAAGGAAATTCTTTACCATATTTTCCTAAGACTTCTTTTCCTAAAATAGCTTCTGGATTTGAAGCAATGACCTCATTTAAACTTTTACCTTTAAGAAATCCATTATTTACTACACTAACATCATTAGGTACTGAAGACAATTCCCAACTTTCTCCTGCATTATTTATTAAAACCTCTTTATTCAACAAAGTAATTAATTTAGAACCTCCCCAAATTCTTTCTTTAATAATAGGTTTAAATGTTAATGGATATAATTTCATTTATTATTTTAATAGTAAGTATATAATTTCAATTGTAGATAAAAACTATTCTCCTCTATAAGTAACAAAATTTCGAGCTGTTTCATACAATGTTACTTCTAATTCTTTATCAATAGAAATATATTTTCGTAATTTATTCCAAATTACAACAGCAATATTTTCTGCAGTAGGATTTAAATTTTCAAAATCAGGTACATCTAAATTTAAGTTTTTATGGTCAAAAGCATCTTCAACATGAAGCTTTATTAAATCTGCTAAAATTTTAACATCAATAACAAAACCAGTTTCTTTATCAATTTCACCTGTAACACTAACTATCAAATCATAATTATGACCATGGAAGTTAGGATTGTTACATTTACCAAAAACCAAATCGTTTTTTTCATCTGTCCAATCTTTACGATATAATCTGTGTGCTGAATTAAAATGTGCTTTCCTAGAAACAGTTACTTTCATCTTATTGATTTTTTTTAAACTTTATGGTCTTCTAAATAATGATAAAACTTGTCAAAAATAATTTTAAACCAAACCGTATAAATTTCTGGATGATTCTCCATATCATTTTTCACATCTTCAATCTTCATCCATTTCCAACTTTCAACTTCATCAGGATTAATAACCGGTTCTTCATTAGAATAACCTATCATAACATGATCTAACTCATGTTCTGTTAATCCGTTGTCAAATGGTGCTTTGTAAATAAACGAAAAGAGTTCTTTAAGTGGAACTACAAATCCCATTTCTTCTTCTAACCTTCTAGCACCAGCTTGAAGATTTGTTTCTCCAGCTCTTTGATGACTACAACAAGTATTTGTCCATAACAAAGGGGAATGGTATTTATGAGAAGCTCTTTGTTGCAACATTATTTCATTATTGTTATTTAAAACAAAAACAGAAAAAGCCCTGTGAAGTAATGCTTTTTCATGAGCTTCTATTTTATTCATCAAACCAATTGGCTCATCATTGACATCAACTAAAATTACTTTTTCTTCTTCCATATTTTTTTTATTCACTCCAAAAGTACAAAAAAAGAAGATTTAAAACTATTTGCTTTTTATAAGAAAAACCTATACCACTATATGATTTTTAAAAAAGAGATAACTTAAAAACAAATTAATTCACTTTCAATACCTTACAATTATTTAATTAGTATTCAATTTTATTGTATCTTTGTCAAAATGCTTATAGAATTAACTATTTCCAATTATTCCTTTCTTTAATTGTTCTCGTTTTTACTCATCATTTTATCACTTTATTATTTTTAACCTAAATTATTATATTATTTAATGGCTAGACCTCAAGAAACTTTTAACAAAAAAGAAAAAGAAAAACTTAAATTAAAGAAAAAACAAGAGAAACAACTTAAAAAAGACGCCCGTAAAGCTAGCGGAAAAACTAGTGAAGAAGACATGTACGTATATGTTGATGAAAACGGACATTTAACAAGTACTCCTCCAGATCCTTCAAAGAAAATTGTCATTGAAGCTGAAGATATTGAAATAGGAATTCCTAAGAAAGAAGATGTAGAAGAAGTTCCAACTGACAGAAAAGGAACTGTTGATTATTTTGACACTTCTAAAGGTTTTGGATTCATTAAAGAAATAGATTCTAACGATAAATTCTTTTTCCATGTTAGTAGTTTAATTGACGAAGTAAAAGAAGGCAATTTAGTTACTTATGAACTTGAAAAAGGAACAAAAGGAATGAATGCTGTAAGAGTTAAGAAAATATAATCATTCTATTTTTATATATAAAAAGCCGCTACAATTAGCGGTTTTTTTTATTTATAAACTTTCTTTAATTTTTAATGCACATTTTTCACCATCTATTGCAGCTGAAATAATACCACCTGCATAACCTGCTCCTTCTCCACAAGGATATAAACCTTTAATTTGAACGTGTTCTAATGTCATATTATCTCTTGGTATGCGAACAGGCGAAGAAGTTCTACTTTCAGGAGCATGTAAAATTGCTTCATTTGTAAAATATCCTTTCATAGATTTTCCAAACTGCACAAAACCTTCTCGCATAGTCTGTGTTAAAAAACTTGGAAAAACATCTCCTAATTCTATCGAAGTTGTACCTGGGACATATGACGTTTTAGGAATTGAATCAGATATTTTTTTCTGTGTAAAATCAATCATTCTTTGTGCAGGAACTTTTTGTGTCTTCCCAGCAACTTGCCAAGCTTTTTGTTCTATTGCCTTTTGAAATTCCATTCCCGCTAGAGCGCCAAACTTTTCAAAAGGTTTAAAATCTTCTAATCGCAATTCTACCACAATTCCTGAATTGGCAGTTGCTTGATCGCGTTTTGAAGGCGACCAACCGTTGGTAACCACTTCACCTGGAGCAGTTGCACATGGCGCGATAACTCCTCCCGGACACATGCAAAAAGAATACATTCCTCTACCTCCAACTTGTTTTACTATTGAATAGGGAGCTGGCGGCAAATGTTCGCCTCTAAAATCACACGAATATTGAATGCTATCAATTAAATTTTGTGGATGTTCGGCACGAACACCTAAAGCAAATGGTTTTGCTTCAATATAAACTTGTTTTTTATCTAATAATTCAAAAATATCACGAGCAGAATGACCTGTCGCTAAAATTAGTTTGTTCGCATGTATTGTTGCACCGTCTTGAAGCACAACTCCATCAACTTCATTGTTCTTTATTATAATATCAGTTACTCGTTTTTCGAATAACACTTCTCCACCGCACTCAATGATTTTTTCTCGAATATCTTGAATAATTTGTGGTAATTTATTGGTTCCAATATGCGGATGCGCTTCTACTAGTATTTCCGTTGAAGCTCCAAAACCAACTAAAATTTCCAAAATTCTATCTACATCGCCACGTTTTTTGGAACGTGTATAAAGCTTTCCATCAGAATAGGTTCCTGCTCCACCTTCACCAAAACAATAATTAGAATCTTCGTTTACAATATGATCTACGTTAATTGCTTTTAAATCACGTCTTCTTCCTCTTACATCTTTCCCTCTTTCTAAAACAATGGGTTTTAATCCTAATTCAATTAATTGAAGTGCTGCAAATAATCCGGCAGGACCAGCCCCTACAATAATTACTTCTTTTTCATTAGCTACATTAGGATAATTTGGCAACTCAATTTTTGATTCAACAAACTCTTCGCCCACTAGAAAAACATTGGCTTTTATATTGACTTTTATTGCTTTTTGTCTTGCATCAATAGAACGCTTTACAACAACTGTTTTTTGAATCTCTTTTGGAGAAACATTAAAAAGTTTTGCAACAAACTGATTAAGCAATACTTCATTAGCAGCTACTTCTGGTGAAACTTGAAATTGAAATTCGCGAGGCATTAAAATAGATATTTAGATTTCTAGACTTTTAGATAACTAGACTGTTTAATTGAGTACAAAAATAGTAATTTGACAACTGACTTTGTAACTTTGCCTCTTTGAAACGTAAAATTATGAGAAAAATTAAACTGATTTGGGATTTTAGAGGTCAAGCTGCGGCAAAAACAGCTGAGCATCATGAAATTCATTTGAAGGAATTCTTAGAAATAGAAAAATATCCACTAAAAATTACTGGATTTGAAATTATAAACGAAATGTACGCTATTGCTTTTTTAGTAGTGGAAGAAAAAGATATGATTACATTTAGAGATGCACTGAAACCTCATCGTGGTGAGGTTTATGAGTAGATTACAATTATTGAAAATTATTATTTTTCATCATAATAATTTATTCCAAATGATTTAAATAATTTTTCTAATTTATCCATTTTCTGTTCGCATAAATCTGGGTAATTAAAATTATTAATTGATTGAATCTGTATACAACTTAAACAGATTTCCAAAGCATTAATAACTTTTTCTTCAGAATCAAAAAAAACTATTAAATGTCTTGGCTGATAACAAGTATCAATTGACACATAATCACAAACTTTATCGTCATATAATACACTTTCTAAGTCTTTAATTTGTTTAACAGTTAAAACAATTCTTTCTTTTATAAAATTTTTATCAATATTTAATTGCCCCTTTACAATCTCAAGTTGTTTCATTCCTTCTCTTTCAACATCTATCTCTCTATGCCAATTCTCCCTATTTTCATAAGACCAGATTTCAACTTTATCTGCTTCTAAAAACACATTATCAACTTGTGTTTTTTCTTGAGTAGATTTACAACTAAAAATTGTAAGAAATAAAAGTAAAAAAAAGTACTTCATAACTATATATTTAAAATCCTCAACACAAGTTAAGGATTTATGAATGTTTAAAAAATTTAAAAAAACTTTAATTTGCCACTTCACTAATAAACTTAATTCGCATTAAGCGTAATTCTTCCGTATCGTAATCGCCATCAAATTCAGCAAGTGCAGCTTTAATATTATCTGATTCTGATTCCATAAAGTAGTCATAAATTTCTTCTTGTTGATCTTCGTCTAAAATATCATCAATCCAATACTTAATATTTAGTTTTGTTCCAGAATACACAATTTGCTCCATTTCCTTTAATAAATCGTCCATAGACAATCCTTTTGCGGAAGCAATATCATTTAGATCAAGTTTCCTATCAACATTCTGAATAATGTAAAGTTTTAGTCCAGAGTTTGCTCCGGTAGATTTAACTACTAAGTCATCAGGACGAATAACATCATTTTCATCTACATAGCGGTTGATTAAATCTATAAATTCTTTACCGTATTTTTTAGCTTTTCCTTCACCTACTCCATGAACACTTCCTAATTCTTCGATAGAAATTGGATACTTTAATGCCATATCTTCTAAAGACGGGTCTTGAAAAACAACAAATGGAGGCACTCCTAATTTCTTAGCTACTTTTTTCCTTAAATCCTTTAGCATTGACATTAACACTTCATCAGTAGCACCAGAAGCTTTAGAAGAAGTCACTATACTATCATCATCTGATTCATTGTATTCATGATCTAAAGACATCATAAAAGATTCTGGACTTTTTATAAAGTCATTCCCTTTACTTGAAAGTCTAATTACTCCATAACTTTCAATATCTTTTTCAATGAATCCGTTAACCAACACTTGACGAATTAATGCCATCCAATACTTATCGTCATAGCCATTTCCTTTTCCAAAATAAGGTTGTTGGTCAATTTTATGTGCTTTTATAACTGCATTTACTTTTCCTGTTAAAGCCAAAATAATTTCTTTTGCTTTAAACTGTTGTTTAGTATCTCGGATGACTTCAAGCAACAATTTTACTTGATTTTTAGATTCTTCTTTCTTTTTTGGATTACGCATATTGTCATCCATATCAGCACCTTCGCCTGTTTCGGAATCAAATTCTTCCCCAAAATAATGTAATAGATATTTTCTTCTTGAAATTGAAGTTTCAGCATAAGCAACTACTTCTTGTAACAAGGCAAATCCTACTTCTTGCTCAGCAACTGGCTTTCCTGACATGAATTTTTCCAGTTTTTCAATGTCTTTATAAGCGTAATAAGCCAAACAATGGCCTTCGCCTCCATCACGACCAGCTCTACCTGTTTCTTGATAATAACTCTCTAATGACTTAGGAATATCATGATGAATTACAAAACGAACATCAGGCTTATCAATTCCCATTCCAAATGCTATTGTAGCAACAACTACATCAACATCTTCCATTAAAAAATTATCTTGATGCTTGGCACGAGTCTTAGCATCTAAACCTGCATGATAAGGAACTGCACTTATACCATTTACTTGTAACAATTGTGCTATTTCTTCTACTTTTTTTCTGCTCAAACAATAAATAACTCCAGATTTCCCTTTGTTTTGTTTGATAAATCGAATAATATCAGATTCTATATTTTTAGTTTTTGGCCTTACTTCATAATACAAATTAGCTCTATTAAAAGAGGCTTTAAAAGTATTTGCACCAGGAATATCTAAATTCTTTAAAATATCTTCCTGAACTTTTGGAGTAGCGGTTGCAGTTAAACCTATAATTGGAATATCACCTAATTGTTTAATTATATTTCTTAAGTTTCTATATTCAGGCCTAAAATCATGACCCCATTCAGAAATACAATGTGCTTCATCAATGGCAACAAATGATAATTTAACTCCTTTTAAAAACTCTATATATTCGGCTTTTGTTAAAGATTCAGGAGCAACATAAAGTAATTTAGTAATACCCGAAGTAATATCAGCCTTTACTTGGTTAATTTCGGTTTTCGTTAAAGAAGAATTCAAAACATGAGCAATACCATGCTCTGAGCTTAAACTTCTAATAGCGTCAACTTGGTTCTTCATTAAGGCAATAAGCGGAGAAACAACAATTGCTGTTCCTTCTAAAACTAAGGCTGGTAATTGATAACACAATGATTTACCACCCCCAGTTGGCATAATAACAAATGTATTATTACCATATATTATACTTTTAACTACTTGTTCTTGAAGTCCTTTGAATTGGTTAAACCCAAAATATTTTTTTAACTCTTTGTGTAAATCAATTTCGTTTAGTTTCATTCTCTATTAATATGATTTTACCTAAATTTGCATTTATAAAGATACAATAATCTTTAAAAACACAAAACAATAAAAACAACTACTTTGAATACTGTAACTACAATTTTAGAATCTGCAAAAAAAACCATTTTAGCCGAAAGCGAAAGCATTGCAAACTTGGTCAATTACTTATCTGAAGATTTTGCAAAATCTGTAGATATCATTTTTAAATCTAAAGGAAGACTTGTCATAACTGGCATTGGTAAAAGCGCAATAATTGCTCAAAAAATAGTTGCCACATTAAATTCAACAGGAACACCTTCAATTTTTCTTCATGCATCAGAAGCTGTTCATGGAGATTTAGGAATGGTTCTTCCTGAGGATGTAATTATATGTATTTCTAAAAGCGGCAACAGTCCTGAAATTAAAGTTTTGGTACCTTTATTAAAAAGATTTGGCAACACACTAATAGGAATGACTTCTGATTTAAATTCTTTTTTAGGTAAAGAATCTCACTATATACTACATGCACATGTAGACAATGAGGCTTGTCCTAACAATTTGGCCCCAACTAATAGTACAACAGCTCAATTAGTTTTAGGTGATGCATTAGCCGTTGCTCTAATGGAGGTTAGAAACTTTAAAAATGAAGACTTTGCGATTTATCATCCCGGCGGAGCTCTAGGAAAAAAATTACTTTTAAAAGTAAAAGATATGTTGGATACTACTCATACACCAAGAGTTAACCCGAATGACAGCATTAAGAAAGTTATCATGGAAATATCTGAAAAACGACTAGGTGTTACTGCAGTTGTGGAAAACAACAATGTAATAGGAATTATTACTGATGGAGATATCAGGAGAATGCTTAATACACGAGATACTTTTACAGATTTAGTTGCCAAAGATATTATGACAAAAAATCCTAAAAACATTAATTCAACTATATTGGTTTCTGAAGCGTTGAATATTTTAGAGAACAATTCTATTACTCAGTTAGTTGTCATAGAAGATGATAAATATTTAGGAATATTACACTTACACGATATTCTAAAAGAAGGAATAGTATAATGGCTAAGAAAAATTTAAGTGAAATGTCATTTTTAGATCATCTTGAAGAATTAAGATGGCTACTCATAAGAAGCACAATTGCTATTCTTGCTTGTGCAACAGTTGCTTTCTTTTTTAGCGACTTTATTTTTGACGAAATATTATTTGGACCTAAAAATACCGACTTTATAACATATCGTTATTTTTGTGACCTTTCTCAACAGTTTGGATTAGACAAAAGTTTATGTGTTACTGAAATTCCAATGCGAATTCAAAGTAGAGAAATGGGAGGACAATTTTCTGCTCACATGTGGACTTCCATAACAGCTGGATTCATTTTAGGATTTCCATTTATTATTTGGGAATTTTGGAAATTCATAAGACCTGCCCTTTATGATAATGAAAAAAAATATGCTGTTCTATTTATTCTTACAGCCTCAATTTTATTTTTTGCAGGAGTATTATTTGGCTACTTTTTAATTGCGCCATTATCAGTTAACTTTTTATCTAACTATAATGTGAGTAAAGAAATTTTTAACGACATTGACTTGAGTTCTTATATAAGTTTATTAAGATCTTCAACCGTTGCATGTGGCTTATTATTTGAATTACCAGTTGTTATATATTTTCTAACAAAGTTGGGTTTGGTAACTCCAAGTTCACTTCGCACATATCGAAAATACACTTTAGTAATTATCTTGATTCTTTCAGCAATTATTACACCTCCCGATGTTATTAGTCAAATTATAGTAGCTGTTCCTATTATGATTTTATATGAAATAAGTATTTTAATAAGTGTTATCGTTCATAAAAAACAACAAAATATCAAATAATTATGTCAAATTTAATACAAGAATTTAATGATTATCGTTCTAAAATGAATGATAAACTTTTGGCTGATAACAACAAAATTGTTAAGCGAATTTTTAATTTAGATACTAATGCCTATACTGAAGGAGCTTTAGATGTTAAGACTAAAGAACTTTTAGGCTTAGTCGCTTCCGCAGTTTTAAGGTGTGATGATTGTATTAAATATCACTTAGAAACAGCCTTTAAAAATGGAATTACAAAAGAACAAATGATGGAAGCAATGAGTATTGCAACATTAGTAGGTGGAACAATTGTAATTCCTCATTTAAGAAGAGCCTATGAATTTTGGGAAGCTCTTGAAGAAAACACAAAGTAATACTTGTTTAAAAAGTTAAATACAAAAATAAATTATTGTTAAATCATTGAACTGTTAATAGGTTTATTCGTTTATTTGTGATTAGAAGTCAATTTTAAACCTTAATAAACTTTTAAACTCACACCTATATAATATGAAACTAAGAGCAGAAAAATTAGTTAAAACGTATAAAAAAAGAAGTGTTGTAAAAGGCATTTCTGTGGAAGTTAATCAAGGAGAAATCGTTGGTCTTTTAGGTCCAAACGGCGCAGGAAAAACAACTTCCTTTTATATGATTGTAGGCTTAGTTCAGCCAAATAGCGGTAATATTTATTTAGATGATTTAAATATTACTAATTTTCCAATGTTTAAAAGAGCACAAAATGGGATTGGCTATTTGGCTCAAGAAGCTTCTGTTTTTAGAAAATTAAGTATTGAAGATAATATTTTAAGCGTACTTCAATTGACTAATAAAACAAAGGAAGAGCAAGAGGCTAAAATGGAAGAATTGATTTCTGAATTTTCATTAGAACACATTAGAACCAATAGAGGCGATTTACTTTCTGGAGGAGAAAGAAGAAGAACTGAAATTGCAAGATGTTTAGCAACTGACCCAAAATTTATTTTATTAGACGAACCTTTTGCAGGTGTAGACCCTGTTGCAGTAGAAGACATTCAACGAATAGTAGCACAATTAAAAAACAAAAATATTGGTATTTTAATTACCGATCATAATGTACAAGAAACACTCGCCATTACTGATAAAACTTACTTAATGTTTGAAGGTGGAATTTTAAAAGCTGGAAAACCTGAAGAATTGGTTGAAGATGAAATGGTAAGAAGAGTATACTTAGGTCAGAATTTTGAATTGAGAAAAAAGAAAATAGAATTTTAATTAAAATAAAGTTTTACAGATAATGTAAAGCTTTTATTTTATGCACATATTTTGAAGCGATATAACAGAGCCGTTATATACATTTAAATCTAATTGCCCTTTAACACCTTCTAATTTTCCGTTTTCGGTAAATTGCCAAAAATCCCATTCATTTTTAATTTCTTTAATCCAAAAATTATAATTTGCAATCCAAAAAGGGTAATCAGAGAATTCATCTTTTAAAAAATCATTATAATAACTTTCACCAGAATAAATGATAGGTTTTACTTTATAATGTTTTTCAACAACTTCTAACCATCTTTTTAAACCCAATTTTAAATTATCTATTGATTGGGTTTTAGGTAATTTTTCAATATCTAATACAGGTGGCAAGTCGCCTTTTTTAAGTTTTACTATTTTAATAAAATTATTAGCTTGTTCAAAAGAGTTTTCATTTGGTCGATAATAATGATAAGCTCCACATATTAAATTTCGTTGCTTAGCATTCTTCCAATTTTCTTTAAACCTTTTATCTATTTTATTTTTTCCAGCAGTTGCTCGAATAAAAACAAAAGACATTTCAAACGACTCATCTATATTATAAGTTTTTTCCCAATCAATTAAACTTTGGTATTCTGAAACATCAAAACCCAGAGCTTTTTCATCATGATTTAACAATACATTCTGAATATGTTTATTCGAAAGTTTTTTTTCTTCATTAGATAATGCACTATATGGTTTTGTAGCAAAACCTAAATAAGATAAAAAATGAGTTTTATAAGCATAACCCAAAACAATCAATAACAGCAATATAATTCCTGTTGCAATTATTTTAAATTGATTATTAGAAGTTTTCTTTATTATAGTTTTCTTAAAAACTACTTTTTTTTTAGGAGCCAATATTTGTTATTTTTTAGATAACGAATTCAATATTAATGAAAGTATTATATATGATAAGATAATTAATGGAATTGCGACAAACTTTAGAACAAAAAGCATAAGTACTGCAAAAACAGTAAAGCTAATTTGAAGTTTAGCTTCAGACCAATTTAATTTTTTAAATTTTAAGGAAAATAAAGGAATTTCAGCATTTAACAAAAAAGTACTTATTAAAGTTATGACGAATAAAACATAAGGATTACCTAAAACAAGATCAAACCATTCTCCTTCTCTATTATACTGAATCATTGGAATACTCATAATCAACATAGCATTTGCAGGCGTAGGTAAACCTATAAATGAATTCGTCTGCCTTGTATCAATATTAAAGTTAGCCAATCTATAACATGAAGCCAAAGTTATAAAAAAACCAAAGTAAGGAATAACCCCCATATAGAAAGTGTCTTCTGTAGGCATGTATTCTGGTTGATTTTGCTGAATAGTCTCAAATAACTTAAACATTAACAAACCAGGAACCACTCCACTTGTTACCATATCTGCTAATGAATCTAGCTGAACTCCTAATGGACCGGTAACACCAAGTTTTCGTGCTAAAAATCCGTCCCAAAAATCAAAAAATATTCCTAGTGCAACAAAAATAAAAGCATGGTCATAAAATCCGTTAAAAATAGCAATAAGAGCAAGCAAACCAGACAATAAGTTTAAAAGCGTTAATGCGTTTGGAATGTATTTATTAATATTCATATATGATATTTATAGTAAATTATTGGTTTTAAGAAAAGTTATAGCATAAAAGCTATTCACTAGACTAATCATGTATCAGCAAATATACAAAACCAAATGTGTGGCTTCAAATTATTTAAAGCAAATGTAATACAATAAGTTAATAGAATTTGAGTTTAGTAATTAAGAATTTTATTAGATATTTGTAAAAATTACAATGGCTTTGAAAAAGACCTTTATATTAATTATTTTTTTACAATCATTATTCTCTTTTAGTCAAACAATTAGAAAATACTCTAATGAGTTTTTGAGTATTGGTGTTGATGCTGCTGCACTTGGAATGAGTAACGCTGTAACTGCTCAAACTAGTGATGTTAACTCTGGATATTGGAATCCTGCGGGATTAATAAACTTAGAAGACAATCAGGTTGCGTTAATGCATGCTAATTACTTTGCTAACATAGCACAATATGATTATGCAGGTTTTGCAATGCCACTAGACTCAAGAAGTGCTGTAGGAATTTCATTAATTCGTTTTGGTGTTGATGATATTTTAAACACTACTCAATTAATAGATAGTCAAGGAAATATTGATTATAATAGAATTTCCCTATTTTCTACCGCAGACTATGCTTTAACCGTTTCTTATGCACGAAGCCTTCCCATTGACGGACTAAACATTGGTGTGAATGGTAAAGTAATTCATAGGATAATTGGTGATTTTGCAAGTTCTTGGGGGTTTGGTTTTGATATAGGCTTACAGTACATAAGTGATGAAGAAGATTGGAAATTTGGTTTAATGTTAAGAGATATAACCACTACTTACAACACTTGGATTATTGATGAAGACAAATACAATGAAATTAAAGATGCTGTTCCAGGAGAAAATCAAGAATTACCAGAAACTTCAGAAATTACACTTCCTAAAGCTCAATTAGGAATCGCAAAAAAATACCTTATTCGTTATGATTACAGCATAACTGCTGCAGCAAATTTAAACATGCAATTCACTCAAACAAACGACATTATTTCTACGAGCTTAGTAAGCATTGACCCAGCTTTAGGTTTTGAATTCGGATATGTTGATTTAGTCTTTTTAAGAGGTGGAGTTGGAAATTTTCAACAAATTACACAAATAGACAATTCGAATAAATTGAGTTTTCAACCTAATATAGGCCTGGGTTTTAAATATAAAGGCATTCAAATAGATTATGCACTTACTGATTTAGGAGATCAAAGCGCTGCTCTTTATTCTAATATTTTCTCTTTAAAAATTGATTTTGATATTTTCAGACATTAGAATGTATTCATGAAAAAACTTTTAATATTATTTCTTACACTTATATCTTTAAGTAATTATGGACAAAGCAATACTTTATCTAAAACCTCAAAAGTAAGTATTATTACTTGCGGAACTGGTAATGAATCGTATTCTCTTTATGGACATACTGGAATTAGAATTAAAGATTCTTTACAAGGAATTGACATTGTATACAATTATGGAGCTTTTGATTTTGAGACACCAAATTTCATGTTGAAATTTGTAAAAGGAGACTTACAATATTTTGTTACAACAAATACTTTTAGAGATTTTGAATACAGTTATCGTTATGAGAATCGTTCAATATATGAACAAGAATTAGATTTATCTTTAGTTCAAAAGCAAGAACTTTTTCAAAAACTAAATAGTTCTTTGTTTAGCGATGAACGATTTTACACATACAAATTCATTGATAGAAACTGTACTACTATGGTTATTGACAAAATCAATGAAATTTTAGGAAAAGAAACTATCACTAACATAAAACCTGTGAAAATTTCATATAGAGATATTCTTTATCCTTATTTGGAAAATCATTATTTTGAAAAATTAGGCATCAATATTATTTTTGGAAAAAAAGTAGATAGGATGGCAGAAACACTTTTTTTACCTTTAGAATTACATTCTGTTTTAAAAACTTCACAATTTAACGAAAAGCAATTAGTAACAAAAAACACAACTATTTTTGAAGCTCAAGAAGTTCCACTTGAATCTTCTTTACTTAACTCTCCCTATATTATTATTTTACTTTTAGCAATAATTGTATATATTAATAACAAGAAAATAATTTCTTTATATTTTACAATTATAGCATTATTAGGTATTTTTCTTTGCTTAGTAGGGCTTTACTCTTTTCATGAAGAAGTACTTTGGAATTATAATGCTTTATTGTTTAATCCTTTGCTAATAGGATTTGTTTATTCAATATATAAACGAAGTTCAAAAACAATAATAAATTGGGGGAGAATTAATTTAATTGCTATAATTATTCATTTTCTCTTGATTATAAATAAAGTAGATTTAACGCTACTATTACCTTTTACTATCGCTCATTTTGTAATTATAAGTCGAATAATTATAAGTTGCAAAAAGGAAAATATCTATTTAAAATAGGCATTTAAGTTATTTTACTATTCATATAAAACTTTACTGCCCCTTAAAAAACAAAACGGTATTTAAAGTTTTAAGAACTATATTCAAATCTAGAAAAAGACTTCTGTGTTTAATGTAGTATAAATCATAGCGTAATTTCATGAGACTATCTTCTATACTTTCTCCATAAGAATAGTTTACTTGTGCCCAACCTGTCAATCCCGGTTTTACGACATGCCTTGTTTGATATAAAGGAATTTTATTTGCAATTTCATCAACAAATACTGGTCTTTCTGGTCTTGGTCCAATTAGTGCCATTTGTCCAAATAGCACATTTATAAATTGAGGAATTTCGTCTAACCTAGACTTTCTAATAAACCTTCCAAAAGTTGTTACTCGAGTATCATTTGTTGTCGCAAAAACAGCACCTTCTTTTTCTGCATTTATAATCATACTTCTTAATTTATAAATTTTAAAAGGAATACCGTTTTTACCAACCCTTTCCTGTGTATAAAACATTGGACCACGATTCCAAAATAAATTAAAAAAACATAGGAAAGGTAAAATAAACCCTAAAAAAATCAAGCCCATTATTGCGAATAACACATCAAAGAAACGACTAAAAAACAGATACAATTTATTCTGATTACTCCTACTAAAAGGAAAAAACTTAAACAACTCTTTATCTTCAGCCTGCAATGGAAGTCTATTTGTTATTTGCTCATAAACATCCGAATACTGTCTAATTACAATCCCACTTTCTAAAAACTGAAGGAGAATTTCATATTGTTCAAAATTAATCGATTTATTTGTCTCATCCGTAACGATAATTTCTGAAACTGAATTTAGGTGAACAATTGATTTTAAATCTGATATTTTGATTTGAGGAATTTCACTCTCAACTTCTTTATCATCGGTTGTTACAAATCCAACTATTTGAAAGTGAGGATTGGCTTTTGTTAACCTGTTTATTAATTCATTCATTTTCTTAGCTCCTCCAATAAAAACTACCCTTTTTATAAATCGATTTGTTGCCAAAAAAGTAATGTATAGATTTCTCCAAATTAATAATGAAACTAAAATTGACAAATAAAATAAAATAATTTGCAACCTGTTAGATGGTAAAACAGGTGTAAAAAAAGGTGTTAAAAGATAGAGTAAAGTAGTTACAGAAGTAGTTAAAATTACACTTTTAAGTGTTTGATATTTATTACTTGCCGTTTGCAAATTATACATATCAAAAACAGTTCCTATAATAGTAATATAAGCAGCTAGAAGTATAGCCCAATAATAGTTATCTTGTCTTATTGAAAAATAATCAAATCTAAAATAATGACTTATTAAATGTAAAGTCCCTAGAATAAAAAACATATCAAAAATCCTTAAGAGAATTTTTCTCTCCGAAATTTCAAAATGTATTTTATTACTTGTAGACATGTTTTTAAAACTTTTATTCACAACAAAGAAACAAAATATCTATTAAAGATTTAACAACTTTTTGCGGATTTCCTCAAGTTACTAACTTAAGAGCTTAATCCATTGATTTTTGACCACTGTCCAGTCCATTTGTTGAACAAAGACCCTTCCCTTTTTTGATAGCATCAATGCTTTTTCTTGATCTTCAATTAAAGCAATAATAGAATTGGCCATATGAACACTATCGTTGTCATTTACTAATATAGCGTTTTCATTGTTTTTTAACAAAAAAGGAATGCCACCAACATTAGTAGAAATAATTGGCAAACCTAAAGCCATGGCCTCCATAACACTAATTGGTGTGTTATCAAAATGAGTAGTGTTTATAAAAAAATCGTAATTTACTGATAAATCAATCCATTCCTTTTTACTTAATCTATTCGTAAAACACACTTCAACATCTAATTGTTTAGCGTATTGCTTGGTAGTTTCCATACTTCCGTCTTTATCAGGTCCTACCATAGTAAGCGATGCATTTGGAAAGAGTACTTGCAATATCTTTAAAACATCAATCGCCATTTTAGGATTGTATATTGTAGCAAATGCTCTTACCCAAAGTAGTTTTGGCGCAAATAAATTTCGTTTCTTGAATGTGTAATTCTTTATTTCAATAGTATTCGGAATATGAACAAGATTTTGAAAACCCCTTTTGGCAAACTCAGATAATAAATAATTGGAAGGAGCTACATTTTTGAAAGCATTTTCAAAAATAAGTTTGCAAAGTATTAGGTTAGTATCTAAACGATTAGGCAAATCTCCTCCTCTTAAAATAGGAATATATCTAATCTTAAAAGAACGAGCAATTTGACTACAAATAAATGCATACCAAAAGCTAGAAGTACTATACGTATCTATTAAGACATAATCAAGTTTTGAAGACAACTTTATTATCGTGTAAATCATATCAACCAAACGAAGTAATTGGTTTTTCTTCGAAGAAGTAAAGTACATATCATAACCCTCTGCTTCAAGAAAAGACCCTAAGGTTTCAATGGATGTTTTATTATATCCATGACCTGACAACTTATTACCTATGTAAAGTATGTTTTTTTTCATCAATAAAAGTAAGTTTTAAAACAGATAATGCATATACAAAACCTGGAGCAGCTAAACGCATGGCGGCATGGTTAATCGTTAAAATCCAAAACAAAAAGAAGGACAATGCAAAAATATTTTTTCTGTCACCTAAATAATTAATCAAAGGAGTAAAGAAAATAATCAGAAAACAAATAATCCCTAAAAAGCCATGTTCTGCCAGCATTCTTGAAATTTCATTATGAGATGCTGCTTCAATTCCTAATAGTTCCTCTCTATATTCTTTATTTTTTCCTACTCCTACTCCTGTAATAGGGTTCTCCCAAAACATCAATAATTCAGATTCTATTAATGTTTCCCTTCCAGTTAATTTACTTTCTTTTACTCTCCCTGCTGCATCTTTATTGGCATATCTTTTATCTATAAGCCCATCTGTTGTAATTGATGAGTAAGTCCAAATTCCTAATGATAAAATTAAACCTGTTAAAAACATAATAAAAACTTTCATTTTTGCCTTTATACTTATCATAAAGAAAGTAACTATTATTAAAATCAAAATCATTCCAACTCCTACATAAACTCCTCCTCTAGAGAAAGTAATAATTCCTCTAAAAGTTACTACAGCTATGATAAAAACCGTTACAATTTTTTCTAATTTCGTTTTAGCAAAAAGATAAAAAACAGTAAAAAAAATAAAAGTACCAAACCCTAAAATGGTCGACATTTGATTGGGTCCAAACCCACCAGAAGCATCATGATTAGATGATGTATTAACAAAAACTGTACTTTTACTAGACGTATATAATATTAGGTAAGCGACAATTGATAAAATAGGCAAACCAAAGGCTATGAAAATTTTTTTAAACTGTTCCAAAGTAATAATTTTTCTATAGCAGTATAAAGCAGAAAAACCTAAACAGATTGGACCCGAAATATTAAAAGCAATAGCTTTACGAATATTTGCATCAAAACTTAAAGTATGCATGCCATAAAACACCCCTGGAAGCAACAAAAACAAATAAATCAAATAAATGTAACTCCCTTTATGAAAACCACTATAAAGGATTCCAATAATCATTAAAACAATGACATTGTATTTCCCATATTCATTAATATGCATTCCGCTAGTCATTCGCAAAAAAACTTCAGCACCTACAATGTATGCTGAAACCACTAAAACTTCATGATTCTTATTTTTATTTCTAATAACCCATAAATAGCCAAATAACACAATTAACAAACTGTATATTTTGGTCAGAAAAGGTAAAGCAAAAGTAACTAAACCAAGTAAAAGATGGATTAGAATTAAAAAAAAGTATGGGTTTTTGATTGATTTACTCACTATGTATTTTTAATAATTCAATTAATATATTTCGCAAATTCCTTAGAACATAACCTTCTCCCTATTTTGTTTACATGAATATTGTCGTAAAACATTTTTTTATCTGTAATAAAACTTGAATGATTTACAAGTTCTATCATAATTCCATCTACATTAACTTTTGTTTTATAAATAGGAGAAATATAAGAAACTAACCTGATATTATGGAATTCACATAATTTAGAAATTTTAATAAAATAAGGATTATTCAATTCTAAGTTAATTACTTCGTTATTTATTTTATTTGGAGATCCGTAAGATGGATACGAATAGTTACCTAGATCATCAAATCTATTTCTCTTTTTACTATTTACAGCTGCTAATATTGAAGGATAAAAAAGTTCCGTATTATAATAACTCATTCCGATTAAAGGAATATATTTTGAATAAGCTAATGGCTTAAATAAATCAGACTCCATTGATAAGTAGTATTCATAAACATAATCTTCATTAATAAATGGAAGAAATCGATAATCGTTATTATTCAACTTTGGAGAATTATTTTCTAAATCCCATGGGGTAACAGCTAATACTAAACACTTCGTTTTCTTTTCAGAATTTAAAAAATGTTGTAACATTAAATATTGAGTATTCAAAGAGGAATCATCCATACTGATATTCAATCCTTTTTTTCCGCTTAAAGAATCAATTAATTTAGTATCTAAAGTTGTTAAACCCGTACTAGAACCTAAAACAACATAATCAAAAGAATTACTGTTTTTTCTATTCTTCACAAAACACGGTTTATAAAAATTTGATTTACCTAAAATAAATAAGCACAAAAAAGCAATTCCATTAAAAAATAGAAAGGAAATTAATCCATAAAGTCCAATAGATTTAAGAAACTGTTTCATGTATTAAAATTGGAAATAAATAAACGTTAATTGATTTCTATACACTCCCATAAACAATATCATTCCTATTAGTAAAAACATACTTTTTTTAGACAATATTACAATTGAGTTATTTTTTTTTAAGGCATACCATTCATAACTTATTAGAGTAACTATTGAAAGTAAAACAATCAAAGTAAGTAAAATATATTTTGAGCTTTTCAGGAAAAAATGTATTGAAAGTGAACTAAAATCAAACATACCTATTAAATACTCGTAAGCAATTGTTAATGAGTCTGCTCTAAAGAAAACCCATGCTATACAAACCAATAAAAAAGTCAGCATTATTTTTGGAAAATCATTAAACCTATATACACCACTTGACAAATTATTTCTGTTCTTATTTGATATTAGCAAAGGAATAAATAACAACGCATGAATAGCTCCCCAAATAATAAAAGTCCAATTAGCTCCATGCCAAAAACCACTTACTAAAAAAATTACAAAAACATTTCTAACCTGCTTTAACCTACTCCCTCTACTTCCTCCTAATGGGATATATAGATAGTCTCTAAACCATGAAGATAGTGAAATATGCCATCTTCGCCAGAAATCAGCAATATCTTTTGCAAAATAGGGAAAATTAAAATTCTTCAATAATTCAATTCCAAATAGTTTAGAAGTACCAATTGCTATATCTGAATATCCGCTAAAATCACCATAAATTTGAAAGGCAAACAATATACTTCCTAGCCATAATTCTGGGCCTGAATAACTTGTACTATTAGAAAATATTTGATCTGCAAAAAAAGCACAATTATCAGCAACAACCATTTTCTTAAACAAGCCAAATAAAATTAATTTCACTCCTTCTTTTCCTTGTACAAAATTAAATATTCTTTTGACTTTAACTTGTGGCAATAAATGTGTAGCTCTTTCAATAGGACCAGCAACCAATAAAGGAAAATAACTTACAAATAAAGAATAATCTACAAAATTATGTTCTGCTTTTATGCGCTTATAATAAATATCAATTACATAAGAAAGTCCGTGAAAAGTATAAAATGAAATTCCAACTGGTAAAACCAATTTCAGTAAATAGGGATGTGCTTCAAAACCTATTCCGTTTAATAATTCCGCAAAAGATAGAGCAAAGAAATCATAATATTTAAAAACGCCTAAAAAACCTAAATTAATTCCAATAGTCAGCCACAGCCAAAACTTCCTAGTTTTTGCCGTACTGCTATTTTCCATCATTATGCCACTTGTATAATCTAAAAGGGTTGAGAATATTAATAAAAATAAAAAACGCCAATCCCAACAAGAATAAAAATAATAGCTAGCTATTATTAATACAACATTTTGTGTTTTCTTTGATTTATTAAACACAAACCAATATAGTAGAAACACTATTGGTAGAAATATCGCAAATGAAATAGAGTTAAAAAACATTGGTTATTATTGTTTATTAAGCAAAAATATCATTTAATCTTTTTAAAACTACTTTTTCACTATGTTCTTTTTCTAAAAATAACCTTGGTTTTATAGCATTGTGGTTTTTGTTCTTTAACAAAATAGAAACCATTTCATCAATTGTATTTCCCACTTGAACTAAATCCAATTTTATCCAGTTTTTCAGACCATTATGTTCTAATGCTAACACAGGTGTGCCACAAGCAAATGCTTCAAGCATAACATTTGGAGTCCCTTCTAATTTAGATGTAGAGATCAAATAATCTGCATGGTATAAATTTTGTCTAACATCATCTAATTCTCCTAAAAACGAAACTGGTAGACCTTCTGATTTAGATTTTAGTAATTTTTCCATAGGACCATTACCAATTATTTCTGCAGAAACCTCAATACCATTATTTACTAATTTATCAACAATTTCTATAAAAAGAATTGGTTGTTTTACTTGTTTTAAGCTTCCAATAAAAAGTAAGTTTAATTTATTTGATTTTTCTTTTTCTCGAAAAGTAAAATAATTTAGATCAATTATGTTTGGTAAATATGTAACTTCTTTTTTATAAAAAACACGTTGTACATTTTCTATTGCATTTTCAGAATTAGCAATAATTAATTTTGGAAATGAATAATGCAACCATGAAATTAAACCATTAGTTTTTTTCTCTGCTAACCCATTACTCCTTATTGAACCTATACTTAAGACAGATGTTATTCTACCTATTACACCAACGTAAATTCCGGTATAAAAATGAAAACCATATAAAACATCTGGCATAAATTTTATGGTTTGTTTATAAATATCAAAAAGCTTTAAAAATTTGTTTTTAGAAGGTGTTATATGTTCTATTTCTATTCCTAAATTTGTAATTTCTTGCTCGTAATATTCTCCTAAAGTAAAACTTAAAACTTTTACTTCATGATGCTCTTGCTTAAGAAGTCGACACAAATAAAAAAGTTGTCGTTCTGCTCCACCCTTAGCTAAGGTTCCTGCTACAAATAGAATTCTCATACTTTAACTTTTTTCAACTCTACATTCCACGCATGTTCTAAATGCTTCCCTATTTCGTTAGCCCAATTTTCAAGTGTAAATTGTTTAGAATAAGCAATTGCATTAGCACTCAATTTGAGCAAATTAACATCTTCCGAAAGTAATAGATCTAATTGTTTAACCACTTCTTCGGCAGTTCGTTCTTTTAATATGACACCTGCTTTTGAATCTTGTATTAGACCTCCTAAAACAGAAACAGCAGTAGTTACAACTATTAATTGTTGACTCATTGCCTCTAAAACTACTTTTGGAAACCCTTCAGAAGCTGTAGGATAAACAAAAAAATGATTTTGCTGTAACACTTCTAAAACTTCTGAATGATTCAATTTACCATGAAAAAGAACTTGATTATTTAATTGCAAATTGTTTGTTATTTCTTTTAATTCATTTAAATAACTACCGTCTCCAACAATATCAAAATAAAACATTTGTCCTATATCTTTGAATTTTTTTAAGGCTTCTAATACCAATTCAGTTCCTTTTCCTTTCTCTTGCCTACAAACAATACAAATTCTATTAGGAGAAGACCAATTTTTAGAGAGACGAGTTGATTCTTCAATTTCTGCAATAGTTAAGCTACTTGAAAAAATCCATTTAATATTTGAATTTATTTTTGATGGTGATTCATCAGAGCCACCAGTCGTTAAGAAAACTTTCTTACCTCCTGCAAATTTTTCCATATACCAATGCCAAAACCTTTCTGCTGTTGAACGTTGCACAAACCAATTTCCACAATGTCTAATATATAGTGGCTTATTAAATAAATGAGCTAACAAAAAACCTATTGTACCAATGTTACTAGGTATAGGTGTATGAATTGCATCAGAATTTAAAATTAAACGAATAAATTTTGGTAAATAATAAAGAAACCAAAAAGGCATAAACAATTTATTCAACAATCCTTTTTTAAAAAATAATTTTACTGGAATTATTTCAATACTTTGAGCATTAAAAAAAACTTCACCTTTTTCTTTTCTAGGAACAACCGGAACGATAATTTTAGTATGTGTAAAAAGTTTAGAAAGGTAATCCATATGCATAGCAAACCCTCCATCAGTAGCCCATCCGGTTAGTGACTCTTGACTTTTCCAACATTTCTTATGAGAAAAAACTAATAATTTCATAATCTAGTTTTCTATAATTTCAGATAAATCTACTGCAAATTTTTGATAGGTTTTTTCAAAAGTAAACTCCTCTTCAATTTTCTTTTTTGCGTTTACAGCAACTCTATTTCTTAGATTGTAGTCACTTAAAGAATTCTTTATAGCAAAAGGCAAGTTATCCTTATAAATAATAATATTCACATTATGCTCAAATCCCATTCCCCAAACTGCATCGTTTGTGGTCAGTACAGGAATTCCAAAATGCATTAATTCTATTAATCTACTCCTAAATCCATATTTCCCTTCAAAAGGGATTACCGCTAAATCAATATTTTGAAACGCAAAGGATAAGTCTTCAACAAAACCTAACAAAGTAACATTACTATTTTT
>CAZLGK010000006.1:0-48370 GCA_964559365.1 uncultured Flavobacterium sp.
TACATGGGAATTAATCTTGGTTCTTTTTTAGCAACACTTATTTGTGTTTGGTTAGGAGAAACGTATGGTTGGAGCTACGGTTTTGGTGCTGCTGGAGTAGGTATGTTCTTCGGATTGTTGACATTTATTTCTGGTAAAAAATTGTTAATGGGTAAAGGAGAATCAAATGCTCCCGAATTTTTAGAGAAAAAATCTTTTGGTATTAAAAACGAATGGTTAATTTATATTGGTAGTACACTTTCAGCATTATTGTTTTGGCAAATGGTACAAAACCACGATGCGGTTTCATTGGCATTACAAGTTGCAGGTGGCGTTTCATTCTTATATATAGTTTACTATGCAATGACACAGTTAGATGGTAAAGCACGTGAGCAATTAATTGCTTTAACAATATTAATTGTTTTCACAATTGTATTTTGGGCTTTATTTGAACAAGCGTATACTTCTATGAATTTATTTGCAGATAGAATTTTAGATAGACATATTTTTGGAATTGAATTATCAGCAGGACAATTTTTAAGTTTCAATGCTTTGTTTATTATTTTATTGGCGCCAGTTTTTGCTTGGTTATGGGTAAAATTAGGGAAATACAATCCAAATACTGCAGTTAAATTTGCTTTAGCTCTTGCTTTAGTTGGATTAGGATTTGGAGCATTAGTAATGGGAATCAATGTTTCTGGAGCAGGTAAAGTGGCCGCAATATGGTTAATATTAGCTTATTTTTTACACACTTGTGGAGAATTAAGTTTGTCTCCAGTTGGACTTTCAGCAGTTACTAAATTATCTCCGGTTAAAATTGTTGGTTTCATGATGGGAGTTTGGTTCTTAGCAACTGCAAGTTCTGAATTTATTGCTTCAGTATTAGCTAACATTGCTTCAGTGGATACCTCAAACGGATTAGCGCCAGATTTAAACATTGCTAAACAGAGTTATTTAAAATTATTTGAATATTTATTCTATACAGGAATTGGGTTTGGAGTACTACTTTTAGTACTTTCGCCTATCATTAAAAAATTAATGCACGGAGTAGATAAAGAATTAAACAACTAAAATCAATATAAAACTATAATAATCAACTTATGAGTCAAAATTCAACTGATCAATTTTTCAAAAATCCAGTTTTAGGTCATCCGGCTGGTTTATTTGTACTATTTTTCACAGAAATGTGGGAGCGTTTTTCATTCTACGGAATGCGTTCATTATTAATATTATTTTTAACCTCTTCTTTTGTAGATGGTGGTTGGGAATGGACTAGAGAAAATGCATCTGCACTTTTTGGTTCTTATGTTGGTTTAGTATATTTATCTACTATGTTAGGTGGATACTTTGCCGATAAAATTATTGGTTTCAGGTGGGCAGTTGTTGTTGGTGCTGTTTTAATGACTTTAGGTCACGCTTCTATGGCGGTTGAAACTGAATTTTCAATTTACTTAGGACTAATTTTATTGGTTTTTGGAAACGGATTTTTCAAGCCAAATATGACTTCTATCATTTCTGAAATGTATAAAGACAGACCAGAGAAAAAAGATGGAGCTTATACATTATTCTACATGGGTGTAAATGCTGGAGCTTTCTTCGGAATTTTACTTTGTGGATATTTAGGTGAAAAAGTAGGTTGGAGTTACGGATTTGGATTAGCTGGAATTTTTATGTTCTTTGGGATGTTACAATTTTGGTTGTCTCAAAACATTTTTGGAGATATTGGTCTTAAACCAACAGCTGAAAGTAAAGCAAAATCAGAAGCAGCAGATACAGATACTAGAAATCCTTTTACAAAATTAGAACTAGGTATTATTGCTGTTTGTTCGACTTTAGGGTTGTTATGGATTATTAATGATCCAGCTTCTAAAATTTCAGGTGGTGAAGTTAATATTTTTGGTTTCTTAGGTGAAAACGGAAATAGTATTGCTATTGTTACGGCTTTACTTTTATTTATTTATTTACTAGTAACTCGTTTAATGAAGTATTCTCAAATTACAAGAGAAAAGCTAATTGCAGTAACATTTTTCGCATTTTTAACTATTTTCTTTTGGGCAATTTTCGAACAATCACCTAATTCATTAACAATATTTGCAAGTGATTATACAGATAGAGTTTTGGAAGGTAATTGGAGTACTTTTTTCTTAATTGTAAACTCATTAATTACAATTGTTCCATTAGCAATTATTACTTGGGTATTATACTTATTATTTAAACAAACATTTAAAGATTATGCTGTCGCAAATATTATATTAGCGACTAGTTTTGTAATTATTTGGGCAATTGCTATTTGGATGCTTATGAAAGATTTTTATACTGCAGGATATTTAAATTTATCAGATGGTACATTAGAAATGTTGAAAATCGAAAAGGTTACAACTGCAATTACTGAAGTTCCAGCAACGTGGTTCTCTACATTAAATTCATTGTTTATTATATCGTTAGCTCCATTATTTTCTAAATGGTGGGAAAGTAAATACAACCCTTCTGCAAATATGAAGTATGGTATCGGAATGGCATTATTAGCTTTGGGTATGGCTTGTGTCGCGATTGGAGCAACAGGTATTGAGCCAGGTGCAAAGACAGCGTCTGTTAGTATGATTTGGTTAATTTTAGTTTACTTATTTCATACTATGGGAGAATTATGTATTTCGCCGGTTGGACTTTCTTATGTAAGTAAATTAGTTCCTGCTCGTATGATTGCATTTATGTTTGGTGTTTGGTACTTAGCAGTTGCAATTGGTATGAAAGGAGCAGGTATGTTTGGTGAAAAAATTGATGCAATTGCAAATGAATCAGGTTTAAGTTCATTCTTCTGGATGCTTACAATTGTTTCTCTTGTTATGGCTGCATTCTCAATATTAATGTCTCCTGTAATTAAAAAATTAATGCATGGTGTTAGATAACAAACAAATTTTGGCATCGTTATTGTCTATTTTTGTTTAATAAATTATACAAATTATGAAAAAAATCTTTGTTACCCTTTTATTTGTAATTAGTTCTTTAGCTGTTAATGCTCAAGAAAATTTAACTTGGCATACTGATATGGCTAAAGCTTCAGAATTGTCAATAAAAGAGAAAAAACCTTTATTGTTATTCTTTACAGGTTCTGATTGGTGCGGATGGTGTATTCGTTTGCAAAAAGAAGTTCTAAAAACTGATGACTTTGCTAAATGGGCAAAAGAGAATGTAATTCTTGTAGAATTAGATTTTCCAAGAAGAACACCTCAAGATGATGCAATTAAAAAACAAAACTTTGAACTTCAAAATATTTTTAAAGTAAGAGGTTATCCTACAATTTGGTTTGTTAATCCAGAGAAAAAAGATGGGAAGACAAATCTTGTTGGAATTGGAAGTACAGGATACGTTGCTGGCGGGCCAAATAAATGGTTAGCAGATGCTAACAATATTCTAAAGAAATAATATTTATTTTCTAATTATATAAAGTCCCTTTTCATAAGTGCTATGAAAAGGGATTTTTTGTTTCATACATGTTTTTTTCCAAAGATTTACTTTGTATTTGGAGTTACTATTGTCTGCCACTATAACTTTTGGTTTGTTTAATTTTATAAGCCTTTCTAGGTTAACTCTAGTGCCTTGTGTAAGAATAATTACATCTGGTTGTTGAGAAATTTTATAAGTAGCTAAACTATCAACTATTAATATTTTAGTGTTTTTAAATAAAAGAACATTTTCTAAAGGAAGAACATCTGTTTTTTCTGAAAATGTCCCTCTTTTATATTGAGATATGTTTTCTGAATTTTCTTTTGGATTGTTTGTTAATGCTGTAATTTTGTTTTTTTGTTTAATAGTGATTAAGCTGTTTTTACTTCCAAATACGATTAACTCTTCACTATTGTTTTCTTTATATTTTGTTGAAATGTAACTTATTTGTAGTCCAAATAATGCTATTAAAATATATTTAAAGTTTTTTGATTTTGGATGATAGGTCCAATAAATCAATGTAGAAATCAATAAATATGTAACGCAACAAAGTAATAATGAGAAGGAAATATCTTTTATAAGAAATGAATCAAAATGTGCAATCCATGTGATGTATTCATTCATTATTTCTATACTTTTTGAAAGTATAATTCCAAAAAAGTTTGCAATGCTATTTGAAATAAAATTAAAAAACAATGTTAATATTCCTAAGAATAATATTACTGTGGTTAAAGGAATTACAATAATGTTGGCTGCTAAAAAAAGCGTTGGTAATTGATTAAAATAATATATACTAAGTGGTAAAACACCAATTTGTGCGGCTAAAGAGACTAAAATAATATCGGTTGAATAATTTATGATTTTGTTTTTAGAAAAGCGAAAATATTTAAAATATGGATTCAGTAAAACTATAGTAATCACCGCTGCATAACTCAATTGAAAACCAACATCAAAAATATAATTCGGATTATAGCAAAGTAATAGTAATGCAGAAATGGCAATTGTATTAATAGTAGTTGTTTGTTGATTAAAATGCTTTCCTAATGCTAAAATTGAGAACATTAAAACGGCTCTTGTAACAGAAGGTGATAATCCGGATAAGAAAGCAAAAAACCAAAGAGTTCCTAAAACTAAAGTCAGGTTTATAATTTTTCCGTTTTTAATGCGATTAACTGGTTTAAATAATAAACCTAGAAGAAGATATATAATTCCCACATGAAGCCCAGAAATAGCTAAAATGTGTATTACGCCAGCGTTTGAATAAGACTGAATGGTTTCAGAATCTAAAAGTATACGTTGTCCAAATAATAATGCATTTATTATACCTTTTGTTTTTCGATCAAAAGAGTGTTGATTAAAACTGTTTAATAACTTCTCTCTAATCTCAAAAAGATAATAATCAAAGTTTTTTTCTTGACTGCTTATTTTTAAATTTTTGTCAGAAGCATATATTTGATGGAATATGTTTTGCTTTTCAATGTACTTCGCATAATTAAATTGATACGGATTAAAGTTGTCTTTTATAGGAAATAATTCTGTTATAACTGAAAAGTGTAATCCAGGTTTTAATATAAGATTGCTTTCTTTCGGAATATAAATAAGTGTTTTCCCGCTTACATTAGAGTTGTTTATTTTAGATATTTCAACTATATATTTGTCTTTGGTTTTAGAAGGTTTAGCAATGGTTTTAATTGTTCCCTCCAAGAAAACCTTTTCTTTGTTTGCAATTAAGTGAGTATAATGTGTTTCTTGGTTCTTTTCGTAATGAAAATATTGAAGAATAATTCCTAATTGAAATGCTAATATATATGTAGTTAGTCCAAAAAGGAAAATACTTTTTGTCCCTTTTTTAAAGAAATGTAAAAATGTGAAAAATGAAAGCGTAATTGAAGTTGAAATAACATAAACTGAAAAATCGAACTTAAAATAAAAACCAAATATGATTCCAATCACTAAAAATAGTGTAATAGGAATTATTGGAAATTTTAACGCCTTCAAAATTAATATTTAAAATTTATTCGATTATTCTTTTGATTTTTGCAAATGCTTTTTGGTAATAAGATTCTAATAATGATGAAATTACAACACCGCTGCTTGTTGAAGCGTGAATAAATTTAATTTCTCCATCATTGTTTTCGGTAACTATACCAACATGATTGATTACATTTTTCCTACTTGTTTTAAAAAATATTAAATCGCCAGGTTTAGCTTTTGCTTTTTTGACTTTTCTTCCTTCTTCAGATTGAGCAATTGAAGTTCTAGGTAATTCAATTTCTGCTTCTTTATAAGAAGTGCAAGTCAATCCAGAACAATCTAATCCATTTGAACTAGTTCCTCCATATCTATAAGGAGTTCCTAAAAATCCTTTTGCATTTTCAACAACATTTATAGCTTGTGTACTTAATTCGGATTTTTTTACAATAACTTCCTTTTTCTTTTTTTCAGATTTAGCAATAATTGCATCTTGTTTCTCTTTTTCTTTTTGAGCTTTTTGAGCTTTTTTTTCAGCGGTCTTATTAGCAATAAGAATGCTTTTGTCTTTGTTGTATTCGTAAATTCCTTTTTCAATAGCTACTTCTTTAGAAGTAACAATGTTAGATTTTGATTTACAGCTTATAAAAGAGACTGTGAATAGTATGAGATAGATAATTTTTTTCAAAATGTAATTTTTAATGAATTAATTTTTTAAAGAATTAACAATTAAACGGGCTGTTTTTCCACTTGCTCCAGATCCTCCAAGTTTAGTTTCTAATAATTGATAATTTTTAATCATTAGCTCTCTTTGTGAACCTTCGATGATTTTTTTTAATTCAATTTTTAAATTTTTAGTGTTTAATTCGTCTTGAATTAACTCTTTAACTACTTCTTTGTCCATAATTAAATTGACTAAAGAAATGTATTTTAAAGTAATAATTCGTTTCGCAATTTGATAAGAAATCCAACTTCCTTTATAGCAAACCACTTCGGGAACTTTAAACAAAGCAGTTTCTAAAGTCGCCGTTCCTGATGTTACAAGTGCTGCATGCGAAACACTTAATAAGTCGTAGGTTTTGTTCGATATAAATTTAATATTTTTTTTATTCAAAAAAGGTTCATAAAACTCAAAATCTTGACTTGGTGCTCCAGCAATTACAAATTGATAATCTGGAAAATCTGAAACGACAGACAACATAATAGACAGCATTTTTGCAATTTCTTGTTTTCTGCTTCCTGGTAATAATGCAATTATTGGTTTTTCGCTTAAGTTATGTTCTTTTCTAAATGCTTCAATAGATATGTCTTTTCTGTCTTCAATGGCGTCGATTAACGGATGACCAACAAATGTTACAGGATAATTATGTTTATTTTCGTAAAAATCTTTCTCAAACGGAAGTATTACATACATAAAATCAACATCGCGCTTTATGGCCTTGATTCTGTTTTCTTTCCAAGCCCAAATTTGAGGGGAAATATAATAATGTGTTGGGATATTTCTTTCTTTTGCCCAAGTAGCAATTCGCATATTAAAACCTGGATAATCAATAAAAATAATACAATCAGGATTGAATTGTTCAATGTCTTTTTTGCAAATTTTAATATTATTTAAAATGGTTTTTAAATTTAAAATAACTTCAAGAAAACCCATAAAAGCAAGTTCACGATAATGTTTAACTAGAATACCGCCAACATTTTGCATTAAATCCCCACCCCAAAAACGTATTTCAGCATTTGGATCTTCTTTGAGCAAATTTTTCATTAGGTTGGCACCGTGTAAATCTCCTGATGCTTCTCCTGCTATGATGTAGTATTTCATTACATTATCAAAGTTATAAGAGTAATAATAAACATAGCCAAAACAACGCCTTTTGCCATAACATCTTTATTTTTTTGCAATAAAATAAAAAAGATAATAAGGTTTAAAATGGCGCCAAGTGTTATTACTTTGTTTAAAATTCCTCTCTTGTTCATTGCGGTTACTCCTTCGATAAATCCAAAATCTGTAAAGAATTGAAGGAAAATAAAGCAGCCTACAACTGCGCCAATAATTCCTAATAAAACCCCAATTATTAAATCTTTCTTATTTTTCATATATAGCTTTTTATTGTTTTTTATTGGTCCTATGTAATTCGCATATTTTCAGTAGTGTTTGAGACCATTTTATGGTCATGCTCATTTCATAATTATAAATCCCAATTATTAATTGTTTGTATGGCATGATGTGCAGTTAAATCAAACTGAACAGGTACAATTGAAACATAGCCATTTTCTAATGCCCATTCATCAGTATCTTGACCTTTATCTTTGTTTACAAATTCACCGCTTAACCAATAATATTCTTTACCCTGAGGATTAGTTCTTTTGTCAAATTTCTCTTCCCAATTGGCTTTTGCCTGTCTGCAAACCTTTACGCCTTTTATTGCTCCTGTTTTTTCTTTTGGAAAGTTAACATTTAAAACAACACCTTCAGGTAAACCTTTTTCAAGAACTTCTAGTGTTATTTTTTTTACATATTCTTTGATTGGTTCAAAATTGGTTTCCCAACTATAATCTAAATGAGAAAATCCTATCGCCGGTATGCCTTCAATTCCAGCTTCTACAGCCGCACTCATTGTTCCAGAGTAAATAACATTTATAGATGAGTTTGATCCATGATTAATTCCTGAAACACATAAGTCTGGTTTTTTTTTCAAGATTTCTCTTACGGCCATTTTTACACAGTCAACTGGGGTTCCAGAACAGCTGTATTCATGAAGTAAGTCTGCATCTAGATTTACTTTGTCAATGTGTAGGGTGTTATTTATTGTTATAGCATGTCCCATAGCGCTTTGTGGGCTATCAGGCGCTACAACAATTACATCTCCTATAGTTTTCATTATTTCTATTAATGTTCTTATTCCGGGAGCAATAATACTATCGTCATTAGTAACTAAAATGAGCGGCTTATTCATTAATATATATTTTTGGCTAATTTAAAAAATTTAAATGTAAAAATGTGTCTAAGTGTTAATGACGTTGAGAATCTTTAACAAAAAATTATCGTATATTGCATTTTTATGGCATGGTTTTTTATGTACCTTAGTTGAAAATTTTATTAATGAAACGAATAGTTGATTTTATGAAAAGAAATTATAAAATAATTTTACTTATTACGGCACTTTCTGCGGTGTTATGGAGTTTTGTTCCGTCTTCAAAAAATGAAGATCCGGAAAAAGACAAAGTTTTACTTGAACTTTTAACACTTGTTTTGGAAAGAGGTCATTATAGCCCAATTCCTATGGATGATGAGTTTTCTAAAAATGTATATTCTAAATACTTAAATGCTCTTGATCCTTCTAAACGTTTTTTCTTGCAGTCTGATATGGATGAGTTTTCTCAATACGAGACTTCTATTGATGATATGATAAAGAATAAAGACCTTACTTTTTTTGATTTAACAAATACAAGATTATTAAATCGTGTACATGAATCAAGAGATATTTACATGAAAATTTTAAGTAAGCCTCTTGATTTTTCATCAAATGAAATGATTAATGTTGAATATGATAAGCAAGATAATGCAAAATCAAAGTCGGAACTTTCAGCAAGATGGAAGAAACAATTAAAACTTTCAATACTTACGAGTATAATTGATAAAGAAAAGATTGAAGCTAGTAAAAAAGAAAAAGACTCTGCCTATGAAATTAAAACCTTTAAGGAAATAGAAATAGAGGCAAGAGAGAATTCATTAAAATCTTTAAATGAATATTTTGACTTTATTGAAAAAGAACTAGACAGAAATGATTGGTTCTCAATTTTCATTAATTCTATAGTGGAGCGTTTTGATCCTCATACATTCTATTTTTCACCAGATGATAAAGATAAGTTTGACATCAGTATGAGTGGAAAATTTGAAGGAATCGGTGCAAGGTTGCAAAAAAAGAGCGACGCAGTAGAAGTTTCTGAATTAATTTCTGGTGGACCAGCATGGAGAGGTAAACAGTTAGAGGCTGGTGATTTAATTATTAAAGTTGCACAAGGTGATGAAGAGCCTATTGACATTGCCGGAATGCGATTAGATGATGTAGTAAAGAAAATTAAAGGCCCAAAAGGAACTGAGGTTAGATTAACTGTAAAAAAAGTTGATGGAACTTTAGAAGTAATTTCAATAATTCGTGATGAGGTTGAAACGGAAGAAACTTTTGCAAAATCATCAATTATAGAGAAACAAGGAGAAAAATACGGGATCATTTATTTGCCTAAATTTTATATTAGTTTCGATAATAAAGATGAAAGAGACGCATTTAAAGACGTTGCCATTGAAATTGAAAAGTTAAAGAAACAAAATATTAAAGGTTTAATTATTGATCTAAGAGGTAATGGCGGAGGTTCATTAGAAACTGTTGTGAATATGACTGGATTGTTTATTGAACAAGGTCCAATTGTACAAGTTAAATCTCCAAATAGAAAACCTGAAATTTTATCTGATAAAGATTCTAAAGTTCAATGGACAGGGCCTTTAGTTGTAATGGTAGATAATTTTTCTGCTTCAGCATCCGAAATTTTTGCTGCTGCTATTCAAGATTATAAAAGAGGTCTAGTTATTGGGAGTAAGCATACTTATGGAAAAGGAACCGTTCAGAATGTTATAGATTTAAATCAATTTATAAGGGGTAATTCATACGGAGACCTTGGAGCTTTAAAAACTACTACTCAAAAATTTTATAGAATTAATGGAGGTTCAACACAAAGAGAAGGTGTTTTAAGTGATATTGTTTTACCAGATAGATTTGCTTTTTTAGATATGGGTGAACGCGATGAAAAAGAAGCTTTGCCTTGGGATAAAATTGAACAAGCAAGTTATAAACCTATCTTTTCTGGTTTTGAATCAATAATTGCTAAAAGTAAAGAAAGAATAATTAATAATGAGCAGTTTAAATTAATTACTGAAAATGCAAAATGGATTTTTGAAAGAAAAGATATTAACGATTATAATTTGAATATTGACGCATTTAAAAAGGAAATTGAAAATTCTGATGCGAAACTGAAAAAATTTAAGGCAATATCTAATTTTCATAATAATTTAATTTTTAATCCATTACCTGAAGAAAAAATTGCTTTAGAAAATGATGAAATTTTGAAAGAGAAAAGACAAAGATGGTATGATGATATGGAAAAAGATGTTTATATCGATGAAGGCGTAAATATACTTTCAGATTTAAAGGTTTATAACGATGTTAAGCCTCTAGTTCATAGTAAAAAGAAAAAGCTCGTAAGAAGAGTTGATTAAAAATAAAAACCCTCGAATTTCTTCGAGGGTTTTTGTTTTTAATCTTATTATTGTGTTTTTGATTCTTTTATTATTAAACAATATTCCAAAGTTTGCTTTAAGAAATATATACTAGATTTGTAAGAAATAATCTTATCTATTTAGCTTAAGTTTAGGTCTATTTAATTAGTCTTAATGTGATTTTAAATTTATTTGTGGTAAAATATTGTAATAAAAAAAGCTCTACAGAAATGTAGAGCTTTTTTTATTGTTATGTTGAATTATTATAATCCTAATTCAGCAATTTTTGCTTCAACTTCGATATCGTCTCCTTCAAAAACTTTCTCTTCAACAACTTCTTTTCCATCAACAATTGTCATAAGAGTTACCTTTGCAGTAACTTTTCCATCAGCAGATTTAGTTTTTTCAATCTTAACATCTTTAATTTCTGGTTTGTCATGATTGCAGTTTGGACCATGAACGTGTTCAGCAGCACCAATATATTTTCCGTTCTCATCGTATTGAGACATACATTTTTCTTTACACGCGTCAGAACAACCATTGCTTTCACACATCGCAGCACATTCATCTTTAGTCATAGTTGCACATTTAGATAAATCACATTTACCTTCATTGCAAACGACTTCAGTTTTTGCACAACAAGCTCCTTTTTCTGTACTAGCTCCATGCCCCCCTAATATTGGAGCAATTACTAAGCCAATTAAACAAGTTAATTTAATTAAAATGTTCATTGAAGGTCCAGAAGTGTCTTTAAATGGGTCGCCAACTGTATCTCCAGTAACAGCAGCTTTATGAGCGTCAGATCCTTTAAAAGTCATTTCTCCATTTATTTCTACTCCAGCTTCAAAAGATTTTTTTGCATTATCCCAAGCACCACCTGCGTTGTTTTGGAAAACTGCCCAAAGAACACCTGAAACAGTTACACCGGCCATATAACCACCTAGCATTTCTGCAACTAATTGATTGTTATCTGGGTAAACTAACATTCCAATTAATACAATGGCAATTGGGAATCCAATAGTTAAAATTCCTGGTAACATCATTTCTCTTAATGCTGCTTTTGTAGAAATTTCAACACATTTACCATATTCTGGTTTACCAGTACCTTCCATTATCCCTGGAATTTCTTTGAACTGACGTCTTACTTCGTAAACCATATCCATTGCTGCTTTTCCAACAGAATTCATTGCTAATGCAGAGAATACAACTGGAATCATTCCACCTACAAATAACATTGCTAAAACTGGAGCTTTGAAGATGTTAATACCATCAATTCCTGTAAAAGTTACATATGCAGCAAATAAAGCTAAAGAAGTTAATGCTGCAGATGCAATAGCGAAACCTTTACCTGTAGCAGCAGTTGTGTTACCAACTGAATCTAAAATATCTGTACGAGTACGAACTTCTTTTGGTAATTCACTCATCTCAGCAATACCACCTGCATTATCCGCAATAGGTCCAAATGCATCAATTGCTAATTGCATAGCAGTAGTTGCCATCATTGCAGAAGCCGCTAAAGCAACACCATAAAATCCTGCCAAAGCATAAGTTGACCAAATAGCGACAGCAAATAAAATTACTGTTGGGAAAGTTGAAATCATCCCTGTTGCTAAACCAGCAATTACATTTGTTCCTGCTCCTGTAGAAGACTTTTGAACAATAGCTAAAACTGGTTTTGTGCCTAATCCTGTATAATATTCAGTTACTGATGATATAGCACCACCAACAAATAATCCAATTAATGAAGCATAGAAAACTCTCATTGAAGAGATTTCTTTTAATCCTTCTCCAAAGAATTCCATGTTCATGGTTTCAGGTAACATGTATTTTACTAAAATAAAACATGATGCAGCAGTTAAAGCAATAGAAACCCAGTTTCCTATGTTTAATGCACCTTGAACTTGTTTTTCTTTAGCATCATCACTTGATATCTTCACTAACATTGTTCCAATGATAGAGAATAAAATTCCGAAACCAGCAATTGCCATTGGCAATAAAATAGGTCCTATTCCTCCAAAATCATCATTGATTTTTCCTCCCATGTCTTTAATGACATAGTTTCCAAGTACCATGGCAGCTAATACTGTTGCTACATATGAACCAAATAAATCGGCACCCATACCAGCAACATCTCCTACATTGTCACCTACGTTATCTGCAATTGTTGCAGGGTTACGTGGGTCATCTTCTGGAATTCCAGCTTCTACTTTACCTACTAAGTCAGCACCTACATCTGCGGCCTTAGTATAAATACCTCCACCAACACGAGCGAATAATGCTATTGATTCAGCACCTAAAGAAAAACCTGCTAAAGTTTCTAGGACAATTGTCATTTGATCTGTTGAAGTCCAAACACCACCCATAAAATAATGGAAAAAGAAGATAAAAAAAGCAGTTAGTCCTAAAACAGCTAATCCAGCTACTCCTAGCCCCATTACTGTTCCACCACCAAAAGAAACTTTTAATGCTTGAGGTAGGCTTGTACGTGCAGCTTGAGTTGTTCTAACATTTGTTTTAGTAGCAATTTTCATTCCCATATTCCCAGCTAATGCTGAAAAAACAGCTCCAAAAATAAAAGCAACTACAATTAATATATTAGTTGTTGGCACAATAAAGGAAATACCAGCTAAAGCTATACTTGCTCCAATTACGAAATATGTTAATAATTTGTATTCTGCTTTTAAAAATGCCAATGCACCTTCGTAGATATAATCTGAAATTTCTTTCATCTTTCCATCTCCAGCATCTTGTTTTAAAACCCATGCTCTTTTTGCCCACATAAAAAGCAGACCAATTACTGCCATTATTAAAGGCAAATAAATCATTATTGAATTCATAAAAATTTTATTGTTTTAGTTATAAAATATTGTTCAAAATCAAACAAAAATAAACAAAAAAGGCAATATTGCTAATGAATATTGCCTTTTTTATAATTTGTTTTCAATTATCTAATGCTAAATAAACCTTCTGGCTTGTTTTCAATTGCATTAAAACGCTCTTTACATTTAATAAATATCTCTTTTGCTTCTGTAACATCTCCCCATCCTTCAACATCAACTTGTTTGTTTTCTAAGTCTTTATATACTTGGAAAAAATGTTCAATTTCTTTGATTAAATGTGTGTTTACATCACTTAAATCATTCAGTTTATTCCAAATTGGGTCTGAAACAGGTACGCAAATGACTTTTTCATCTGGTCCTTTATCATCAGCCATGTGGAAAACACCAATTGGCTTTACTTCCATAACACAACCTGGGAATGTTGGTTCTGTAACCAATACTAAAACATCTAATGGGTCTCCATCAAGTGCTAATGTTTCAGGGATAAATCCATAATCAGCTGGATACATCATTGAAGAAAATAACATTCTATCAAATCTCATTCTTTTTAAATCGAAATCGTATTCATATTTATTTCTACTTCCTCTAGGAATTTCGATTAAAACGTCAAACGTTGTTACTTTATCTACTGTCATCTTATTTTTTTTCTTTTTTAAGGGGGTGCAAAGCTACAAATTCTTTAACATATTTTAAAAGAAAGGATACTTTTAATTTAACAGTAAATGTTAGGTTTTAGTTTGCTTTTAAAAGGATTTTACTAAAGTTGCTTTTTTGTTGAAAAGTTTTTCTTTTTAGAAATAAAATCCAAATGAAGCTTTTACGGCGAATTTATTTGCATTTGGCATATCTAAATAGCTTCCGCGCCATGCAAAATCAATTCTTAAAACTTTGAAAATATTTCCAATACCCGCATGGTATTCCCAGTACAAGTCTTCTGGTGCAACATAATTTAATCCGGAAGCATTTATCAATCTGTTTTCATCTGAAACTTTTCCATAAACTCCTTTTATTCCAATGATTTCTCTTAAGTTTAATTTCCTAAAGTATGGAATTCTAGAAAATAATTTTCCATTAAAATGATGTTCAAAATGTAATGAAGCATATTCATCTGCAACAAATTCATACCAGTCTAGTAAGTTGTATGTGTTTTCTATAATAAAATAGGATTGGTTTCCAGGAACTACTCCCATTAATCCAAGAGGAACTTCTCCAAATATTTTTCCAGTTTCGAAAGTTGTAAAAAGTCTTCCAAACCCTCCAATTAATAAAGGTTGTCTATAATAGAATTGTAACTTTTGATAATCAAAATCGCTGTCTAAAACACCTTTAAATCCTTGACTGTAGCTTAGAAAAACACGAGCATAATTATTATCTACCTCAAGTCTATCGACGCCATAACCAACTGTTTTTCTCCCTGGTGTATAGTCTAATTGTATATTTACTTCAGATTGTTTTACATCGCTTTTAGTAGTTGTTAACGATTCATCTGTGTAATAATCTAAACTAAATGAGTTTGATGCAGATATTAGTGTTCTATAAGAAAGATTTGTTTTGAAAGTAAAGTTTTTTACAAATTCAATTTCTGCTCCTATATTCGTTAAATTAATAGATGTCAATTTATCATTAACTCCGCTCGCAAAAAATGATGAGGAGGCAAAACTTCTTCCTAAAACATCATTCGAAGTTGTTAAACTAACTCCCATTTGTTCTACATCTCTTCTGTTTCCAATAGAAAGAATGAGTCGGTTTTTAGTGTTAACCATCCATTTTCCAGAAATGCCGTATTTAAACTTATTGTCTTTAAATCCGTATGCTGTGTATCCTTGAATTCTCCATTTGTCATTTGGTCCAAAATAAGTTCTTCCTCCAATCCTTATTCTTTGTCCTTCTACATCGTTATATCCAAAAGTTGAGAATATTGGGCCAAAATCAAAATTTCCGACTTGTATGTATCCACTTCCTAATATTGTAGCTAAATTGTAAATTCTTTTAAACCTTGGAACAGTTTCAAGTGTATCTAGCATTTTATATATACCAGATTCATTCTCGTTAAGTTCTTCGAATCTATTTTCTTTCCAATACTCGTCAGGTTTGTTGAAAACGCTATTGTCGTAGAAATTAACTTCTTCTTTGTAGAATTTATCTTCTTTTTTAATGTCAAATTTATGATTTTTGAATACAGAAGTTCTTTTTCCATAAACTCCTTTAGATTCTTCTTTTTTAGAAAAGCTAAAATCACTCATCATGTAATCTCTTTTTAATAAAAAAACAGAATCATTTAAAACGTCAAATTCTTGTTCAATATAAATTTCTTTTACCCAGTTAATATTGGCGCTTTTACTAGCTTCTAAATTTATTTTTTTAATAGCAAAAGTAGTGTCGTTTACCCAAAACGACCCTTTGAAAGTTAATTCGTTTTTTCTTCTTGGATAATAAACTATATGATAGCACCATTTATTGTCTATAAACGAACTGTCGTTTAAAACATAGTTATAAACGTTAATTCCAGTTCTTGATAATGGACTTACAAAATCTTTGTCGAAAAATTTTAAGTAGTTATCATAAATATCATAATTGGCATAAAGGTCTTTTATGAAAGTGTTTACTCCGTCTCCGTTTCCAAATCCAGAGTTTTTTGTGGCTTTTAATATTTCTTTTTCTTTTTTTATAACATTGTCACCATGCACCTCACTTACACTCTCGTTTATAAAAATGGGTAAATATGTTTTTCCGGTAATTCTTGAAGTGTCGACATTGTCAAAAATGAACTCCATTCCTTTAAATATTTTACTCTTCATAAACGCACTATCAAGAGTATTCATGTCAAACTCTACCTTTTCATATTTATCGTATTGGTATTGTTTAAACATATTGAGTCCGTTTTTACGTTTACGTTCCCATATTTTTCTTAATATATCTAAAGCAGGATTGTTTTTTTTGGAAGTTTTTCCGGTGTATACTACAACTTCTTTTAAAGTGTTTCCTTCAGTAAGAGTTATTAATAAATTTTTATTTAATCCGGCTTTTAGTTTTATTTCTTTTGTTTCAAATCCTACAAAAGAAATAACTAATGTTTCATAAGTTTTTTTGCCTTCAAAGTAAAAGTTTCCATTTTCATCTGTAATGACTCCTTCTATAGAATTTTTGAAAAACACATTAGCGAAAGCAATAGGTTCATTAAATTCATCTACAACTTTTCCTCCAACTTTTGATTGTGCAAAAAGGGTTGTTGTAAATAATAATAAGAAAAATAATATGTTTTTCATTGTATTTCTTGTTTGGTCTTTTAAACAAAAAACTTCATCAGTATTACTGATGAAGTTCCAAATATAGCAAGTTATTCTTTATTTGTAAGTAACTTTCTTAACTGCTTTGATAACATCATCTGCATTTGGCAACCATTCTTTTAATAAAACAGGAGAATAAGGAGCAGGTGTGTCTGCAGTTGTGATTCTTTGAATTGGTGCGTCAAGGAAATCAAATGCACGTTCTTGAACCATATATGTAATTTCAGAAGCAACGCTTGCAAATGGCCAAGCTTCTTCTAGTACAACTAATCTATTTGTTTTCTTTACAGAATTAATAATAGTGTCGTAATCCATTGGACGAACTGTTCTTAAGTCAATTATCTCACAAGAAATTCCTTCTTTTGCTAATTCATCAGCAGCAAGAAAAGCTTCTTTTATAATTTTACCAAAAGACACTATTGTTACATCATTTCCTTCTCTTTTAATGTCTGCAACTCCTAAAGGCAATACATAATCTCCTTCAGGCACTTCGCCTTTATCTCCATACATTTGTTCAGATTCCATAAAGATAACCGGATCATTATCTCTAATAGCAGCTTTTAATAAGCCTTTAGCGTCATATACATTTGAAGGCACAACAACTTTTAATCCAGGGGTATTAGCAAACCAGTTTTCAAAAGCTTGTGAATGAGTAGCTCCTAATTGACCTGCTGAAGCAGTAGGTCCACGAAATACAATTGGCATATTAAATTGTCCTCCAGACATCTGACGCATTTTTGCGGCATTGTTAATGATTTGATCAATACCAACTAATGAGAAGTTAAATGTCATGAATTCTACAATAGGACGGTTTCCGTTCATTGCAGATCCTACAGCAATTCCAGCGAATCCTAATTCAGCAATAGGAGTGTCAATAACTCTTTTTGGACCAAACTCGTCAAGCATTCCTTTTGATGCTTTGTAAGCACCGTTGTATTCAGCTACCTCTTCGCCCATTAAGTAAATAGATTCATCGCGACGCATTTCCTCACTCATTGCCTCACAAACTGCTTCTCTAAATTGTATAGTTCTCATGAAATTAGACTTCTTTAATTTGAATTGAAAGGCAAAAATAGTAAAAAATATATTATATATATCTCAAAAAAAAGGCTTAAAAATTCTTAATTCGTTATTTAAGTTGTAAAAATGAAGTTTTAAGAAAAATTTTATTATGCACGCATAGTATTATTTTCAATTTATTTTGTAATTTCGTAGCATAATTATTCACTTATAAAAAAAGAAAATGAAAATATTAGTTTGCATCAGTCATGTGCCTGATACTACCTCAAAAATCAATTTCACTAATGGTGATACAGAGTTTGATACAAATGGTGTACAATTTGTTATTAATCCAAATGATGAGTTTGGTTTGACAAAAGCTGTAATTTTAAAAGAGCAAAATGGAGCATCAGTTACAGTTGTAAATGTAGGTGGTCCAGATGCTGAGGCTACATTAAGAAAAGCATTAGCTATAGGTGCTGATGAAGCAATTAGAGTAAATGCAAACCCAATAGACGGTATGTTTGTGGCAAAACAATTAGCTGAAGTTGCAAAACAAGGAGGTTATGATTTGATTATTGCCGGTAAAGAATCTTTAGACTACAATGGAGGAATGGTTCCTGGGATGCTATCTTCGTTTTTAGGGTATAATTTTGTAAATTCATGTACAGGATTAGAAATAGATGGATCTAATGCAAAAGTAATGAGAGAAATAGATGGAGGTAAAGAAACCTTGTCTGCATCTTTGCCATTAATCGTTGGAGGTCAAAAAGGATTAGTTGAAGAGAAAGATTTGAGGATCCCAAATATGAGGGGTATTATGATGGCTCGTTCAAAAGCCTTGACTGTTGTTGAGCCAATTTCAGGCGTTGCTGCTACTAAAGCAGTTAGATTTGAGAAACCTGCACCTAAATCAGCGGTAAAATTAGTATCAGCTGATAATTTAGATGAGTTAGTTAATTTATTACATAACGAAGCAAAAGTGATTTAAACATTTGTTTGTTTAATTAACCATTAGAAATTTAAAATTTAAAATATTATGTCAATATTAATATATGCTGAATCAGCAGAAGGTAAAATTAAAAAAGTAGCTTTTGAATTAGCTTCTTACGCAAAAAAAGTTGCAGAGTCTATGGGCACTTCTGTGACAGCTATAACTGTAAACGCATCAGATATTTCTGAATTGTCTAGATATGGCGTTGATAAAGTACTTAAAGTGTCAAATGAAAAATTAACAGCTTTTAATGCCAAAGCTTATGCTGATGTAGTTAAACAAGCTGCTGAAAAAGAAGGAACTAAATTAGTGGTTTTATCTTCAACAACAGATAGTTTATACCTTGCTCCCCTTGTAGCTGTAGGTCTAAATGCAGGGTATACTTCAAATGTAGTAGCATTGCCAGAAAGCATATCGCCATTTCAAGTAAAAAGAACAGCTTTTTCGAATAAGGCATTTAATGTAACTGAAATTGAAACTGAAATTAAAATAATTGGAATTGCTAAAAACTCTTTTGGATTAATTGAAACTTCTTCAACTTTAACTGAAGAAGATTTTAACCCTACTTTAAATGATAATGACTTTGGAGTAAAAGTAGAAAGTGTAGAAAAAGTGTCTGGTAAGGTTACTATTGCAGATGCTGATATTGTAGTTTCTGCAGGTCGTGGAATGAAAGGGCCAGAAAATTGGGGAATGATTGAAGAATTAGCTACTGTACTTGGAGCGGCAACTGCTTGTTCAAAGCCAGTTTCTGATATTGGTTGGAGACCACATGGAGAGCATGTTGGACAAACTGGAAAGCCGGTAGCAGCTAATTTATATATTGCAGTTGGAATTTCTGGAGCAATTCAGCACATTGCCGGAATCAACTCTTCTAAAGTAAAAGTAGTTATCAACACAGATGCAGACGCTCCTTTCTTTAAAGTTGCAGATTATGGTGTAGTTGGTGATGCTTTTGAAGTTGTTCCAGCCTTAATTGAAAAATTAAAAGCATTTAAAGCGAATAACGCTTAGCAAATACAAAATTTATTTAAAAGAGCCATTTACTTTGATACTTGTTATCTTTGTTTAAATGGCTCTTTTTTTTATTTTTGACCACTTATGATTAAAAAGTATTTGGGTTTATTATATTTGTAATAGATTAGAATTTAAAAATAACTCTCTTTTTTTCTGAAAGAATATAAAAAGGTATTGAATTAATATAATATGAGTTTAGTAAAACTAACTATAAAAGGTATTTCTTACAGCCAAACTCAAAATGGAGCGTACGCTTTAATTTTAAATGAAGTTGATGGAGAACGAAAATTACCAATTGTAATAGGTGCTTTTGAGGCGCAATCTATTGCTATTGCTTTAGAAAAAGAAATAAGACCTCCAAGGCCATTGACCCACGATTTATTTAAAAATTTTGCTGATAGATTTGATATTATAGTAAAACAAGTAATTATTCATAAGTTAGTTGATGGTGTTTTCTTTTCAAGTATTATTTGCGAGAGAGATAAAATTGAAGAAATAATAGATGCAAGAACCTCTGATGCAATAGCTTTAGCACTCCGATTTAGTGCGCCAATTTTTACTTATAAGAATATCCTAGATAAAGCGGGAATTTATCTTCAAATGAATTCTTTGGAAGAAGAAAAAACAGATATTGAAAAAGATGGGTCGCTTTCTGAACCAGAAATTTTTGGAGAAACAGAAGATTCGATTCCAATTGATGATGATTATATTTCAAATACTTTGGAAGAATTGTATAGTAAGTTAGAAGAAGCTGTTCAAAATGAGGATTATGAAAAAGCAGCAAAAATTAGAGACGAAATCTCAAAAAAAGAATCTTAATAAGTAATCGACACTTAACATGATAAAAAAAATATTTTTAATCCTAGCGATTTGTTTTGGCTTTGTAAGCATAAATGCACAAGAAATAGAAAAAAAATGGCAATTAGGTGATAACGATTATTTAGAACTTAATGAAGGTAGTTACCAATTAAAATTATCATCGGATAGTTTATTTCAAAAAGGAGATTATTTAGTTCAGGATAAATATTTATTTTTATTTGAGAATAATTCAGATTCACCAACAAAACGTTTTGTTATTGAAGCTAAAACCGACTCAACTTTAACTCTAAAAACTAAAGGAAAAGCATATTCTTTTTTTGCCTCAAATAAAGTAAAAGAGCCAAAGAGTGAGGCTGTTTTAATTCCAAGTGGAGGCATGACTGCGACAGGAATTGGTCGTGGTTTTTTAGGAATGATAGCTCTTTTTGGAGTGGCATTTTTATTCAGCGCAAACAGAAAAGCAATTAATTGGAAAACAGTTGGAATTGGTTTGTTTGCACAATTAGTGTTGGCTTTTGGAATACTTAAAGTTGCTTTTGTTCAAATGTTTTTTGACATCGTTGGAAAAATGTTCACCAAAGTATTAGAGTTTACACGTGCTGGAAGTGAATTTCTTCTTGGTGGAATGATGGACATTAAGAGTTTTGGATTCATTTTTCTTTTTCAAGTATTACCTACAATTATATTCTTTTCAGCTTTAACATCGTTATTATTCTATTTAGGAATAATTCAAATTGTTGTAAAATTCATGGCTAAAGGATTAACAAAACTTTTGAAAATTTCTGGAGCAGAAAGTTTATCTGTAGCAGGAAATATCTTTTTAGGACAAACGGAAGCCCCTTTGTTGATAAAAGCTTATTTAGAAAAAATGAATAAAAGTGAAATTCTACTTGTAATGATTGGTGGAATGGCTACTGTAGCAGGTGGAGTTCTGGCTGCTTATATAGGGTTTTTAGGAGGGGGAGACAAAGTGCTCGAAGCCGAGTTTGCCCGACATTTATTAGCAGCTTCAGTTATGGCTGCTCCAGGAGCAATTGTAATTTCAAAAATATTATATCCACAAACAGAAATAATCAATACAGAAGTTGAGGTTACAAAAGATAAAATAGGTTCTAACGTATTAGATGCTATTGCAACTGGTACTACTGAAGGATTGAAATTGGCAGCAAATGTAGCAGCAATGCTATTAGTGTTTATTGCTTTTATTGCATTGATTAACTTTACTTTAGGTAAAGTTGGAATGATTACTGGGTTAAATGGACTAATTGCAGAATATACACCTTATAATGCTTTTTCACTAGAAACTATTTTAGGAATTATCTTTTCACCATTAATGTGGTTAATTGGTGTTGCAAAAGAAGATATGATGTTAATGGGACAATTATTAGGAATTAAATTAGCCGCTTCAGAGTTTGTTGGATATATTCAACTTGCTGAATTGAAAAATGTAGCTAATGATATTCATTTTACTTTCGAAAAATCAGTAATCATGGCAACTTATATGTTATGTGGATTTGCCAACTTTGCATCTATTGGAATTCAAATTGGTGGAATTGGTTCTTTAGCTCCAAACCAACGTAAAACATTGTCAGAATTTGGCTTGAAAGCTGTAATTGGAGGAAGTTTAGCTTCACTTTTATCGGCTACAATTGCCGGAATGATTATTGGATAAACACTAAACAAACAAAATGAAACAATATCACGATTTAGTTAAGCACGTTTTAGAAAATGGAAATCAAAAAGGCGATAGAACAGGAACAGGAACACTAAGTGTTTTTGGTTATCAAATGCGTTTTGATCTAAGTGAAGGTTTTCCAATGGTTACAACTAAAAAACTTCATTTAAAATCTATTATTCATGAATTACTTTGGTTTTTAAATGGCGATACCAATATTAAATATCTTCAAGAAAACGGAGTTAAAATTTGGGATGCTTGGGCTGATGAAAATGGCGACTTAGGTCCGGTTTATGGTCATCAATGGCGCAATTGGAACAGTGAAGAAATTGACCAAATTAAAGAATTAATAGATACTTTAAAATCTAATCCAAACAGCAGAAGAATGCTTGTTTCCGCTTGGAATCCAAGTGTTTTGCCAGATACTTCTGTTTCTTTCTCGGAAAATGTAGGAAATAATAAAGCAGCTTTGCCTCCTTGCCATGCTTTTTTTCAATTTTATGTTGCCGATGGCAAGTTAAGTTGTCAATTGTACCAAAGAAGTGCCGATATTTTCTTAGGTGTTCCTTTTAATATTGCATCTTATGCATTATTAACAATGATGATTGCTCAAGTTTGTGATTTACAAGTCGGTGAATTCATTCACACTTTTGGAGATGCTCATATTTATAATAATCACATTGAACAGTTAGAACTGCAACTTACAAGAGAATGTAGAGCACTTCCAACGATGAAAATTAATCCAGAAGTGAAAGATATTTTGAAATTTACTTTTGACGATTTTACTTTAGAAGGTTACGATCCTCATCCACATATTAAAGGTGCTGTAGCAGTTTAAAATTTAATTATGAAAAAAATAACACTTATTATTTTGCTGCTTTTACCTATTTTTCTATTTAGCCAAACTGATGTTCCGTTTCCTGAATTAGAAAATGAAGATAGTAAAAAGCTAGCTTTTGAAGTAATTGAAGAGATTCCCGTTTTTCCAGGTTGCGAAGATGTCGTAAAAAAAGAAAGAATAGATTGTTTTAATGATAAAATGAGTGAGCATATTAAAACAAATTTTAAATATCCAAGTAAAGCACAAAAACGCAACATTCAAGGAAGAGTTTCAGTTCAGTTTGTTATTGATAAAGAAGGAAATGTTGTGGATGTTCAAACAAGAGGAGCGGACCCCATTTTACAAACAGAAGCGAGAAGAATATTTTCATTGTTGCCAAAAATGAAACCGGGGTTTCAAAAAGGTAAACCTGTTAACGTGAGATATGCCATACCACTTAATTTTAAATTGCAAAAATAAAATGAAAAAAATAATATTCTTGTTAATTGCTTTTTTTTCTATTTCCTGTTTTGCTCAAGAGGAAACGAGCTTGATTGATGAAAATTCAGGTACACTAACTTTAGAAATTGTTGATGTTCCTCCAACATCTACTAATTGTTTAGGTGAAAGTAAAAAAGAAAAAAGCAATTGTTTTAATCAAAAGATGAGCGAACATCTTCGTAAGCATTTCAAATATCCAAATAAAGCTGCTGAAGATAATATCCAAGGAAAAGTAATTGTTAGTTTTGTTATTAATAAAGAAGGCAAGGTTGTTGATATTCAAACAAATGGAGGTCATAAGTTGTTGCAAAAAGAAGCAAGAAGAATAATTGCTCTATTACCAAAATTTACACCAGCTGTTAAAAATGGTAAGCCAGTTAATATAATGTATTCAATTCCTATTAATTTTAAATTGAGATAAAAATGCTAACAATAATTGCCGCAGCTTCAGAAAACAATGCTCTTGGAAAAGATAATGACTTGGTTTGGCATTTGCCAAATGATTTTAAGCGTTTTAAGGCATTAACAACCGGACATTATATTATAATGGGTAGAAAAACTTTTGAAAGTTTCCCTAAACCTTTACCAAATAGAACGCATATTATTATTACTCGTCAAAAGGATTATGTTGTTCCTGAAGGTTGTATTGTTGTAAGTAGTTTGAAAAGAGCTGTTGAAATTTGTCCTGAAAATGAAGAAATCTTTATTATTGGCGGCGGTCAAATTTACAAGCAATCTATCGACAATGCTGATAAAATTGAATTAACAAGAGTGCATACTACCATTGATGCAGATACTTTTTTTCCAGAAATTGATACTGAAAAATGGAAATTAATTAACGAAGAATTTCATTCTAAAGATGAGAAGCATCAATATGACTTCACTTATTTAACTTATGTTAAAGCTTAATTCATTTAACAATTTGATTAATAATTGTATTTTTGCATTTCAAAACAAATAACATGTCAAAAAACGTTACACCTTATAAAGATTCTGATTTAGGTAAAAAAGAGCAAGTAGCTCATATGTTTGATACTATTTCTGGAAATTACGACGATTTAAATAGAGTAATTTCTTTTGGAATTGATGTAAAATGGCGTAAAAAAGTTTTGAAATTAGTTTCAGATAAAAAACCCAAAACAGTTTTAGATATTGCAACTGGAACAGGTGATTTAGCAATTTTAATGACAAGCACTTCAGCTGAAGAAATTATTGGTTTAGATATCTCTGCAGGTATGCTGGAGGTTGGAAAAAAGAAAATTTCCGAAAGAAAATTAGATTCAAAAATTCAAATGGTTTTAGGTGATAGTGAAAATATACCTTATCCTGATAATTATTTTGATGCAATTACTGTTGCTTTTGGAGTTAGAAACTTTGAGACTCTTGAAAAAGGCTTAGCTGAAATTTTAAGAGTTTTAAAGCCAAACGGAATTTTTGTAATACTTGAAACTTCAGTTCCCACAAAATTTCCATATAAACAAGGGTATGCTTTTCATTCAAAATTTATTTTGCCTTTGGTAGGTAAATTATTTTCAAAAGATAAAGCTGCTTATACTTATTTATCTGATTCTGCTAATATATTTCCTTTTGGAGAAGCTTTAAACAATATTTTAAGAAAAGTTGGGTTTATAGATGTAGAACATTTACCACAAACATTTGGGGTGGCAACTATTTATCATGCTTCTAAAAAATAACATGAAAAAGTATATTTTATTATTTTTATTTTCTTCAACTCTTTATTCGCAAGGCGGAATGTTTGGAAAAGATCCTATTGTTAATAAGGAGAATTTTGACAAACAAAAAATGCACTATGGTTATTATTTAGGCTTTAATAATTTAGGCTTTAAAACAGACTATTTGTCGGTTGCGCAAGATATTGAGGTTCAAAACACTATTGGGTTTAATGTGGGTTTAGTAGGTAATTTGCGTTTAACTGAATTTATGGATTTTAGATTTGAGCCAGGATTGATTATTACACAAAGAAACCTAACATATCCTAATATTGTTGATACTGTTGATAGATTAAGAGAAGTTAAGTCTACTTATATATATTTTCCATTTATACTTAAATTTTCATCTAAAAGAACAGGTAATATTAAGCCTTATTTAACTGCAGGATTAGCTGCTGCTTTAAATTTAGGTAGTAATGCAGATTCGCCAGATGATAATTCAAATGATATTTTTAGGATGAACAAATGGACTAATTTTTATGAACTTGGCTTTGGGATTGATTTGTATTTTGAATATTTCAAGTTTTCACCAACTATTAAAGGGGTGTTTAGTATGAATGATGAGTTAATAAGAGATAATGATCCTAATAGTCAATGGACTGGAAATATTCATGAAATGAAAACTAGAGGTATTTTTATTAATTTTATGTTTCATTAAAATTAAACAGGTCGTTTAAATTCATTTAAAATTATAGCTGTTGCTGTAGCTACATTCAAACTTTCGGTAAGTTGTAAGTTTCCAAATCTTGGAATAGAGATTCTTTCCGACACGATTTTTTCAATTTCTGAAGAAATTCCATTTGCTTCATTTCCCATAACAACAATTCCTTCTTTTGCCAAGTTTTCATTGTAAATAGACTTACCGTCCATAAATGTACCATATATAGGGATTTTAACATTTTTCAATACACTTCCTAAGTCACAATAAATTATTGAAACTCTACTAATTGAACCCATAGTTGCTTGTATGACTTTTGGATTAAATACATCTACCGTTTCTTCAGAACATAAAATAGTTTCAATGCCAAACCAATCACAAAGTCTAATTATTGTTCCTAAGTTACCGGGGTCCCTTATTGAGTCAAGAGCTAAAATAAGTCCCTTTAATTCTTTTTTCTTGTTTTCAGGGATCGAAAAAGTCGCTAAACAAGTGTTTGGTGAGGTTAAAGCACTAATTTTTTTTAAATCTGAATGCGATATGGTATGTGTTTTGTCATGTTTTAAATTAGAAAAGTCATCTTGAGTAGTAAATAAATCATTCAATATATAATTAGCATCAATTAATTCTTGAATTACTTTTACGCCTTCGGCAATAAATAATTTATGTTGTTTACGATATTTTTTTTGTTGTAAACTCGTTATAAGCTTAATTTGGTTTTTACTAACCATAAAAATTGTATTTTTGACTAACTTTTTAATCAATTGAAAAAATATTTACCAAAAATAGCATTATTATTTCTAACAGGAAGCATATTATTTTCATGCTCTATAGTGAAAAATGTTCCTGAAGGAAATCAACTATTAACTAAGAATACAATTTTAGTTAATGACGAAGTACTTAATAACGAAATTACTGACGGTATTTTACTTCAAAAGCCTAACAGTACATTTTTTGGATTTCCTTTAAGGCTGACACTTTATAATCTGGCAAAAAAAGACCCTGATTCTTCTTACAATAATTGGTTGAATAAAAAACCAAAAAGAAAAGAACGTTTGGCGAAATTACTTTCTGCAAAACAAGTGGAGCGTTTAGGGGAGTCTTTTTTAGTTTCAGGGTTTAGTAGTTTTTTGAAAAAAACGGGTGAAAAACCTGTAGTTATAGACTCAAAAAAAACACAAAAAACTATTGAAAGATTTAAAGAATATTATTCCAATCATGGGTATTTTAGTTCAACAATAGAAGCTAGTGTCGATTCTGTAGCTAATAAAAAGGGAAAAATTACTTATAAAGTCACTACTGGCGAAGCTACTTACTTGGATTCAATTTATCGATTTATTGAAACTCCAGAGCTTGATCAATTGTTTGCTCAAACAGAAAATAAATCTAAATTAAAAAAAGGGAATAGATATAAAAGATTAGATTTTGAAGAGGAAAGAAATAGAATTACTAAAGAGTTTAGAAATAATGGAGTATATAATTTTCAAGTGAATCATGTAAAATATGATATTATAACTTTTGACACTTTAAATAAAATAAATGCTGAATTGATTATTGAAGATAGAGATGTTAAAAAAGGAGACTCATTAATAAAAACACCATTTAAAATTTATTCAATTAGTAATGTAAATATCTATACTATAAATACGAGTAAAAAAATATCAGATAAGTTTAGAGATAGTGTTTCATATAATAATTACAACATTTACAGTGACGGAAAATTGAATTACAAACCAAAAGCTTTAACAAATGCTGTTTTTATTGAAAAAGGTAATTTATATAGTGATTTAGATAGGAATTTAACTTCACGGTCAATAAGTAATTTAAAAACTTTTAATTTTCCAAATATTGATTATGTTGAAGATCCAAACCAAGAAAACGGATTAATTGCTAATATTTATCTTATTCCAAGAAAAAAATACAGTTGGTCTCCTTCTATAGATCTTACTTATTCTAATATTATAAATTTTGGTATTTCAGGAAGAATGTCTGTTACTTGGAGAAATCTTTTTAAAGGAGCAGAAATATTAGAACTTTCGACAAGAGGTCAAATAGGTTCTTCTAAGGATTTTGCAAATCCAAATGACAGGTTTTTTAATATTTCAGAAATAGGAGCTGACGCTAAAATAACTTTTCCAAGAATATTTTTTCCTATAAATACAAAAAAAATTATCAAGAAAGAAATGCTTCCTAATACACAAATGAGTGTAGGTTTAACAAGACAAAGAAATATAGGGTTAGATAAAAGTAATTTTAATGGAGTTATTGGTTATAATTGGCTTCCTAAAGAAAATGTTTCTGCTCGTTTTGATTTGTTAAATATTCAGTATGTCCAAAACTTAAATGTGGGTAATTATTTTAATGTATATACATCTTCTTATGATCGATTAAATGATTTAGCACAAATATATAATACAGACACATCATACGAAGACGGTTTAGGGAATTTAACTTCTACGGGAGCAATTTCATTTATAGATGATGTAATTTCTGGAAACACATCTTTGGTTTCTTCAGATGATGATTATCAGTCTGTTAGGAGTATTGGTGAGAGGAGAAAAAGATTAATAGAGAATAATTTAATAATATCTTCTAGTTTTACTTACAGTAAAACAACTAAAAAAGGATTAGTAGATAATAATTTTTACGCAATAAAAGGTAAGATTGAAACTGCTGGTAATTTAGCTTCTTTAATTGCTAAACAAGTTAACGAGCCATTAAGTGAGAATAATAATGAAACTCTTTTAGGAGTTGAGTATGCTCAATATTTTAAAACAGAATTTGAATATATAAAACATTGGAGCTTGGGTAGACAAAAGGTTTTTGCAACTCGAACTTTTACAGGAATAGCAATTCCATATGGTAATGCTAATTCAATTCCATTTTCTCGAAGTTATTTTGGAGGTGGTACAAATGATAATAGAGGTTGGCAAGCCTATACTTTAGGGCCTGGTAAAAGTGGAGCTATAAATGATTTTAATGAAGCTAATTTTAAAATCGCTTTTAGTAGCGAATATAGAGCAAAATTATTTGGTAATTTACATGGAGCTCTTTTTGTAGATATAGGTAATATATGGAACTTTTCAGATAACGTAGAAGATGAAGATTATACGTTTAACGGTTTAAAATCATTAAAGGATATTGCTGTTGGTTCTGGATTTGGGTTTAGATATGATTTTAATTATTTTGTTTTTAGATTGGACTTTGGTTATAAAACCTATAATCCAGCAAAAGAACAAGCCGAAAGATGGTTTAGAGATTTAAATTTTAGTAGAACTGTTTTAAATTTCGGAATTAATTATCCATTCTAATTTTTTAAATTATTATTTTTGTCAAAATAAACAAACTATACAACTATGAACCATTCAATAAAACCAGGTGTTGCAACTGGAGATGAAGTACAAGAGATATTTAGATATGCTAAAGAAAAAGGCTTTGCCTTACCCGCAGTAAATGTTACGGGTTCTAGTACTGTTAATGGTGTTTTAGAAACAGCAGCTAAATTAAACGCGCCTGTTATAATTCAGTTTTCTAATGGCGGAGCTTCATTTAATGCAGGAAAAGGACTGGCTAATGAAAATCAAAAATCGGCTATTTTAGGAGCTGTAGCTGGTGCAAAGCATATTCATACATTGGCTGAAGCATATGGTGCTACGGTAATTTTACATACTGATCATTGTGCCAAAAAATTATTGCCTTGGATCGATGGTTTGCTTGACGCCTCAGAAAAGCATTTTGAAGAAACAGGAAAGCCACTTTATAGTTCTCATATGATTGATTTATCTGAAGAACCTATAGAAGAGAATATTGAAATTTCTAAGAAATACTTAGAACGTATGAGTAAAATGGGAATGACTTTAGAAATTGAATTAGGAATTACAGGTGGTGAAGAAGATGGTGTTGATAATTCAGATGTAGATAGTTCAAAATTATATACTCAGCCAGAAGAGGTAGCATATGCATATGAGGAACTTATGAAAGTAAGTCCAAGATTTACAATAGCAGCTGCTTTTGGAAATGTTCATGGTGTTTATAAGCCTGGAAATGTGAAATTAACTCCTAAGATTTTAAAAAATTCTCAAGAGTTTATCCAGAAAAATTATAATACAAGTTCAAATCCAATCGATTTTGTATTTCATGGAGGAAGCGGTTCTACTCTTGAGGAAATTAGAGAGGCAATTTCATATGGGGTGATAAAAATGAATATTGATACTGATTTGCAATTTGCATTTACAGAAGGTGTTCGTGATTATGTAACTTCTAATATTGATTATCTAAAAACTCAAATTGGTAGTCCTGATGGAGCAGATGTGCCTAATAAAAAGCACTATGACCCAAGAAAATGGATTCGTGAAGGAGAGTTAACATTTAACAAAAGGTTAGAACAAGCATTCGAAGATTTAAATAATATAAACACATTATAGTTTAAAAAGAGTTGTACTCATAATACGTACTAAAATAAATAAACATGAGTTGGTTTAAAAGAAAAGAAAAAGGTATTCAAACGGCTACCGAAGATAAAAAAGATGTTCCTAAAGGATTGTGGTATAAAACTCCAACAGGAAAGGTAATTGATACTGATGAGTTAGCTAGGAATCTTTGGGTAAGTCCAGAAGATGATTTTCATGTGAGAATTGGAAGTGCAGAGTATTTTCAAATATTATTTGATAATAATGAATTTGAGGAATTAAATGCAGGAATGACATCAAAAGATCCTTTAAAGTTTGAAGATACAAAAAAATATGATGCTCGTTTAAAAGATGCAATGGCTAAAACCAATTTAAAAGATGCGGTAAGAACAGCTGTTGGAAAGTCAAAAGGGAATGACTTGGTTGTTGCATGTATGGATTTTGCATTTATTGGGGGTTCTATGGGGGCGGTTGTTGGAGAGAAAATAGCCCGTGCAATAGATTATTCAATCCAAAATAAGATTCCATTTATTATGATTTCTAAGTCAGGTGGAGCTAGAATGATGGAAGCTGCATATTCTTTAATGCAATTGGCAAAAACTTCTGCAAAATTAGCGCAATTAGCTGAGGAAAAAATCCCTTATATTTCACTCTGTACTGATCCAACCACTGGAGGTACTACAGCTTCTTATGCAATGTTAGGAGATATTAATATTGGAGAGCCAGGTGCTTTAATTGGTTTTGCAGGTCCAAGAATTGTAAAAGACACAACTGGAAAAGATTTACCAGAAGGCTTTCAGTCTTCAGAATTTTTGTTAGAGCATGGATTCTTAGACTTTATAACACATAGAAAAGAATTAAAAGATAAAGTTAATTTGTATTTAGATTTAATCTTGAATCAAGAAATTAGATAAATCTTTTTATAATTACTTATGTGATAAAAGACCGTCAAAATTATTTGACGGTCTTTTTATGTTTATATACCAGTTCTAATTGCTTCAACAGGGTCTAATTTAGAAGCTGAAATAGCAGGTATGATTCCTGAGATTAATCCAATAAAAGCTGCTAAACCTGTACCTAACAACATATTTTGAAAGCTTAATACAAATTCAAAATCTAGAGCTGCACTTAATCCTAATGCACAGAACCAAACAAGTAACATACCAATAAGTCCGCCAATTACAGAAAGTATTATTGCTTCAAAAAGAAATTGAAATAAAATAAATCTATTTTTGGCACCAAGTGCTTTTTGTATACCAATTAAATTAGTTCTTTCTTTTACAGAAACAAACATAATATTAGCGATACCAAATCCTCCTACAAGTAATGAGAATAAACTAATAATCCAGCCAATCATATTCATTTGACCAACAATGTTGTCAATAAAATCTGTAAAGCCAGATAAGACATTCATGAAAAAATTATTAATTTCGCCAGTTTTTACACCTCTATAATTTCTTAATTTTTGGGCTAGTTCTGCTTTAAATTCTTCAATATCAATATTTTTTTCTGGCTTTATTAAAATAGCTGGTGTAAGCATTTTACTATTGTCACCATACATTCTTCTTAGAAAATTAACTGGAAAAAAAACAGCAATATCACTACTGTCTCCAAACATTCCTTGCCCTTGTTTCTTCAGTACTCCAATTACGGTTAGCTTTTGACCATAAAGTCGAACTTTTTTCCCTAAGGGGTCAGTTTCGCCAAAAAGGCCATTAGCAACTTCACTTCCAATTACAATTACTGGGTTTCCAGAATTTGATTCAGATTCATTAAACAATCTTCCTTTCTCAACTTTAACAGGCTCGATATCAAAAAAATCGCTAGTAGAAGGTTTAACTCTTATTGAATTAACTGTTTTTGATTCATATTTAATGTTTTCATTTCGGGTAAATAAATTAAATGAAATTTTGTCAATTCCGTTTAACGATTTTTTTAAGTGCTCAAATTCATCGTATGTTACATCTGGAAATTGCTCTCTTTTCCAGCGTTCAATTTCAGAAGGGCCGAAAGAAAATCGCATCAAATAAATAGTGTTCAAGTCCATGTCACTTAAATCTTCCTTGATTTTTTTGTCCATAGAATCTACTGCGGCTAGTACTGCTATAATCGAAAATATTCCTATTGTTACCCCTAGTAATGATAAAAGAGTCCTTAGTTTGTTATTTCGTAAAGCATTTAATGCAAAGCTTAAGCTTTCTTTTAGTAATCTTAAATATAAAACCATAATTTGATGTGAATAAGTATTAGTAGATTGAACCAATAATATGTTACAATTTTAATGTTAAAAAAAGTAAAAAACTTATCCTTAAACTTTTGAATGTTAAGTTTTCAATAACTACTTTTGTAGCTCAAAACAACACTACAAAAATGAATACTACAAAAACAATTCAATCAGCATTAATTTCAGTCTTTGATAAAACAGGTTTAGAGCCTATAGTTAAAGCGCTTCATGAAAAAAATGTTACAATTTATTCAACTGGAGGAACAGAATCATTTATTAAAGAATTAGGAATTCCTGTTGTTGCAGTTGAAGATGTTACTTCATATCCGTCAATTTTAGGAGGAAGAGTAAAAACTTTACATCCTAAAGTTTTTGGAGGAATTTTAAATCGTCAAGATAATCCTAGCGATGTTGCTCAAATGAAAGAATTTGATATTCCTCAATTAGATTTAGTTATTGTAGATTTATATCCATTTGAAAAAACTGTTGCCTCAGGAGCAGAAGAAGCTGATATCATTGAAAAAATAGATATTGGTGGAATTTCTTTAATTAGAGCTGCGGCAAAAAACTTTAAAGACACGGTAATTGTTGCTTCGGTTGAAGATTATACAAGATTTTTAGATTTTTATACACAAGAAAACGGAAATACAACTTTAGAACAAAGAAGAATCTTGGCAACAAAAGCTTTTCATGTTTCTTCAAATTATGATACGGCTATATTTAATTATTTTAATACTGATGATACGTTTTATAAAGAAAGTATTGCTAACGGTCAAGTGTTAAGATATGGTGAAAATCCTCATCAAAAAGGGTTTTTCTTTGGAGATTTTGATAAAATGTTCAAAAAATTAAACGGTAAAGAATTATCGTATAACAATTTATTAGATGTTGATGCGGCTGTAAACTTAATGTCAGAATTTAAGAATGATATACCTACGTTTGCTATTTTAAAACACAATAATGCTTGTGGAATCGCTTCTAGAAACACAATGAAAGAGGCTTATTTAGATGCTTTAGCTGGAGATCCAACTTCAGCATTTGGAGGTGTTTTAATTGCAAACGGCAACATCGATTTAGCTACTGCTGAAGAAATTCATAATCTTTTTTGTGAGGTTGTAATTGCTCCTTCTTTTGATGATGATGCAGTTCAATTGTTAGAAGAAAAGAAAAACAGAATTTTACTAGTTCAAAATGATTTAGCGTTGCCATCTAGACAAGTTAGAACATGTTTAAACGGATTGTTAATTCAAGATAAAAATAATATCACGGATACGATTTCTAATTTAAAAACAGTAACCAAAGCAGCTCCTTCAAGTGACGAAATTGAAGATTTATTGTTTGCTTCTAAAATTTGTAAACATACTAAGTCAAATACAATTGTTTTGGCGAAAAACAAACAGCTTTGCGCTTCGGGAACCGGTCAAACTTCAAGAGTAGATGCGTTGAGACAAGCAATAGAAAAAGCTACGTCATTTGAATTTGACTTAACAGGAAGTGTTATGGCAAGTGATGCTTTCTTTCCTTTCCCAGATTGTGTAGAGATTGCAAATAAAGCCGGAGTAACTGCAGTTATCCAGCCAGGGGGTTCAATTAAAGACGAATTAAGTATAAATTATTGCGACGAAAATAACTTATCAATGGTATTTACTGGAACACGTCATTTTAAACATTAATTTTATTACATTTGTAACATAGTCGCTATTTTAAATATTTAACACCCGAAAAAAGCTTATGGGATTTTTTGATTTCATGACTGAGGACATCGCAATTGACCTTGGTACCGCAAATACCTTAATAATTCACAATGACAAAGTTGTTATTGACAGTCCGTCAATTGTAGCTCGTGATAGAATTACTGGGAAAATAATCGCTGTTGGAAAAGAAGCCAACATGATGCAAGGTAAAACACATGAAAACATAAAAACCATTAGGCCATTAAAAGATGGTGTTATTGCAGATTTTGATGCTTCTGAAAAAATGATTAATCTTTTCATTAAAAGTATTCCTGCTTTAAAGAAAAGACTTTTTACTCCAGCACTTAGAATGGTTGTTTGTATTCCTTCTGGAATTACAGAAGTAGAAATGCGTGCTGTAAAAGAGTCTTGTGAGCGTGTAAATGGTAAAGAAGTATACTTAATACACGAGCCAATGGCTGCTGCTATTGGAATTGGCGTGGATATTATGCAGCCAAAAGGAAATATGATTGTAGATATAGGTGGTGGTACTACTGAAATTGCCGTGATTGCCCTTGGCGGTATTGTTTGTGATAAATCTGTCAAAATTGCAGGTGACGTTTTTACAAACGATATTATTTATTATATGAGAACTCAACATAATTTGTTTGTTGGGGAAACTTCTGCAGAAAAAATTAAAATTCAAATAGGGGCTGCTACTGAAGATTTAGACAATGCTCCTGAGGAGATGTCTGTTCAAGGTAGAGATTTATTAACAGGTAAACCTAAACAAGTTGATGTTTCTTATAGAGAAATTGCGAAAGCATTGGATAAATCTATTCAAAGAATTGAGGATGCAGTAATGGAAACGTTATCACAAACCCCTCCCGAATTAGCTGCTGATATTTATAATACAGGTATATATCTTGCAGGTGGAGGTTCAATGCTTAGAGGATTAGATAAACGAATATCCTTAAAAACGGATCTTCCAGTCTATATTGCAGAAGACCCTTTAAGAGCAGTTGTAAGAGGGACTGGAATAGCTCTTAAAAACATTAATAAATACAAAAGTATCCTTATAAAATAAGAAAAATAAATGCAGCAAATAATAAACTTTATATTTAAAAACAGCTATAGATTGCTGTTTTTGCTGCTTTTGGGTGTTTCATTAACATTAACTATTAAGTCGCATTCTTATCATAGAAGTGAGTATATTAATACGGCAAATAGTTTTTCTGGAGGCGTTTATCAAAGGATAAATAATTTAAATGAATATTTAAGCTTAAGAGAAAAGAATTTAAGGTTAGCTGAAGAAAATGCACTTTTAAAAGAGGTTTTATTCAATAAAAAAGATACTATTTTACAAAATAAAATTATTAAACCAGAACAATTGTTAGATTATAATGTTAGAATGTCTAAGGTTGTAAAAAATGTTTTTAACACGAGAGAAAATTATTTGACCATAAATACAGGCAGCTCTGATAGTATTAAAACAGATATGGGTGTAATTAATGAAAAAGGAGTTATTGGTATTGTTGAAAAAACATCTGCAAATTACTCAACAGTTTTAAGTGTTTTAAATACTAAATCTAGAATTAATGCAAAAATTAAAAACTCAAGTCATTTTGGTTCTCTAGTTTGGGATGGAAAAAATGTTGGATATGTTCAATTGATTGATGTTCCAAGACTTGCATCATTAAAAAAAGGAGATTCAATTGTTACTGGGGCTGATTCTGAAATTTTTCCAGAAAATATCCCTATTGGAAAAATTGATAAAGTTTTCATGGATACTAAAACAAACTACTATACAATTAATGTAAGATTGTTTAATGACATGACATCATTAGGGTACGTTTACATTATTGAAAATAAAAAAAAGAAAGAAAAACAAATTCTAGAACAAGAAACTATTAAAAAATAAGTGAATAATAATTTATTAAACATATTTCGATTTATAATTTTACTTGCTATTCAAATTTTAATATTTAATAACATTAATTTATTTGGCTATATAAATCCTTTTCCTTATTTGTTGTTTATTCTTTTATTTCCTGTAAATGGTAATAAATCGGTTTTATTGATAAGTAGTTTTTTAATAGGCTTATCACTAGACGTTTTTTTGAATTCTGGTGGAGTTCATGCTACAGCATCTCTTTTTTTAGCTTATATAAGGCCAAGTTTGTTTAAATTTTCATTCGGTTTAAGTTATGAATACCAAACAGTAAAAATTGCAGATAAGTTGTCCTCTGAAAGAATAACATTTTTATTTTTAGCTATTTTAATACATCATTTTATTCTTTTTTCATTAGAATATTATCGTTTAAGTTTAATAGTTGATATTTTTTTTAGAACCATAACAACAACATTGTTTACATTGCTTTTTTGTTTATTAATAATTTATTTAATAAAACCTTCTAAACGATGAGAAAAGCTGTATTTCCCTCGGTTATTATTGTTGCTACAATAATATTAATTGCTCGTATGTTTTATTTACAAGTAATTGATGATACCTTAAAGCTTAAATCTGAAAATAATGCCATAAAAAAAATATTTGAATTTCCTGAAAGAGGTTATATCTATGATAGAAATGGAAAGCTTTTAGTTGCTAACCAGCCTTCATATGATATTATGGTAGTTCCAAGAGAATTAAAAGAAATAGATACTATAGAGTTTTGCTACTTGTTAAATATTTCAAAGCAAGATTTTATAAAAAAGATTAAAAAAGCAATTGTATATAGTCCAAGATTACCATCTGTTTTTTTAGCACAATTAAACAAAAAGGAATATGCCGCGTTCCAAGAAAAAGAAAGAAAATTTGAAGGTTTCTATGCTCAAAAACGTGCGCTAAGAGATTATCAAGTCGATTACGGTGCTAATATTTTTGGTTTTATTACTCAGGTTAATGAAGGAATTATAAAAAAACAACCTTATTACAATAGTGGCGATTTAATAGGAAGACAGGGTGTTGAGCAAGAGTATGAAGAAATACTTAGAGGTGTAAAAGGAGTTAAATATCTCTTGCGAGACAAACATAATAAAATAATTGGTCCATATAAAGAAGGTCAATATGATACCGTTGCAAAGCAAGGAAGTGATTTAACATTGACTATTGATGCTGAATTGCAAAAATATGGTACTGAGTTAATGATTAATAAAAGAGGAGGTATAGTTGCAATAGAACCTAAAACGGGAGAAATTCTAGCTTTAGTTTCTGCACCTACATATGATCCCGCATTATTAGTTGGAAGACAAAGGTCTAAAAATTATACTGATTTGTATTACGATTCAATAGCGAAACCTTTATATGATAGGGGGCTTCAAGCAGAATATCCACCAGGGTCGCCATTTAAAATTATTACAGGCTTAATTGGTTTACAAGAAGAAGTAATCGACGAGACCACGACTTTCTATTGTAATCATGGTTTTAATTTTGGGCGATTTATGGGTTGTCATTGCGGTTTGCATAGTCTACAGTTAAATAATGGTATCTATAAATCATGTAATAGTTACTTTGGAAATGTTTATAAAAGAACAATTGAAAAATATAAAGACTCTTATTATAGTGTAGATAATTGGGCAAATCATGTAAAGAGTTTTGGTTTAGGACAGTTTTTAGGAACTGATATGCCTACAGGACGAAAAGGATTAGTGCCTGAGTCTAAGTTGTATGAAAGGGTTTATAATGGAGCTGTTATTAGAAGTTCTTATATTATTTCTAATTCAATAGGGCAAGGGGAAGTTTTAACAACTCCAATTCAATTAGCAAATATGATGGCAGCAGTAGCAAATAAAGGTTATTATTATACGCCTCATATTGTTAAAACAATTAAAGATAAATCTTTAGATAAAAAGTTTACGACAAGGCATCAAACTACAATTGATGAAAAATATTTTGATTCGGTAATCAAAGGCCTAGAGGATGTTTATAATTATGGTACTGCTTCTGGTTTAAAAGTGGAAGGGTTAAGAATTTGTGGAAAAACAGGAACTGCTGAAAATAAAATTAGAGTAGCGGGCAAGACTTATAAATTGCAAGATCACTCTATTTTTGTTGCTTTTGCTCCTGCTGAAAACCCAACTATTGCTATTGCAGTGTTTATTGAAAATGGCTATTGGGGAAGTAGGTGGGCAGGTCCAATAGCTACTTTAATGATTGAAAAGTATGTTAATGGAGAGATAACAAGAACTGATTTAGAAAATAAAATGCTAAATGGAAGTATTGAAGATGAATATCGTAAGCTTGAAAATATAATTTATCAAAGAAAAGTAATATACTCTAAGCCTAAAGACTCTATAAAGAATGATGATATTAAAAAACTTGAAGCAAAAAAAGAAGAAGAAAATTAGATGAGAAATCAAAGCATTGGAAACAACATTGACTGGTTAACAATCTTACTTTATATAATGTTAGTAATTGGAGGTTGGATGACTATTTATTCTGCTTCTTTACCAGTTGAGGAAACTTCTTTATTTGACATTGAACAAATTTATGGAAGACAGATGCTTTTTATCGGTTTAAGTATTCCATTAATATTGGCTTTATTGTTTGTAGATGCTAAAATTTTTGAAAAATTTTGTTTTGTTTTTTATGGATTAGGAATTATTTTATTGCTAGGGTTATTTGTTTTTGGAAAGACAATTAAAGGACAAACCAATTGGTATCAATTTGCAGGTTTTGGTTTTCAGCCATCTGAATTTGTTAAAACAGGGACGGCTTTATTATTAGCAAAATATTTAAGTTATTCTCAAATTGATTTGTCAAAAATAAAAGATCAAATCATAAGCTTTGCAATAATTGGTTTGCCTGTACTTTTAATTTTAATGCAGCCAGATGCGGGTAGCGCAATGATCTTCTTGTCTCTAATTTTTGTTTTAAATAGAGAAGGGTTGCCGTCTTGGTATTTGTTTTCGGGTGTTATTGCAATACTTTTATTTTTCTCTGCCTTATTAATTAATCCAGTTTATATAATAGGTGTTGTTTCTGTTGTTATGCTTTTACATTATATTTCTAATCGAAAAATATCTAGAAACCCAATAATTTATATTCTAATCTTTACTCTAATTAGTGCTTTTTCATATTCTGTAAATTATATGTATAATGAAGTTTTAGAGCCACATCAAAAAGATAGAATAGATGTTTTAATAGGTGACAATGTTGATTTGAAAAATGAGGGGTATAATTTAAATCAATCTATGATTGCAATTGGCTCTGGAGGCTTGTTAGGTAAAGGATATTTGGAAGGAACACAAACAAAAGGAGGTTTTGTGCCCGAACAGCATACCGATTATATTTTTACAACAGTTGGAGAGGAATGGGGTTTTGTAGGAAGTGTGGTTGTTTTACTTTTATTTGCTTCACTATTCTTGCGTATTTTGTATTTGTCTGAAAATCAAAAGACAAAATTTAGTAGGGTTTATGGTTATTGTGTAGCTACTTATTTATTTGCTCATTTTTTTGTAAATATAGCGATGTTGGTTAAGATGTTTCCTACAATAGGAGTTCCATTGCCTTTTTTCTCGTATGGAGGGTCTAGTTTATGGGCCTTTACAATAATGTTATTTATTTTTATTAAACTTGATGCAAATAAAGTAAATGAGTGGTAGTTAGTAGTTAAAAACTCCATTTTTTGTAATTAGCATATTTTTCTAGTTCGTTTTCCAAAGAGTCTTCAAGCCTTGGAAAAAAATCAATTCCTGTTACTTTTTCAATCTCATCCACAGAAACAGTATATTCGTATAATGCACTTTTGGATTCTTTGTGAGGGACTAAGAAACCTATCATTTTTTTTAGGTCTTTTGTTAAAAGTATTTTATAAAAATACTCAGGAACAGAAACATCTTCTCTTCCTATTGATTTAAGTTGTTCTGTTAAAACACCTCCGGTAACTACATATAAGCCATTGTTTTTTGAAGCCCAGTATCTTGTTTTTTGTTCAAGTCTGTTCCATATTCCTGCATTAAATTCATATAGTTGTGGAGATGCGTTTGAAGTGAAAAAAGTTTCTTTATATAAATCATATGATTTTTTTCTATCTCCTGCCGGACAAAGATGCCCTTTGTTGTATCCTGAGTTTTTGTAGTTTCTCCAGTCTGCTGATTTTGAATCTACTAATGGGTCTTGATTGAAGTAAGGTCTATCGAAATCATTTCTATTTGAAAAGTCACTATCGTTAAGTTCATAAGCAACCCATTCAGATTGTTCATGTTCCTCAACATAAGAAAAGCTATAGGCGTCATGAGTGTATATTTTTCCAGATGTAGAGGTAGGTAAAAAATTAAAAGTTTCAGGGTTTTTAAAACTGCTTTCTGATGTGTCTAGTTTCTCAATGTCTATTTGTTTACAGCCAACGAAAAAAATGATGAATAGAAGAGAAAGAAAGAACCTTGAATTAGTCATTTTAGTTGAAGTTTTGGTTAACTTTGTAAATATAATTTTAAATGACTAATAATGAAAATTAAATATTTATTCATTCTTTTCTTTTTTGGGTTTCAACTTTCTTTTTCGCAAGAACCGGTTTCAGATAGTATTTCAGTAAAGTTGGCTAATGAAAAAATTGAAAATGCTGAAATTGAGAGAGCAAATTTAGAAAAAGAAAAAGCGGCTAAGAAAGCTGAACAAGAGAGAGAGAAAGAATTAGCTAAAGCGAAAAAAGCTCAAGAAAAAGCTGAAAAAGAGCAAGAAAAAGCTGAAAAGGAATTAAAAAAGGTGGAAAAAGAGCGTAAGAAATTAGATAAGGCTAGAGCTAATGTTGCAAAGGATAAAAAGAAAATTACTGAACAGAGAAAAGACATAGTCAATGAAACTAATAAGTTTGAAAAGTTAAAAAGAAAAGGGAAGCTTAAACCAGAAGATGAGATTAAATGGCTTGATAAATTAAAAAAGAAACAAGAAAAACTTAAAGATTTAGAAGACGATTTAAAAAAATCTGAGAAGAAGCTAGATAAAATAGATTAATAAAAAAAGCCTTGAAGTACATCCAAGGCTTTTTTGTTTTATTTGTGTTTTCCAACTTCCCATCCGGTTTTCCCTAAGTATTGGTTTCCGCTTTTGATAGCATCTTCTTCGAGGGTTGTTCCCATAGAGTCATTCCATCGATTTAAATAGCCAAATAATGAAATTACACCTAGCATTTCAACAATTTCACCTTCATTCCAATGTTTGTATAATTCATTTTTAATTTCTTCATTAACTTGATTAGGAATTACTGATGAAGCTAGAGAAAAGTCTAATGCTGCTCTTTCTGCATCAGTAAATGCGGAATGTGTTTTGTATTCCCATATGTTATCTAGTTTTTCTTTATCAGCTCCATAGCGTTCTGCAGCTCTAATAGCATGTGCCTGACAATATCTACATCCGGTAGCATTACTACTCACCCAAGCAATCATTCTTTTTAATGAAGATGTAACTCTTCCTTGATTATCCATTACGGCTTTGTTTAAGTTTATAAATGCTTTAGAGATTAATGGGCGATGTTGCATTGTTAGAACGGAATTTGGGCAAAACCCTAACGTTTCATTAAAAAATGCAGCTAATTCTCTTGTTTCTGCATCGTGTTCTGGTGATAATGGGGTTACTAAAGGCATAATTTATTTTTTTGGTTACTGCTAAAATAACAAATGCCACAAAAGTGGCATTAAAAAAATGGATAAATTTATGTTTTAGAATAAACCGTTTATTTCGGCGTCAATTCTGTTAATGATATTTCCTAAATCTTCAGGGTTGTCAACAAAATTAATATTATCAACATCTATTATTAAAAGTTTCCCTTTGTCGTAAGTTTGAACCCAAGCTTCGTAACGTTCATTTAGTCTGCTTAAATATTCTATTGAAATGGTGTTTTCGTAATCTCTACCTCTTTTATGTATTTGGTCTACTAAATTAGGGATAGAGCTCCTCAAATAAATTAATAAATCCGGTGACCCTACTAAGTCTTCCATTAAATCAAATAAAGATTTGTAATTATTGTAATCTCTGTTTGTCATTAAGCCCATTGCATGTAAATTTGGTGCAAAAATGTATGCATCTTCATAAATGGTTCTGTCTTGAATGGTAGTTTTACCGGTTTCCTTAATTTCTCGCACTTGTCTGAAACGACTGTTTAAGAAATATATTTGAAGGTTAAAACTCCATCTTTCCATTTGGTGATAAAAGTCATCTAAGTAAGGGTTGTCAACAACATCTTCAAAGTGAGCATCCCATTTAAAATGTTTCGCTAGTAACTTGGTTAATGTCGTTTTTCCAGCACCAATATTTCCTGCTATTGCAATATGCATTAAAAATTTATTTGGTAGTTAATAATTTTATTCTGGGTAAAAATAGATAAAATTCCATCTTTAAAGAAAAAATTTTGAAATGAATTTTCACTAATATCTAATTTTGAAATTGTTTTGTGATTAAAGTCATAAATAAAAAATAAATTCTTTTTTGCATAAATAATTTGATGGCCGTTTAAAAAACAAGAGTCGTCATTCTCTGGATAAAATCCTAAATTTTCTATTTTTCCAAAAATTGAAATAAATTGATATTCATTCTGTTTATTTGTAAAGTAAAAATAATTATAACTACTCATTTTTTTAGAAATGATTCCATCAAATGGAGTTGATAAAAACGTTATTGATGAAGTAATTAAATCATAGACACCAATTTTTTGTGATACACTATCAAAAAACCAAAGCTTATTTTGACCACCAAAGCCTATTGATGTTATAATCAAATTTTGGTTAATTGAATTAAAATCTATTTTTTGAACCTCGTTTAGTTGATTGTCAAGTAAAATAACAATATTAAAACTTTTATATAGTAATATTATCTGTAATGGGTTTTCAATACTTATGTCGTCTATTTTTCCAAGGGCTAAATTTTTATAATTGAATGTTTGGTTTTGGTTTTGTTTAAAAAGTTCATTGTTTGAGCTATAGTAATAATTTTGAAAATTATCTTTTCCAATAAAATGTTCTGCATTAACAATCTTTAATGAGTCTAATTTTATGCATTTGTAATTTGTTTGTGCAGACAAACAAAAGGTAAAAATAATTAATAGAGTTGATAATAGAGTTTTCATTTCTTATGAGTTATTAAATTTTTCATTTAATAATGTCTAAATGTAATATTTATATGTTAAAAGTTGTAACAAAAATAGAAGTTAATAGTCTTAATTAGTATAATTAACCAAATTAGTAAAAATGAAAAAAGTATTTATTGCATCATTACTGATGTTTTTTAGTTTTATAGAAGCGCAAGATTTTCAAGGAATGGCAGTTTATGAGTCAAAAACAAGTACCGCTGATTTTATGAAAGGAATGGGAGGAAATAGAGATATTACACCAGAGATGCAAAAAAATATTGAAGAAAGAATGAAAAAAATGTTTGAAAAAACATTTATTTTAAATTTCGATAAATCGGCTTCAATTTATAAAGAAGAAGAAAAGTTAGAGGCTCCAGGGCAACAGGGTGGAGGAAGAATGATGTCTTCAATGATGGGAGGTGGAGGAACTCATTATAAAAATATTAAAGAGGAAACAGTTATTATTGATAAGGAGTTTTTTGGAAAAGAATTTTTAATTAATGATTCTTTGCCAAAATTATCATGGAAGCTAGAAGGTGAGTCAAAAATGATAGGGCAGTATAATTGTTTTAAAGCAACAGCTGTTCGTCCGGTAAGTGATTCTGATTTTAGAAATTTTCGTTTTAAAGGAAAGGAAGCAGATAGAAATGAAGAAACTAGTTCTAATGCTGAGGTAAAAAAAGACTCTACTAGTTCAAAAACTAATTTAATGGATCAATGGGAAATGCCAAAAGAAGTAATTATTACGGCTTGGTATTCACCAGAAATTCCTGTTAATCAAGGTCCTGAAAATTACTGGGGATTACCTGGTTTAATTTTAGAAGTAAATGATGGAAAAACAAGTATCCTTTGTTCTAAAATTGTAATGAATACAAAAGAAAAAGTTGAAATTAAAGCGCCAACAAAAGGTAAAAAAGTTACTCAGAAAGAATATGACGAAATCGTAAAAAAGAAAATGGAAGAGATGAGAGAGATGTATGGAGGAAGAGGAAGAGGTGGAAGATTTCATTAATATTGTTTGAGAGTTAAATAAATGAGAAAAATATTATATATTTTAACGATGGCGCTTTCTATGAGCGCCATTTCACAAAATATTCGCGTTGAAGGTTTTGTGAAAGATAGTACAGGTTTAGGCTTAGAGATGGCTAACGTTATGGCTGTTAATAAAGAAACTAAAGCAATGGATGCATATGCGATAACAAACGAAAAAGGAAGGTATTTTCTAAATCTTAATGCAAATGCTTCATATGATATTAAAGCAAGTTATATTGGTTATGAGTCTTTTAATGCTGTGTTAAATACAACTACAACAAGTATGGACTATAATATCGTTATGAGGCAAGGTCTTCAATTAAATGACGTTGAAGTTGTTTATGAAATGCCTGTAAAAATTTCTGGCGATACAATTATCTATAATTCTGACTCTTTTACAAATGGAACAGAACGTAAATTAGAGGATGTTTTAAAAAAACTACCAGGTGTTGAAGTAAATGCTGACGGTGAAATTGAAATTGAAGGAAAAAAGGTCCAAAAAGTAATGGTTGAAGGGAAAGATTTTTTTGATGGTGATACTAAAATTGCAACAAAAAATATCCCGGCTAATGCTTTAGATAAAATTCAAGTATTAAGAAATTATAATGAAGTTTCAAATTTAAAGGGACTTGAAAATAATGAGGAAAGTATTGCCTTAAATATAAAACTTAAAGAAGGTAAAAAGAACTTTTGGTTTGGTGATATTACTGCTGGTGGAGGACTTAGGGATGATAAGGCGGATGGTTATTTAGTTAATCCAAAATTGTTTTATTATAGTCCAAAATATAGTATTAATGTAATTGGAAATATTAATAATATTGGCGAATTACCTTTGACTGCTAGAGATTATTTTAAATTTACTGGAGGGTTCAGGAATATGATGAGTAAAGGAGGTTCTTCATTCAACGTCACCTCAAATGATTTAGGTATTTTAGGATTAAGAAATAATCAAGCTGCAAATATCGACACAAAATTTGGTGCTGCTAATTTTAGTTATAATCCAACAAAATCATGGACTATTAGTGGTTTTGGAATATTTTTAAATAATAAAACTAACATTCAAACAAGTTCAGTTACAGAAAGAACTGACAATTTGCCTGACGGTTCAACTCAGAATGTTACTGAAACTAGAAATGAAAATACTTTACAGAGAAGTCAACAAACATTATTGAAGTTAAGTTCAAGTTATGTGCCTTCTGATAAGTTACATTTAGATTATGATGCATTAATTAAATTGTCAGATCAAACTGAAAGTCAAGGTTTATTTTCTTCTTTATTGTCTGATATTTATACAAATAAAAATCAAAACCCTTTTTCGATTAATCAAAATTTAAATTATTATTATACTTTAAATTCTAAAAACGTTTTTGCTTTTGAAATGCAACATTTGTATCAAGATGAAGATCCTTTTTATAATGCTAATCTAGCAACACAGCCTTTTGTTTTGAGTGGTTATGATAATGGGCAAATACGAAACGATGTAAACCAAAATCGTTTTGTAAAAACGAATAAAACAGATGTTAAGTTTGATTATTATTATATGATTACTCCAAAGAGTAATATTAATTTAACTTTAGGAAATACATATTCGTATCAAAATTTTGACTCTAATATTTTTCAAGTTCTAGATAGTGGTAATGTAAATGAATTAAGTAGTCCTGAAAATAACAATAATGTTGATTATATATTTAATGATTTATTTTTAGGAGTTCATTATAAATTTATTACAGGGAAATTTACGTTTAATCCAGGTTTTAGTATTCATCAGTTTAATACAAAAGATTCTCAATTAAATACAATAAACAAGAATAGTTTTAATCGCTTCTTGCCAGATGTTTATGCGTTGTTTCAAATTAAAAAGTCTGAAACTTTAACTTATAGCTATAGAATGAGTAACGCTTTTACCGATATAAATAGATTGGCAGAAGGTTTTGTTTTTTCAAATTATAATAGTTTGTTTAGTGGAAATAGAAACTTAGAAAATTCTTTGTCTCATGTTCATAGTTTGAGGTATTTTAAATATAATATGTTTAATTTTGAAAATATATTTGCGAATATAGCTTATACAAAACAAGTTGATGCAATTAAAAACAGAACTTTGTTTACAGGGGTTAATCAGGTTTCATCTGCAGTTAATATTAATTCAAATTTTGCAGATGAAACATTAAGCGGAAACTTTAATTATGGGCGTTCGTTTGCTAAATATTATAAAGCTTCAGCAGGAGTAAATATTAATTGGAGTCGTTTTAATAATATTCGAGTTTATCCAGATTTAGATGCAGACCCAACGAATAATCCAACTGAAGTTCAAACAACGGAATCATTTACTCAAAATTATAATGTTCGTTTTTCTACCAACTTTAAAACCCTACCAAATTTTGGTCTGTCTTATGGTTTGACGATTAATGATAACTTTAATGATGTTTTTTATACAGATAGCCCAGCGATAACATTAGAATATTTTTTCCTAAACTCTTTTTCATTCACTTCAGAGTATAATTTCTTTCACAACAGAAATAAGTCAAAAACAATTGAAACAGAATATGATTTCTTAAATGCGTCTTTAATTTATCAGAAGAAAGATAGTAAATGGGAATATAAAATTGCTGCAACAAATTTATTAGATACAAGGGCTTTAAATGATAATAGTTTCAGTCAATTAGGAGGTTCAAGTACGTTCTCAAGTTATGTGGTTCAGCCGCGATTTGTAACTTTAAGTTTGAAATATAATTTATAGTGAATACCAACTTAACTTTACATTATAAAAAAACCACGCTTAAGCGTGGTTTTTTTTATAATGTAATTTATGAGTTATAGTCCAAATGCAGACCTAACCTTTTCTACATAGTCTAATTTTTCCCACGTAAATAATTCAACATTAACTGTTTTTGGTTCACCATTTGGTAGTTTAAATGTTTTAATTACGGTTTCAGGTGTTCTTCCCATATGGCCATAAGCAGCTGTTTCGCTATAAATAGGGTTTCTTAATTTTAGTCTTTGTTCAATAAAATAAGGTCGCATGTCAAAAATTTCTTCAACCACTTTGCTTATTTCACCATCTGTCATATTTAAAGTTGAGGTTCCATAGGTGTTTACGTTTATTGATGTTGGTTGAGCTACACCAATAGCATAAGAAACTTGTACCAGAACCTCTTCGCATAATCCTGCAGCTACTAAGTTTTTAGCAATGTGGCGAGTTGCATAGGCTGCAGAACGATCAACTTTACTTGGATCTTTTCCAGAAAAAGCACCACCTCCATGAGCTCCTTTACCTCCATAAGTATCCACAATAATTTTTCTTCCTGTTAATCCAGTATCTCCATGAGGTCCGCCAATCACAAAAACTCCAGTTGGGTTAATATGATATGTGATTTCGTCGTTGAATAAATGGGCATATTGAGGATATTGCGCTTTTATTCTTGGTATTAATATTGAAATTAAATCGCTTTTAATTTTAACTAACATTTCATTTTCAGCAGCAACTTTATCTTCCTTGCTGTTTGATTTTGGTTTAATAAAATCGTCATGTTGAGTAGAAATTACAATTGCGTCAATTCTTACGGGTTTGTTATCATCTGAATACTCTAATGTAACTTGCGACTTTGCATCAGGACGTAAATAGGTAATCTCTTGGTTCTCTCTTCTTAAATTAGCTAATTCAATTAGTAGGGCATGAGATAAGTCTAAAGCTAAAGGCATAAAGTTTTCGGTTTCATTAGTGGCGTAACCAAACATCATTCCCTGGTCACCAGCTCCTTGTTCTTCTTTATTTTCTTTATCAACTCCTTGATTGATGTCTGCAGATTGTTCATGAATTGCAGATAAAATACCACATGAATTAGCTTCAAACATATATTCACTTTTAGTGTAGCCAATTTTTTTAATTACATCACGAGCAATTTGTTGTACATCTAAATAAGTGTCTGATTTTACTTCTCCAGCTAAAATTACTTGACCT
>CAZLGK010000007.1:0-42944 GCA_964559365.1 uncultured Flavobacterium sp.
AATTTTAGTCTTGAGAAAGGTAGTTAATGTCTTCTAAAAGTTTTTTAACTTCTTCTAAATTGGTCCCGTCATAAAAACCTCTAATTCTTCTTTTTTGATCAACTAAAATAAAGTTCTCGGTATGAACCATATCGTATAATTCTTCTGAACTATTTGTTTTTACTGCTAAATAAGATTTTCTAGCTATGTAATAAATATCTTTTTTGTTTCCTGTAACTAAATTCCATTTTGAATCATCAACCCCTTTTTCAATTGCATATTTTTTTAAAACATCTACATTGTCAATATCGGGTGTTACTGAATGCGAGAGTAACATTACTTTTGGATTGTCTTTAATTTGTTCTTGAAGCCAAACCATATTGTCTGTCATCTTAGGGCAAATTGTTGGGCAAGTTGTAAAAAAGAAATCTGCAACATAAATTTTGCCTTCATAATCTTTTTCGGTAATTACTTTGTTATTTTGATTGGTGAATTCAAAATCAGCTATAGTATGATTGTACCCAATATGTTGAATTGTAGTGTCTACTAACTCTGTATTTACATCTCTTGGTGTAAATATTTTAAGAGATTTTTTAGGTGTTAACAAAGAGTATATAGCGATAAAAATTATTAACGATATAGTCGTAATTGTAATTATGAAAATTTTATATTTTTTAAGAAACATGTTATTTTTTTACAAAAATAAATAAATTATGTTTTTTTATGTAAATATTTGATATTTATATTGTTGAGAAGTATTGGATTTATAAATAACTTTTTATTTTTGTGAAATTACCTACATAAAACTACTAAAAATGAAAAAAATTTACTCATTGTTAACATTGCTTATTTCCTTTTTAGGATATTCGCAATTTAACGAATCTGCCCCATGGAATGTAAATTCTCAAAACTCACGACAAAATGAATTATCAATTGATGAATTAAAAAGTTCATTTGATCAATACTGGCTTTCTCATGATAAAGATGTGAAAGGTTCTGGATATAAGCCTTTTATGCGTTGGGAATATCATTGGAGAAATAAAGTAAATGACCAAGGGAATTTAATTAATCCACAAGAAATGTGGGATGCTTGGAATCAAAAACAACTTTCAAAACAATCTAGAAGTGTAATGTCGTTACCGCCAAGTAACTGGCAGCCAGTAGGTCCTTTTACTCATACAAATACAGGCTCATGGTCTTCAGGACAAGGAAGAGTTAATTTTGTGTACGAAGATCCAAATACTGCAACTACTTTATATATAGGTACTCCTGCAGGTGGAATATGGAAATCTATTGACTCAGGAGTGAATTGGTCACCTCTTTCAGATGAATTACCACAAATAGGTGTTTCTGGTATTGCGGTAGACCATACTAATTCGAATGTTATCTACATTGCTACCGGTGATAAAGATGCTGGAGATACTTACTCTATTGGTGTTCTTAAGTCTACTGATGGTGGTGTAACATGGAACACTACAGGTTTGTCTTTTGCAAATACATCAACTAGAGCAGGTGACATTATGATGCACCCAACGAATAATCAAATATTATTATGCGCCACAAGTGCTGGTTTATATAAAACTTCAAATGGAGGAACTACATGGTCTGTTGTTCAAACGGGAAGTTTTGCTCAAGGTTCAATTCGATTTAAACCAAATGATCCAACTACTGTTTATGCAGTAAATTACAATAGATTTTATAGATCAACAAATACAGGAGATTCTTTTTCAACTGTTATAACTGGTCTTCCTGTAAATTCTGGAAGATTAATCTTAGATGTTACTCCTGCCAATGCAAATTATGTTTATATATTAAGCGCAACTACAGGAAATGCTTTTCAAGGTATTTATCGTTCTACAAATAGTGGAACTAACTGGGCAAAAACATCTGGAACAACTGATGTTTTTGAATCAACTCAGTCTTGGTATGATCTGGCTTTTGCTGTTTCTGATACAAATGCAGATGAAATTTACACAGGCTGTTTAAATGTTTGGAAATCTACAAATGGTGGAGTTGCTTTCACAAAAATGAACAATTGGAGCTCTCCTACAGCTCCTTCATACACACATGCTGATATTCATTATTTAGGATTTTATAATGGAAAACTGTTTTGCGGAAGTGATGGTGGAGTATATCGTTCTACAAATGGTGGAACAAATTTTACCGATTTAACTGCTACGGCTCAAATTAGTCAATTTTATAAAATTGCCGTTGCAAAACAAACTTCAGCGAATATAGTTGGAGGATTACAAGATAACGGCGGACATGCATATAGTGGTGGTGCTTGGAAAAATTATTATGGTGCTGATGGTATGGATGCTGCAATTGACCCAACAAATCAAAACTTATATTATGGATTCATACAAAATGGTAGCAGTATGTATGTGAGTAATAATGGTGGAGATGCAATTTCAAGTTCTGTTGGTTCTCCAGGAGGAGCAAGTGGAAATTGGGTAACACCCTTAATGCCAAATTCTCAAGGTGAACTTTTTTCAGGTTTTGGAAATTTATTTAAATTAAGTGGAGGAGCTTGGGTTCAACAAAATACAGGTAGTATTGGAAGTGGAAATTTAGAATTAATTCATGTTGATCCATCAAATGATGATATAATGTATGTTGCCAATGGTTCAGGTTTGTATAAAAGTACAAATCACGGTGTAAATTTTAGTTTAGCATATTCTGCTCCAGGTAACATTACGTCTATAGAGGTTCACTCTTCAAACAGTAGTATCGTATATATTACTACTTCTGGTACTTCGGGACAAGTTTATAGATCTACGAATGGTGGTACATCTTTTACTTCACATAATACTGGATTGCCAAATATTGGTAAAAATATAATTGTTCATCAAGGTAGAAATACTGACAATCCATTATATGTAGGTACAAGTTTAGGTGTTTATTATAGAGATGATTCTATGTCGTCTTGGATGCCATTTGATACTAATTTGCCAAATGTTTCTGTTTCGGATTTAGAAATTAATCTTGAAGATGCTAAATTAATTGCAGGTACTTATGGAAGAGGAGTTTGGCAGACAGATATTCCTGTTCAAATTCCTGCAGATGATGTTAAGTTAGTACAAATTCAAAGTCCAACTTTAAATATCAATTGTGGAACAGTGTCGCCTGTTGTTGAAGTTAAAAACAATGGTACAAACTCAATATCATCTGTTACTGTTAATTATACAGTAGATGGAACACCATATAGTTATGTTTGGAATGGAACTTTAGCTTCAAATGCAACAACAACTATTGGTCTACCAGCTTTAGTATTATCTAGAGGAACTCATAATTTAAATGTAACTACTACAATTACTAATGATGCATATCCTGATAACAATAGCGGATTGACACCATTTTATATTAATGATGCAGGTACAGTTGGTGTTGTAAATAATTTCACAAATGCTTCTGATGAATTAATTGCTTATAATGAGGGCGCTTCAGGATCAGCGTGGGAAAGAGGAGTTAGACCTATTGGAACAATGGGTTCTGGAGGAAATACTGTATATACGTCTAATTTAACTACTACAAACTACCCAGATTTAACAAAATCATACTTAGTTTCTCAGTGTTATGATTTATCAAGTGTTTCAAATCCACAAATTAGTTTTGAAATGAAATTTGATTTAGAACAAGATTGGGATATAGTTTATGTAGAATACTCAACAAACTTTGGAGCTTCTTGGTCTGTATTAGGAACTATGGGTACAAATTGGTACAATAGTGATAGAACTCAAGCTACTGCAGGAAATGATTGTTACAATTGTCCTGGAGCACAATGGACAGGGACAGATTTAACACTAAAAACATATTCATACCCATTGAATTCTTTGGGCGCACCTTCTAATGTTATTTTTAGAATTGTCTTTCATTCTGATGAGTCTGTGAATCAAAAAGGTGTAAACGTAGATGATTTTGTTATTACTGGAGTTTTAGCTAATGAAAGTTTTGAAATGAGTAATATTTCTGTATATCCTAATCCTTCTAATGGATTGGTTACGATTACATATGGAACTTTTGAACCTACTCAAATTCAAGTGTATGATATCTCAGGAAAGTTAATCTTAACTAAAGAAAGCTTAAATGTTTCAGAAACTAATTTAGACTTATCTTCTGCTTCCCAAGGGATTTATTTTATAAAAATTTCTTCTGAAAATCAGGGTGTTGTAAAGAGGTTAATTAAAAAATAAGCTATATCAATAATTTAAAAAAGCTCGTAAATTATAATTTACGAGCTTTTTTAGTTTCTAACTTTTTGTTTGTAAATTGTCTCAAGTAGCTTCTTTAATTGAAATATATCTTTAATTAAATTAAAATGGTTTTGTGGTGTATATTTTATATTTATATATTCATAATTAAATTATGCTTCCTTTCTTTAAAAAATAGCTATAAAGTTCGATTCTTTTTAAAGGGTGTGTTTCTTTGTTGACAAGCTTTAAAGATGAATTTTTAGCCTTAGTTTGTTTTTTAATTTATACCTTCTTTTGTATCAGCCAATCATATTTTTGCTTGCTTTGTGTATTAGTCTCAGCTTCTAGGTATTTATTGTCTCTTAATCATTCGATATAACTGTTAATTGGTTGTTCTGTTGTTTTGTTTTAAAGTTTTAAATCATTTTTATTTTCTTTTAACCTTCCAAATTATTATTGATTTATTAAGAATTTAGCGTATAAAATTTTTATTGTAGAATTTCTTTTCCCTCATAATTGTATAAAAAAAGCTTCCAACATTGGAAGCTTTTTTTATGAAAGACTTTTACTATTTTATAGATTAGTTTTTAATAAATCTTTTAGTCAAAGTATTGTTGTCTTCAGTTTCAATAGTAAAAAAGTAATTTCCATCTGCCAAATTAGAAACGTTAATTATAATTGATTTGTCGTCAATAAAATCAATGTTAATTTTATTTGATAAAACCCTACCTGTTATATCGTAAAGGGTAATTTTTGAATTTTGTAACGAAATATCACTTTTTATATTTAATATATCATTTGTAGGATTAGGATAAAACACTAAGTTTTGAATGTTATTATCTTCTAGAGAAAGCGGATTTGGCACTCCTTCTACTACAAAATTATCAATTAATGCACCTTCTTCGGCATAAGCTTCATCTGCATGATACGTAAATCTAAAAACAATACTAGTTTCTGCTGAACCAGTACTGTCAAAAGCACTTAAAGTATGACTGTAATTATGCATTGTTCCTACTGTTCCTCCATCGGTATGTGTAGTTAAATCATCAGCTTCTCCTGTCCATTGGGCTCCAATACAATTAAAACAGTTTACTCCATTTGGCAATCTTGAACTGTTATACCAATTCACATCATTAGAAGTTCCAAGAACAGACCATGAATTTCCTCCATCAATTGAATATTCTAAATACAGTAAATCCCAATCTTGTTCTATGTCAAATGCTAAATCAAATTTTACAAACGTATCTTCAAGATTAGATAAGTCGTAACACTGTGAAACTAAATAAAATTTAGCAACATCTCCATGAATTCCATCTAAATTAGTTCCATACACTTTTGATCCTCCAGCTACTGTATTTGTAAGTGATCTACCTGCCCCATCTTCATACGCATTACCTCTTTCCCACGTAGCAACACTTCCATCATTATCAAATGCCACTAAATTATCGCTAATATCTTCAAATGTATTTATGTTGTTTTCTGTTCCTGAATCGTTAACGTTTATTAAAAATGATATAGGTAATGTTACTGGATTTGTTCCAGTTATTATAATTTCATGAGGCCCCCTTGATAGTGTTCCGTAATTAAAAGGCACTCCTGAAGTTACTGAACATGAATTGATGTTTCCTGACCAACTTTCATTAATTGGTGTTCCTCCATCTACAGTATAACTATAGTCAAATTGGGTAATTGCATTTGTATTTAAATTTGACAAAGTGAGAGAAACAGTATCTGATCCACAAGTGTTTTGTGTGATTATTGTGTTTATGTAGGCTAATGGCATGTCAAAAGCTTCTGTTCCGTCTAATCTTGAAGCAGACGTGCCTTGAGTTGCAGAGGCTCCAAGACCTCTTCTGGCAAAAACTTCCCATATAAGACATTGATCAGCACCTCCTGTTAATGCTATATCAGCATATAATAGAGCATCTCTGGAATCAACAAAGCCTGAACCACAAGGTTGTAATTTTAGTCCGTCTAAAACTAATTGCATAACCTTGTTGTTTCCTCCAGTTCCATTATATAAATCAGGATCAAAACCATATTTATCAATATAAGCCCATGTTAAATCCCACAGCATTGCACACCAAACGGATCCTACTCCATGAGGAATACCTTCAGTTTTTATAGCATCATAAGTATGCGGATTAATTGTCATGTCTGTAGAATACCTATACGTTCTAATTCCACTTCCATTTGTGTTTTGGTTTATTGCATAAGTTCCTATGCCTCTTCCGTTTGTTCCTAAATCACCTGGTTTTATAGTAGTCATTAAAGCAAACCAATCTGACCAACCTTCCCCTTGTTGTTCTGCGCCAGATAAACAACTGCTAGTATTTGGTCCTCCAGCTAGTCTTGTTGATATACCATGTCCATATTCATGTGCAATAATTCCGTTGTCTAAATCTCCGTCTTTATTTGGGTTTGCAGTTGTCCATAAGTACATTTGCATTCTACCTCTTCCTCCGTCAACAGGAGTACTGAAATTTGCATTATTTGTTCCGCCACCATCTTGAGCTTCTGCTCTTACATAATCGCCTCCAATTCCTCCGTTACCGTAATTATTTTCTTGAAAATTCCCTGCAGCTTCATCAAATCCGTATGCATACCATATATCATGCATCATATTACTTGCGTAAAACAGATTGGTAGTGTTGGCGTTTAAGTTTTGTGCAGAAGGTGTATTTGTGCTTGGTGATAAAGTTAGGTCTGATGTAAAATCAAACGACAACAAAGTTCCTCCGTCAGGTTCATCTCCAAGACTACTGTTACTACTTCCAATATCATTATAAGCATGAACATTATTTCCTCTTGTAATTGTATATTCTGGCCCAGAAACACCATCAGTATCATGCCATCCAAATGGAGAGGCTGTTGTGTTTTCAGGATCGGTTACAAGTGTTCTAGATCCATGATTAGGACTTTCCACTGGAAATTCATAAACTCTATATTGTGCTCCACCAACAATTGTTGAAGTTGGTTTTTTTGAAAATAGGTTTATTTGGTTATGGTTATGTTCTTCTTCAATCTTACATGGAATCCCAAAATCACAACTAATGACTAAATCACTAAATTCTATAATATCACCATTTACCGCATCAACTCTTGCATTCCAATTATGTTTTCCGTCAATTGTATAAAGACAAATATCCCATGATAATTTTAACTCTTGTTGGTTTACATAGGTATAAACCAATTTAACAGGAATGTCTTCTAAAAAAAAACTTCCCTTATCAAAAGTAAAATTGTTTTTTGAAGAACTTAAAAGTTTAAAATTATTTGGGATTTCTAAATCAAAATATGAGGCTGCTTTTTTAATTGCTTGTTCTTTGCTAATTTGAGGGGTAACGGTATTTATTTTCTTATTTACATTTTTTACAAACGAATTTCCAACATAAAAAACATTATTATCTTTAATAGCAATACTTGATATAGCATTAAAAACTTTTATTCCATTTAATTGTTGTCCTACATAAACATGTGTTATTTGTGTTTTTTTACTGTAGTATTCACTATCTACGTACAAGTTTTGGATGTCAGAACTTGATAATTCATATTTTTTTAATGATAAATGTTGTTTAATTTTATCGCTATATTTTGAGGATTTTAAATCATTTTGAGTAAACCCATTTGTATTTATAAATAAAAACAGGATTGCCATTAATAGCTGTAAGTAATTTTTTTTTGTCATTTTTGGGGAAATGATTATTGTTAAATAAATACTAATATAAAAAAAAGATTTTATATAAAAAATTGTTAAAAGTATAGTCAAACAATAATTCCGAGCCAAATTTATCAATTCAATAACTTATATTTGTTTTAAGAACTTTCTTTAACTAAAAAAATAAAATGAAAAATTACATTTTTAAAGGGAGCTTAGGCTTCCTTTTTTTGGCTTCACTATTAAATTCTTGTAAAGCAAAGCAAGAAGCAGTTACCGCTGTTGAAACTGTTGAAGTTAAAAAAGAATCGACAGGTATTAATACTAATTTCATGGATACTTCCGTGAAACCTTCAGATGATTTCTTTCGTTATGTAAATGGTAAATGGTTAGATAACACTGAAATTCCTAGTGATAGAACGCGTTGGGGAAGTTTTGATGAACTTCGTAAAAACACAGATGAAGATGTAATGGCTATTTTAAAAGAAGCGATTAACGATAAATCAATTGACCCAAATTCTGATCAAGCTAAAGCAATTAACTTATACAAGTCTATTTTAGATACTGTATCAAGAAATAACCAAGGGATTGAGCCTTTAAAGCCTTTTTTAGCTAAAATTGATGCTGTAAAATCTGCTAAAGATGTTACTGCTTTAATTACTGAAATGGAAGCAGAAGGTAATGGCGTTGGTTTCTTCGGAAGTTATGTGTATACAGATGCTAAAAACAGTAGTAGAAATGTTGTGTATTTGGGCACAGGAAGTTTAGGATTACCTGACAGAGATTATTACGTTTCTGATGCACCTGATAATGTTGAAAAACGTCAAAAATATCAAGCTCATATTGCAAGAATGCTTCAGTTTATTGGTGAAGATGAAAAAATGGCAACTTCTAACGCTGCTAAAATTTTAGAATTAGAATCTAAAATGTCTGCTGCAACTTTAGATAGAGTAGAACGAAGAGACAGAAGAAAAACTTACAATCCAATGACTATTGCTGAATTGCAAAAGTTAAGTCCAACAGTTAATTGGTCATCTTACTATCAAGGGATTGGAATAGGAAAAATTGATTCTGTAATTGTATCTCAACCAAAATATATCGAAACGGTTGAATCTATTCTTAAAGAGAATAAAGTAGATTCTTGGAAAGCGTATATGAAATGGACCGTTTTACGTCAATCTTCAGGGTTATTAACAACTGAAATTGGTAATGCCAACTGGGAATTTTATGGAAAAACGTTAACAGGAGCGGTTAAACAGCGTCCAGCTGACGAAAGAGCATTAGCAACTGTAAACGGAACTTTAGGTGAAGCTTTAGGTAAACTGTATGTGGAGAAAAAATTCCCTGCAGAAGCAAAAGCAAAAGCAGAAGCAATGATTGCAAATGTATTTTTAGCTTTTGAAAATCGTATCGATAATTTACCTTGGATGACAAAAGCTACTAAGGAAAATGCAAAATTAAAACTTAGAAAATCAAGAGTTAAAATTGGTTATCCAGACAAATGGAAAGATTATTCTGAATTAGTAATTACAAGTCCAGAAAATGGAGGAACTTATTTTGAAAACATGAAAAATGCTTCAAAATGGGGAAATAATGAGAACATTAAAAAACTTGGAAAACCTGTAGATAAAGAAGAGTGGGGAATGTCTCCTCAAACGGTTAATGCTTATTTTAACCCTTCAAATAATGAAATCGTTTTCCCGGCTGCAATTTTACAACCTCCTTTCTATGATTATAAAGCAGATGAAGCTGTTAATTACGGTGGAATTGGAGCTGTAATTGGTCACGAAATTTCTCATGGATTTGATGATTCAGGTTCACGTTACGACGCAGACGGTAACCTTGTAAACTGGTGGAGTGATGAAGATTTAACACAATTTACTTCTCTAGGAGGTGCTTTGGCAGATCAATATTCAAACTTACAACCGTTACCAGGAACTTTTGTAGATGGTAAATTTACACTTGGTGAAAACATTGGTGATTTAGGTGGAGTTAATGCTGCATTCGACGGATTACAAATTTATTTAGCTAAAAATGGAAATCCAGGATTAATAGATGGTTTCTCTCCAGAACAACGTTTCTTTATTTCTTGGTCAACTATTTGGAGAAGTAAAATGCGAGATGAAGCAATTAAAAATCAAGTAAAAACAGATCCGCATTCACCAGGAATGTATCGTGCTTATGTGCCGTTACAAAATGTAGATGCTTTTTATGAAGCATTTAATATTAAAGAAGGAGATGGTATGTATATTGCTCCAGAAAAAAGAGTAAAAATTTGGTAATCCAAATTTAAAATAAAAAATCCCAAGTGAAAGCTTGGGTTTTTTTATTTTTTAGCGGTAACTTAACATTCTGTTGTTTTAATGTTAGGAGTTATTTTTTCAATCAAAAAATTTGAATTTAATAATTCTAAAAACCACTCTCCATCTAAACATTTAATAACAAAATTTTCATTATCAGTTATTGAAAACCAAATAATATTTATTTTATCTTCATTGAATAAATGGAATATCTCTTTATCTACAATTAACATTTTGTCACGAAGTAAATGATAACAAGAATACCAATAGGCACTACTAAATTCTAATGAAAACTTATTAAAAGGCTCTATTTCTATTTCTCCAATCAAATATGTTTCAAATTCTATAACTATCTTTTTAAGAAAGTTTAAATTGTAAAATTCTTCATTTATCTTATATTTCTTCATTTTTTATTTCTTTTTAATCGCCTTATTTACCATAAAAAGTCCAGAAAGAGTAATTAGCCCGCCAATAATAATTGTAGTGCTTAAGGATTCGTTAAAGAGTAAATAACCAAATAATAACGCTACCATTGGATTTACATAAGCGTACAAACTACTTATTTCTCTAGGTAAATGTTCTAATGCGTATATAAAAGCGATAAATGTAAATACAGAACCAAATAATACAAGATAACCAATTGCCCACCAAGAAATAGTAGGAATAGATGCTAACGGTATACTAATTCCAGAAATGCCACAAACTGAAAACATCACAACACTCGAAATAAGCATTTGCAAACCAATATTGAAATATGGATTAAAATTGGTGTTGTTTTCTTTAATATAAATAGTTGATAATGCCCAAGTGAAGGTTGCTATTATTGATAAAATAATTCCAAACTGAAATTCTGGATTTAAAAAGTCGTGCAAGTAATCGTAAAAAACGACACAGATTCCTAAAAAGCAAATTACCAATCCTAGCGTAGCACGCCAAGAGACTTTTTCGCCTCTAAAAAAACTAATGATTACAATCCAAAGTGGAAAAATAGAACCAATAATTGCTCCTAAACCACTCGAGATGTATTTTACACCCCAAGTACTCAAACCATTACTCAACATGAAATTAAGTACACTTAAAATAAGAATGTTACGCCATTGCCTTTTGTTTGGCCATGATGCTTTTGTAATTAAGAAGTAGGCTAAAAAAACTCCTCCACCCAGTAATTGACGAATAGCAACTAGTTGTAAGGCTGGCATATGTTTTACACCTTCTTTTGAAGCTATCCAGGTTGTTCCCCAAAAGAAGCAACACCAGCAAAGTGCAAGAACGGGCAAGCCAATTGCGTCTTTCTTTTTAGTAATATAATTATGAAAAACGCTGTAATATGCCATTTTTAAATTTCTTTTTGAAAAGTGTAATTCAAAATTTGTTGCAGTTTTTGACTGCTTATTATTTTGCCTTTAGATATTGAATCTTTTACAAAAGTAGGAACTTTTAAATTCATTTCTAAAGCTTTTTTGTGATAATATTCTGCTCTTTTTGGATGATTTGGAGCAACGGCATTAAACGTTTCATTCCAATTCCAATTGTCATTCTGAACTTGATTTAGAATACTTTCAATAATTCCAATACAATCGACTTGATGGATAAAGTTAATAGGCGCTTCCGGGTTATCAACATTTTCTCTTCCTGCTAAGAATTTTATAGGATGACGATCTTTGCCAATTAATCCGCCAAAACGAACAACTGTGGTTTTAAAATTGGGATTGGATTGTAATAATTGTTCCACTTCAAGTAATTGTTTTCCACCTTCAGAATCTGGGTTTGGAATAGCATCTTCACTCAATTCTATAATTGGAAAAGTATCTCCATAAACTGAAGTAGAACTTATAAAAAGCACTTTTTTAATGGCCGACTTTTCAATTTCGATTATTAAGTTTTTAATTTTAGAAACAAAATTTTCCGTTTGAGAACCTCTTAATTTCGGTGGAATATCAATAATTAAAATTTCTGATTCGTTAAGAAAATCGGTTATATTTCCTATTATTTTATCTTCGTATAATGCTATTAAATAAGGTTGAATTTTGTTTACTTCTAATACAACTAACTTTTCTTCAGAAGTTGTTGAACCTTTAATGGAAAATCCGTTTTCAATTAACTTTTTGGCTAAAGGAAGTCCAAGCCATCCGCAACCTAAAATGGATATATTTTTCTCTTTCATACTTATCCTTAGCTAACTTTTTTAACCAACATAAAAAAATCATCTTCTAATTGTCGGTAACCTTGGTCGTATAAGAAGTAATAAATATTTCCTGTTTTTGTAGTTAACATACTTGTAAAAAACTCAAAATCGAAACCTTTACTCAATAATTTAGTTTTGGTTGTTTTTGATTTCTCATCAGGATTCAATTCGCAGAGAATTCTATAATTTTTACGCAATTTGTTATTAATGTTACGCATTAAATTATTAGAATCTTTATTCATTTTGTTATTGTACGCATTTCTGCAACCGTCGCTACAAAACTTTTTATCTTCTCGGCCAATAATTTTATCGCCACATTCTAAACAGCTTTTACTCATTTAATTTATTTTTTAAACTTATAAATATTTTTTCAACCTTTTTAATGTTACAATTGGTTAAAATGATTTCTTTAACACCGTTATTATGTTTAATTCTTAATGTTGTTGAATTTTTTGGAAGTTCCCATCCTGATATTAAAAATGTAATTATTTTTGAAAACAGATTGTCATTAAAAATCAATTCAACATCAATGATTTCTGTTAATTTATAATTACAATTGTCTTTTTTAAAATCTTCATTGTTAACAATTAAATAGTTTTCATCTATATAAATTTCAAATTTTGGGTTATTTCTAATTAAATTACGGTTCATTACTTCTTAAAATTAAAAACTACTTCCTCTTTCGATTCTTCAAAATAGGCGTATACATTCACTTCGTTACCTGAAATTCTTTCGAAAGTAAAATTGTCAAAATACATTCTGTTTTTATCTTTTTTAATGAATTTAAAATCTTCCGATTTGTCTTTTTCTTCCCAACCTTTTAAATTAGGGTCAAAATGTTTAATTTGATATAAAAGCGTGTTGTCTTTTTCAATAATATGTCCCAATTCATAAAAAGCAACTTTTCCCTCTGCTACTAATTTAAAGTTAAACATCATAGAGCCACCAGTTGGTTTACTCCAATTTTCTTCAAATTCTCCGCCAAAAGCTTCTCCTTTCCAATTTCCTGCTAACCAAGAAATATCTTCTAATGTTGCTTTAGCCGAACCTTTCTCATCGTTATAATGTAAGGTGTTTTGTGCAAACGTTGTAATTGAACAAATAAAAAGTAAGAAATAAATACTTTTTTTGAAGCGTAGATTTTTCATGTGTAAAGTCTTATAATTAAGGCTAATATACAAAAATATTTTCCATTTGCAAACGCTTACAAACATTTACAACCGAAAGTAAGTAGATAAATACCGAATAAACTTTTTTTGTTGCCACATCTTTGCACTGTCGAAATGAAACACTGACAATTTTAATACTAGATGTTTTATAAGACATTAAAATAATTTTATATAAACAATTTAAATTTACACGCCATGAAAAACAGAGTACAATTAATCGGACACGTAGGACAAGAACCAGAAGTTAAAAACTTAGAAGGAGGAAAAAAATTAGCGAACATTTCTATTGCTACAAATGAAGTCTATTATAAAGACAACGGTGATAAAGTAGAAAAAACAGAATGGCACCGCGTAACAGCTTGGGGAAAAACAGCTGAAATTATAGAGAAGTACGTTACTAAAGGTAAGGAGCTTGCAATTGAAGGGAAGCTTGCTACAAGAAGTTACGATGACAAAGAAGGCGTTAAGCGCTATATTACAGAAATTGTTGCGAATGAAGTTTTACTTTTAGGAAAGTAATATAGAAATAATAAAGAATAAGCCGTCAATTATAGTTGATGGCTTATTTATTAAGTTCGTTTTGTAAAGTTTCTACCAATAACCCCATATGGTAACCATCAACTAATCCGTGATGTGCCATAATTGCTAGCGACATTGTTTTTTTGTTGTTTTCAGTAACCACTTTTCCGAAAGATATTTTTGGACAACTATCAGGTAAATTAAAATTTCTTGAATGGGTTAGTCCTGTAAAATTTATCCAAGGAATTGCCGAAAAATGAATTAAATTTTTAGGGTATTCTCTTGTAAAAAGTCCAGAAGTTTTTTGGATTCTTTTTATTTCAGCTTGTGCTATTTTATTAAATTCTATTAAGTCATTATGAAATTTCATATATGAAAAACCAAAAGTTTTATCTTCTCTCATTATAGTTGCTGAAGCATCAATAACATCATAAAGAAAAACATTATCTTCTTCTATTCTTAATCTGAAATTTTCAACTAAGTTGACTGCTTTAATAGTTTTATGTAAGTAGTAAATAAAAAAAGGTATATTTATTTCCTTAGATTTTTCGAGGGCAATTGTACAATCAATAGGTGTAGTTATTCCAAAGAAAGGTTCTTCGAAAGTTGAGAAAAACTCATAATGTTCTTTACGATTCCAATTCTTTATATCGATTTTCTGCTTCACTTATAAAAATGTTAAAACTTCTTTTATGTTTGAAAGTGCTAAGAAATTTTCATGTTCAATTTCGAAATCTATTTTTTCGTATTCCCATGTTGTGTGATAAGGAACATGTATACCATATCCTCCAATATTTATAATAGGTAAAACATCTGATTTTAAAGAATTTCCTATCATTAAAAAATCTTTTGCTTGAATATCTAAACGACCCAACATTTTTTCGTAATCTAATTCTGTTTTGTCGCTTAATACTTCAATGTGGTGAAAGTAATGTCCAATTCCCGAATTGTGTAATTTCCGATGTTGGTCTTTTAAATCTCCTTTGGTGGCTACAATTAATTTGTATTTGCCTTTTAAAGATTCTAAAACTTCTTTTACATTTGGCATTAACTCTACAGGTTTTTGTAATAAATCTTTACCAATGTTTATAATCTGCTCAATTCCTTTGCTTGGAATATTATTATTAGTAAGTTTTAGAGCAACTTCAATCATTGATAATGTAAAAGCTTTAATTCCGAAACCATAAAGGGGAAGGTTTTTAACCTGATGATTTAAAATTAAGCCTAATATTTCCTGGCTTGATGCAAAATCTTGGAACAGTTTGCAAAAACGTGCTTGGGCTTCATCGAAATAAGGTTCGTTGTGCCAAAGTGTGTCGTCTGCGTCGAAAGCAATTGTTTTTACATTTTTCATTTTAACTAATTAAAGCACCGTTCATTACTCCTTCTGCATCAGGATTCACAAATACAAGTTTTCCGTCTGGTAAATTTGTCATCAAAATCATTCCAGCACTTTCAACTCCCCGTAATGCTCTTGGTGCTAAGTTTACTAGGACAGTTACTCGTTTTCCAATAACTTCTTCAGGCGAAAAATGTTCTGCAATTCCAGAAACTATTGTTCTAATATCAATTCCGGTATCTACTTTTAGAACTAATAACTTATTTGCTTTTGGCATTTTTTCTGCTTCAAGAATAGTTCCAACTCGTAAATCTAATTTTGTAAAATCATCAAAAGTTGCAGTCTCTTTCTGAGGTTCGGCTTTTGCATTATCCATTACATTTGATTTTTTTGTAGCTTCTAATTTATCAATTTGTTTTTGAATTTCTATATCTTCAATTTGTGCAAATAAAATTTCAGCCTTGTTTATTTTATGACCATTAGGTAATAAATCAGACTTTATAGTAATATCTTTCCATTTTATGTTGCTTTCTTCTTGGTTTAGCATGTTTTTTAGTTTACTAGCAGTAAATGGTAAAAAAGGCTCGCATAATACACTTAAAGCAGTTGCGATTTGTAGTGCAACGTACATTTGAGTTTTAACCCTTTCAGGGTTTGTTTTTATCATTTTCCATGGTTCTTCATCGGCTAAATATTTATTTCCTAATCGAGCAACATTCATTACTTCACCAAGTGCTTCTCTGAAACGGTAGCGTTCAATAGAAGAAGAAATAACTGAAGGGTAAGCTTTTAATTCTGTCAAGGTTTGTTCGTCAACTTCCGTAAATTCATTCGGGGCTGGAACAATTCCATCATAATATTTATTAGTTAAAACAACTACACGATTTATAAAGTTTCCATAAATTGCAGCTAACTCATTATTATTCCTTGCTTGAAAGTCTTTCCAAGTAAAATCATTATCTTTTGTTTCTGGAGCATTTGCAGTTAAAGCATAACGTAATGCATCTTGCCTTCCTGGGAATTCTTGCAAATACTCATGTAGCCAAACTGCCCAATTTTTAGAAGTTGAAAGTTTGTTTCCTTCTAAATTTAAAAATTCGTTAGCAGGGACGTTATCTGGTAGGATATAACTGCCCTCTGCTTTAAGCATTGCGGGGAAAATAATACAATGAAAAACAATATTATCTTTACCTATAAAATGAACTAGTTTAGTGTCTTTGTCTTTCCAATAAGGTTCCCAGTCTTTCCCTTCTTTTTTAGCCCATTCTTTGGTTGCTGAAATGTATCCAATTGGTGCGTCAAACCAAACGTATAATTTTTTTCCTTCCGCACCTTCTACTGGAACATCAATTCCCCAATCTAAATCACGTGTTACTGCTCTTGGTTCTAGGCCTCCATCAACCCAGGATTTTACTTGTCCATAAACATTAGGTTTCCAATCATTTTTATGACCTTCTAATATCCATTTACGTAAAAAGTCTTCATATCTGTTTAAAGGTAGAAACCAGTGTTTTGTTGATTTTAAAATTGGTGTTTCTCCTGTAATTGTAGATTTTGGATTAATTAAATCTGTAGCATTTAATGTTGAACCACATTTTTCACATTGGTCTCCATAAGCTTCTTCATTGCCACATTTTGGACAAGTTCCTGTTACAAAACGGTCGGCTAAAAATTGGTCAGCTTTTGCATCATACAATTGTTCTGTTATTTCTTCGATGAAATCGCCCTGGTCATATAATTTTTTAAAAAATTCTTGGGCAGTTTCATGATGAATTTTTGCTGATGTTCTAGAATAATTATCAAATGAGATTCCAAAATCAATAAATGATTGACGAATAATTCCGTCATACTTATCAATTACTTGTTGAGGTGTTGTACCTTCTTTTTTTGCTTTCATTGAAATTGCAACTCCATGTTCGTCACTTCCGCACATAAATGCAACGTCTTTTCCTTGCATACGAAGGTAACGCGCATAAATATCAGAAGGAACATAAACACCTGCTAAGTGCCCAATATGAATAGGGCCATTTGTATATGGCAAAGCAGCAGTAATTGTATATCTTTTTGGATCTTGAATCATAATTCTTTAGAAATTTGATGCAAAAATAATTCATTAAGCATGAAATGACGAATTTTTGTTTGATTTTGTTTATTTTTGAGATAAAGAAATCTTCTATGTTAAGATTTGTTTTTTTGTTTTTACTAATTTCAAACTTTTCTCATTCCCAAAAGAAAATGAAAATTCCACCTTATTTAAAAAAAGGCGATACGGTCGCTCTTGTTTGTACTGCTCGTAAATTTTTTCCTGAAGATGCCATTCCTGCTAAGGAATTATTAGAATCTTGGGGTTTAAAAATAAAATTAGGAAATACTATTGGTTTAGATAGTTGTCAGCTTGGTGGAACCGATGCTGAGCGTGCTGCCGATTTTCAAAACATGATGGATGATGAAAATATCAAAGCTATTTGGTGTGCTCGTGGAGGTTATGGGACAGTTAGAATTATTGATATGTTGGATTTTACAAAGTTCAAAAAACACCCAAAATGGATCATGGGCTTTAGTGATGTAACTGTTTTGCATAGTCATGCTAATGTTGAACGAGTTGCAACTTTGCATTCCATAATGCCTTTTACAATTCCAAAAGCTCCTGAAGAAGTGAAAGAAACGTTACGAAAAGCACTTTTTGGTGAGCATATTGAATATACGATTCCTTCGGTTTCTTATAATGTAAAAGGAAAAGCAACTGGTGAATTAGTTGGAGGGAATTTATCTATACTTTATAGTTTATTTGGTTCTAAATCTTCATTAGATACAAATGGTAAAATTCTTTATATTGAAGATTTAGATGAATATTTATATCATATAGATCGAATGATGCAAAACATGAAGCGTAACGGTTATTTTGACAATGTAAAAGGTTTAATTGTTGGTGGGATGACCGATATGCATGATAATGAGATTCCTTTTGGACAAAATGCAGTTCAAATAATATTAGCAATTGCTTCACAATATAATATTCCAATTGCATTTGATTTCCCAGCTGGCCACATGAGAGACAATCGAACCTTAATTTTGGGAAAACAAGTTGATTTTGATGTGAATGATAAAGAAGTTAAGTTGAAGTTTCTTTAATTTCAAAGTGTCTAGAGTTCTAATATTATAACAAGTATAATAATCTAATTTAATGGCTGAACATAACGATTTAGGGAAGCTTGGTGAGCATTTAGCAGTAGAGTTTCTTCAAAAAAAAGACTATAAAATTTTAGAAACAAATTGGGTATTTCAAAAAGCTGAAATAGATATTATAGCTCAAAAAGACAATGTAATTGCTGTAATTGAAGTTAAAACACGATCAAGTATTGAATTTGGTTTGCCTCAAGATTTTGTAAAACCAAAAAAAATACAATTATTAGTTAAAGCTATTAACGAATATGTAATAGTCAATGAATTCGATATGGAAGTAAGGTTTGATATAATTGCAATTCATAAAGAAGCTTCGAATTTTAACATTGAACATATAGAAGAAGCTTTTTATTATTTCTAAAGTTATATATATAACAATTTGTTTCTTTTTGTATATTTGCAGAAAAATTTTTCGATATGAAAACTATTTCTTCTGTTGTTGAAAGCTATATTAAATCAAAACCTTTTTTATTAAATTCTTTAGCTCAAGGAATTATTAATTTAACTTCATTAGCTAGAATAATGGTTCCAGAACTTGAAAAGGAATTAGGTAAGGAGATAAAGCAAGGTGCAATTGTAATGTCTTTAAAAAGACTTTCAGAAGAATTGGATTTTAAAATAAACCGAAAGATTTCAAAAGTTTTGATGAATATTGGTGAAATTACAGTAAGATCTTCTCTCTCTGATTTTGCCTTTGTAATTTCTGACACTCTTTTAGAAAATCAAGGAAAATTAATATCTGAAATTAACAAACATCAAGATGTATTTTATACCTCTTCAAGGGGTGTTAACGAGATGAATATTATTATAAGTTCTTCATATTCAAATTTAGTTGAAAAATTTTTCAGTCATGAAAAAAGAACTTTAAACTTAGAGAACCTGTCTTCAATAACTGTTAAGCTACCACAAGATAATGTTTCTGTTCCAGGTGTATATTATTATATATTTCAAAAATTAGCTTGGGAAGGGATAGTTATTCACGAAGTTATTTCAACAACAAATGAATTTACAATAATTGTAAGTGATGAGCAGATTGATATAGCTTTTAAAGTAATAAAAGATTTAAAAAACATTCAAGAATAGTAAAAAAAAGACTATTTTTTTCTACATCAAAAAAAGAAACGTATTTTTACCATTCTTATACTAAAATAAGTACTTTTTAGTTTAAAGAATAAAAACGTTTTAATTTGAAGACTAACCATTTAAAATACGCATTAACTTTTATCTTAATGCTTTTTATATTTTCTTGTTCCGTTAAAAAGGACAAGTTTGTTAATAGAAATTTTCACGCAGTTACTACAGAATACAATGTTTTGTATAATGGTAATTTGGCATTAGATTTAGGTTTGGAAAATTTAAAAGCAACTTATAAAGATAATTTTTGGGAGATTTTACCAGTAGAGAGAATGCAAGATAAGGAAGAGAACTTTCTTCCTGGCCAAACAAAAGATCCAAATTTTACTCGTGCAGAAGAAAAAGCTGTAAAGGCTATTCAAAAGCACTCTATGAATATAGGTGGAACTGAAAGGAATCCTCAAATGGACGAAGCTTATTTACTTCTTGCTAAAGCTCGTTATTATGAAAATAGATTTATCCCTTCTTTAGAATCATTAAATTACATTTTATATAAATACCCTAAAAGTGACAAGATTTATCATGCTAAAGTATGGAGAGAAAAAGTAAATATTAGGTTAGAAAATGATGAAGTAGCAATTAAAAATTTAAAAAAGTTACTTGAAAAAGAAGATATTGTTGGTCAAGATTTAGCAGATGCAAATGCAATTTTAAGTCAAGCATACAGAAATGTGGGCTCAACTGATACAGCAATTGCTACAATTAAAGTTGCTCGATTAGAAACTAAAAATAATGAAGAAAAAGCTCGTTACTCCTTTATTCTAGGTCAGCTTTACGAATCATTTGAATATAATGATAGTGCTTTTGCAGCTTTTCAAGAGGTTATAGATATGAAAAGGAAGTCTCCTCGTAGATACGTTATTCAAGCTCATGCTAAACAAGCTCAGCAATTTGATTATAAAAACGGAGATACTTTAGCTTTTGTTGAAAAATTCACAAAATTAATTGAAGATAGGGAAAACAGGCCTTTTTTAGATGTTCTTTATCATCAAATGGGTGTTTTTTATGATAAAAATGAAAAACCTAAAATAGCAGAAAGCTTTTACAATAAATCAATTCGCTCTTTTAGTCAAGACCAGTATTTAGTTTCTTCAAATTATAGAAATATTGGTGAGATTTATTTCAAAGATGCGCAATACAAAATTGCAGGCAAATATTATGATAGTACGTTGTTGAGGTTAAAAGAAGGCACTAGAGAATATAGAAAATACAAAAAGAAAAGATTAAACTTAGATGATGTAATAAAATATGAAACTATAGCTCAGCAAAACGATAGTATTTTAAGTTTAGTGGCAATGAATGAATCTCAAAAGAATGAATATTTTAATGAGTATATCGGCAAGTTAAAGTTAGCTGATGAAGCGAAAGCAAAATTAGCCGCTGAGAAAGCAGAAAAAGAAGCTAATATCGCTGCAAACTCTGCAATTAAACCTGGCGGTTCTCCTGGTATTAATCCTACTATTGGGGGGTCTGGTATGTTGCCGCCAGCTTCTGCAGGTGGACAATCTAGCAATTTTTATTTCTATAATCCTGTTACAGTTAGTTATGGAAAAAGAGAGTTTGAAGCTAAATGGGGTAAAAGAGAATTAAAGAAAAATTGGAGGTTGTCTTCAGATAAAGTGATCGATTTTTCTAAAAACGATATTGTTGGTTTGATTGTTGAAAATGATTCTTTGTTAGATAAAGTTGAAGAGAGATATACGGTTGATTTTTATACTTCAAAACTGCCAACTTCTCAGAAAGTTATCGATAGCTTGGCTAAAGATCGAAATTTTGCGTATTATCAATTAGGTGTTATTTATAAAGAAAAGTTTAAAGAATACGACTTGGCCGCTTCGCGATTAGAACAATTGCTTAAAAACAACCCAGAAGAAAGATTAGTTCTTCCTGCTAAATACAATTTGTTTAAGATTTATGAAATTTTAAAATCAAATAAATCTCAGGTATATAAAAATCAAATTATTCAGGAATATCCAGATAGTCGTTATGCTCAAATTGTTCAAAATCCATCTATTGAACTAACCGATAATGAAAGTCCAGAAAAAGTATACTATAATTTGTATAAGTTATTCGAAGATAATTCAATACGAGAAGCTTCAGAAGAAGTTGAATTAAGAATCGATCAGTTTTTTGGAGATGAATCACTGCCGAAGTTCGAGCTTTTAAAAGCAAATATTAATGGTCGACTTGAAGGTCTTGATAGTTATAAAAAAGCATTAAATTTTGTGGCATTAACTTATCCTGATGAGCTTGAAGGAAAACAAGCAGAAAGTTTATTGAAAAATGATATTCCTAAATTAGAAGCATTTGAGTTAGGTAAGTTAGAAGCTACAAGTTGGAAAATAATTTTTATAAAAGATTTTCCTTTAAAAGATGATTCTAAAAAATTAATTGAAAAGATTAATAAGTATATAAAAGATAGAAATAGTGTTCTGTTAAAAACTTCAGTTGATTTATATACAGTAGATAAAGATATAATTGTAATTCATGGGTTTAAAAATCATGAAAATGCAACTTCGGTTTTAAGTATATTACAAGAGTTTAAAGATTATAAAATAAAAGATAAAGCCTATATTATTTCTTCTGAAGACTATAAAATTATTCAGTTTAAAAAGAATTTTAATGATTGGATTTTACTAAATAAAAAATAAAATATTGTTATATTATGTTTGATAAAGTTAAGAAAGATACAAGTCAATTAGGGCAGACAAATAGAATTGTAGAGGGAACAATAATAAAAGGTGATATTACTTCTAAAACTGATTTTAGATTAGATGGTGTTTTAATTGGTGACTATAACTCAACTTCTAAATTAGTTATAGGTCCTTCTGGAGAAGTGCAGGGAGATATTAAATGTGTAAATATTGATATAGAAGGTAAGTTTTCTGGAAAGCTTGAAGTTTCTGAACTTCTAGGAGTTAAAGCAACAGCAACAATAAAAGGAGAAGTTGTAGTTGGTAAATTATCTGTAGAACCAGGGGCGGTTTTTGAAGCGACTTGTGTAATGAAAAGTAATCTAAAGACTATTCCAACAAATGAACAATCAGAAAAAACAGCGTAGCAAGTGGTTGAGTCTTATTAATATTCCTTTTCAAATGGGAGTAATAATTTTTTTAGGGGTTTATTTAGGCAGCTATCTTGATGGTAAAACTGAATTGGCGCCACTTTTTATAGTTCTCTTTTCGCTTATTTCTATTGGTTTGGCTCTATACAATGTATACAAACAAGTTAAAGCTATTCAAGACAGAAAAGATGATTAAGAATTATTTAGTTTCAATTTTAATAATGTTGGTTTTAGGTTTGTTTTTTGGAGGTATAAATTTTATGTTAACCAAAGAGTGTAATCTGTATAATCCCATTGAAGAAATTTATTTTTTTAATTACTTTTTAACTCTAGTTTCTATTTTCCTTCTTTTTGTAATAAATTTTAAGTTTAGCGATAAGGTTGGTTATACTTTTCTTGCTACAGGAATTATTAAAATGGCAGTTTCTTTAGTTTATTTAATGCCTTTGGTTAATTCTAATTTTGCAAATAAAATTCCAGATACATTAAGTTTTTTTTCCGCCTATTTTGTTTTTTTAACAGTAGAAAGTGTAGTTGTTGTTCGACTCTTGAATAAAAAGGAAAATTGATTGAGTTTTGAGGTGAATTTTTTTTTGAATAAATTTCGTTATTATGATTTATAATGTACCTTTGCAAAAAATTTTAAAACACTGTTTTTAACTAAATGTAGTTATGAAGATATTCGGAAAGGCCTTAAAGTTCATTTTTTGTATTACCGTATTATTAGTTGCAAATACTAGTTTTGCTGGTCATGGTGCTGAAGAGGGGAAGGAATTTAGTCCAACAGAATTGATTAATTCTCATATTGGTGATGCTCATGATTTTCATATTGCTGATTGGGATGGTCATGCTATATCAATGCCGCTTCCAATAATTTTATGGACTGAAAGTGGTTTAGAGGTTTTTTCTTCGTCTATTTTTGATCATGACAATTCAGGTGAGCATGTTGTTGAGGTTAATGGTCAAAAATTTGTAAAGTATAACGAAGTTATTTACTATGCAGATAAATTTTCAACATTGAGTGAAGATCAAAAGTCTGGTATGATGAATGGTTTTAACTTTAATGAGAGACCATTAAATTTTTCAATTACAAAAAATGCTTTTTCAATGATATTGTCTGTTTTACTTATTTTATTATTGTTTGTTGCTGCAGCTCGTTCATATAATAAAAATAAAATGGCGCCTAAAGGATTAGCTGGTTTCTTGGAGCCTTTAATTTTATTTGTTAGAGATGATATAGCTATTCCAAATATTGGTGAAAAAAATTATGCAAAGTACATGCCTTATTTATTGACGATATTCTTCTTTATTTGGGTAAATAATTTAATTGGTTTAATACCTTTCTTTCCGTTTAGTTCAAACTTAACAGGTAATATATATTTTACTTTTGTTCTAGCTTTTATTACTTTCATTGTAACAACATTAAGTGCTAAGAAAGACTACTGGTCTCATATTTTTATGCCTCCAGTACCTAAGGCTTTATATCCTATTATGATTCCTGTTGAAATTATTGGAATGTTAACAAAACCTTTCGCTTTAATGATTCGTTTATTTGCGAATATTACAGCTGGGCATATTATTATTTTGAGTTTAATTTCGTTGATATATATATTTAAAACTGTTTGGATTTCGCCAGTTTCTGGAGCATTCGTGTTATTTATGAGTGTGTTAGAAATGTTAGTTGCGGCTTTACAAGCTTATGTGTTTACTTTGTTATCAGCATTATTTATAGGTCAAGCAGTAGAAGAGCATGACCATCATTAATTTGAGTTTTATTAATTATTAACTATATAAATATTTTATTATGGTATTAGCTGGAATCGGAGCTGGATTAGCTGTTATTGGTGCTGGAATCGGAATTGGAAAAATTGGTGGTTCTGCGATGGACGCTATGGCAAGACAACCTGAGGTTGCTTCAAAAATTCAAACAGCAATGATTATTGCTGCTGCTCTTATCGAAGGTGTTGCACTTTTCGCTGTGGTAGTTGCTTTAATCGCTTAGTAATTAATTATCTTCTCGCAACGGTTGGTTGCGAGAAGATTTTTTTAAAAACAAAAAATAACAAATTATATATTATGAATTTCACTTCACCTGAAAGTTTAATTTTTTGGACAACTATAATTTTTGTAGTCTTTTTTATATTATTAAAAAAGTTTGCATGGAAACCGATTTTAGAGGCTGTTAAAACAAGAGAAGAATCTATAAATGATGCGCTTCTTTCTGCTGAAAATGCTAAAAAAGATTTATTAAATCTTCAAGCAGACAATGAAAAACTGTTAGCCGAAGCAAGAGCGGAAAGAGATACAATGATTAAAGAAGCTCGTGAATTAAAGGAAAAAATGATTGCAGATGCAAAAGAAGAAGCTCAAGTTCAAGGAGAGAAAATGATTTCTCAAGCAAAAGCTTCTATCGAATCTGAAAAGAATGCTGCAATGGCTGAAATTAAAAATCAAGTTTCTTCTCTTTCAATAGAAATTGCAGAAAAAATATTAAAAGATGAATTAGCTAATACAGAGGCTCAATCAAAATTGGTTGAAAAAATGTTAGCTGAATCAAAATTAAACTAAAGCATTATGGCAGGAACTAGAGCAGCTATTCGATACGCTAAAGCTATTCTTGATATTGCAACAGCAAACAACAATACAGCAAATGTTAATAGCGATATGTTGTCTATTGGTGCATCGGTAAAAGATAATAAAGAATTAAAAGATTTTTTATTAAATCCTACTGTTGTTTCTAATGTTAAGCTTAATGCATTATTAGAAGTTTTTGCTTCAGCTCAAAACGAAACAAAAAGTTTATTTCAATTACTTTTAGAGAATAAAAGATTTGAAATTTTACACGCTATTGCTTCTGAGTATAATACATTGTTTGATGAGTTGAATGGAATTGAAACTGCAATAGTTACAACTGCATTTCCTATTACAGCTGATCTAGAGAATAAGGTATTAGCTAAAATTAAAGAATTTTCAAATAAAAATATTACTATTCAAAATATAGTTGATCCTTCAATAATTGGTGGATTTATATTAAGAATAGGAGATAAACAATTCAATGCATCTGTAGCTAGTAAGTTGCAATCATTAAAACAAGTATTTAGTAATTAATAATAGTCAACGCACTCAATGGGTGTTTAAATTATAAATTAAAATGGCTGAAATTAAACCTGCTGAAATATCAGCAATCTTAAAAAAGCAATTATCAGGTTTTCAATCTGGTACTTCATTAGAAGAAGTTGGAACTGTACTTCAAGTTGGAGATGGAATCGCACGTGTTTATGGATTATCTAATGCACAATATGGTGAGTTAGTTCAATTCGAAAACGGACTAGAGGCTATCGTTCTTAACTTAGAAGAAGACAATGTTGGTGTAGTATTATTAGGTCCTTCTACAGGTATTAGAGAAGGTTCTACTGTAAAAAGAACACAACGTATTGCTTCTCTTAAAGTTGGTGAGCAAGTTGTTGGTCGTGTTTTAGACACTTTAGGAAATCCTATAGATGGTAAAGGACCAATTGGTGGTGATTTATATGAAATGCCATTAGAAAGAAAAGCACCTGGAGTTATCTTTCGTCAACCAGTAACTGAGCCATTACAAACAGGAATTAAGGCAATTGATGCTATGATTCCAGTAGGTAGAGGTCAACGTGAATTGGTTATTGGTGACCGTCAAACTGGTAAAACTACTGTTTGTATTGATACTATCTTGAATCAAAAAGAATTTTATGATGCTGGTAAACCAGTATTCTGTATATATGTAGCAGTAGGGCAAAAAGCATCTACGGTTGCCGCAATTGCAAAAACATTAGAAGAAAAAGGAGCAATGGCTTATACGGTTATTGTTGCGGCAAATGCATCTGATCCTGCAGCAATGCAAGTTTATGCACCATTTGCTGGAGCTTCTATTGGTGAGTATTTCCGTGATACAGGTCGTCCTGCATTAATTATTTATGATGATTTATCTAAGCAAGCAGTTGCTTACCGTGAAGTGTCATTATTGCTAAGAAGACCACCAGGACGTGAAGCTTACCCTGGAGACGTTTTTTACCTTCACTCTAGATTATTAGAAAGAGCTGCAAAAGTTATTGCAGATGATGATATTGCTAAAGAAATGAATGATTTACCAGATTCTTTACGTCCTATTGTAAGAGGTGGTGGTTCATTAACAGCTTTGCCAATTATCGAAACTCAAGCTGGTGACGTTTCTGCATATATTCCAACAAACGTAATTTCGATTACTGACGGTCAAATTTTCTTAGATGGAGATTTATTTAATTCAGGTGTACGTCCTGCAATTAACGTAGGTATTTCTGTATCACGTGTTGGAGGTAATGCACAAATTAAATCAATGAAAAAAGTTGCTGGTACTTTAAAATTAGACCAAGCTCAGTTCCGTGAATTAGAAGCGTTTGCTAAATTTGGTTCAGATCTAGATGCTGTTACTCTAAACGTAATTGAAAAAGGTAAACGTAATGTTGAAATCTTAAAGCAAGCAGTAAATGATCCTTACACAGTAGAAGATCAGGTTGCTATTATTTATGCAGGTTCTAAGAACTTGTTAAGAAATGTTCCTGTTGCTAGTGTTAAAGAATTTGAAAGAGATTTCATAGATTATTTAAATGCTAAACATAGAGACACTTTAGATGGACTTAAAGCAGGTAAATTCACAGATGAAATTACTGATGTTTTAGAAAAAGCGGCTAAAGAAGTTTCTGCAAAATATTAATTTTAAGTGAATAGTAATTAGTAATTAGTGAAGACTAATTACTAGTTGCTAGTTACTAATTACTCATATAAAATGGCAAATTTAAAGGAAATTAGAAATAGAATAGGTTCCGTTTCATCTACGATGCAAATAACATCAGCAATGAAAATGGTTTCTGCTGCTAAGCTTAAAAAAGCTCAAGATGCTATTACAGCAATGCGCCCTTATGCCGAAAAATTAACTGAATTATTGCAAAATTTAAGTGCTACTCTTGAAGGAGATACAGGCGGTGCTTTTGCTGAGCAAAGAGAAGTTAATAAAGTTTTAATTGTTGCTATAACTTCAAACAGGGGTTTGTGTGGAGCTTTTAATTCAAATGTAATTAAAGAAGTTAGAAATTTATCTGGTTCTTATTCTGGTAAACAGGTTGATGTTTTTGCTATTGGTAAAAAGGGAAGTGATGTTTTGAAGAAAACGAATACAATTATTGATAATAAAAGTTCAATTTTTGATGATTTAACTTTCGATAATGTGTCTGAAGTGGCCCAATTATTAATGGATAAGTTTGTTGCTGGAGAATATGATAAAATTCATATTGTTTATAATCACTTTAAGAATGCTGCGACTCAAATAGTAAAAACAGAACAATTTTTACCTTTAGCTCCAATTACTGGAGGAGAGGTTGTGTCTTCTGATTATATTTTTGAGCCTTCTAAAGAAGAGATTGTTTCTACATTGATTCCAAAGTCTTTAAAAACACAATTATATAAATCTATTCGTGATTCTTTTGCTTCAGAACATGGTGCTCGTATGACTGCTATGCATAAAGCAACTGATAATGCTACTGAATTAAGAGATCAATTGAAATTAACATATAATAAAGCACGTCAAGCCGCAATTACTGGAGAGATCTTGGAAATTGTTGGTGGTGCGGAAGCATTAAATAATTAGTCCCTTTCAAATTTTAACAAATTTGAAACGTTGAATAATTTAACAATGTGTAAACACAGTTAAAATAATATAATCAAAGAGTCAAACATTAATGTTTGACTCTTTTTTTGTTATATAATTTGTACATTTAACTAAATATTCATAATATGATAGTTTATAAATTAATGATATTTTTTATTGGTATTTCGGTGATTTCATGTGGAAGTTCTAGATTGAATATAAATGAATTTGAAGATTTAGTTTTAATTAAAGAAATTTATTCTCAAGAATGGGTAGCCGGAATTAGAGGTGGTGGAGCTGGAATAAATATTTTTATAAATCTAAATTCGTCAATTGAAAATGAAATTGTGTTAAAAAAAATTCAATATAAAACTTATGAAGTTCCTGTTATAAAAGTTAATGAATTAAGCTACGTCGCTAGAATAGATACAGGTCAAAATAAATTAAAAGCTAGTGATGCGGATAAAGGTATTTATGATGAAGATATTACTATAAACAAAACAGACTTTAATCTTAAAAATAAACAAGCTATCTTGTTTTATAAAAAAGGCAATAAATATTTTTCAAAGATTATTGATTATGTTGAAGAAAGAGAAATGATTACCTATCCTTCTATGAGAAGACCTACAGAATAACTATTTTTGTTCCTTAAATAAGATACTTTGAGTTTATATAAAAACCTCTTTAAACAAACTGCAATTTATGGTCTAGCAACTGTTGTGCCTAGACTAATTAGCTTTCTATTAAATCCACTTTATGTTTATTATCTTACTGATATGGATAAGATGGGGGAGGTTTCAGTAATTTTTTCTTACCTGGTTTTTTTTAATGTTATACTCTCATACGGAATGGAAACCTCTTTTTTTCGTTTCTATAACTCCGAAGATAAAAAAGAAAAAGTAATTACTACTTCGATGATTTCTTTATTGGCTTCAACACTTCTTTTTTTCGGTATTTCAATGTTTTTTAAAGAAGATATTGCCAATTGGTCACACAAGAATGTAGATTATATTTTCTACACTATTTTAATCTTAACTTTAGATGCTTTAGTAATAATCCCTTTTTCAAAATTAAGAGCCGAAGGAAGACCTATAAAATACGCAATAATTAAAATTGGTAATGTAGCAATTAATTTGTCGTTGAATATTTTCTTTTTGGTTTTCTTGCCAAAGTTGTCTCAAAACAGCACTTTGCTACAAAGTATTTACTTCGAAAATTTTCAAATTGGTTACATATTTGTGTCGGGTGCAATAGCAAGTTTATTTACATTATTAGTTCTTTTGCCAGATTACTTTAAATTGAAATGGCATTTTGATATAATACTTTGGAAAAAAATGATGCATTATGGTTTTCCAATTTTAATTGCCGGACTAGCATTTGCAATCAATGAACATTTCGATAAAATTTTATTAGAATGGATGCACGTTGATTTGGCTCAAATTGGCGCATATTCGGCTTGTTATAAAATAGGAATGTTCATGGTGTTATTTAGGACAGCTTATACTCTTGGAATAGAACCTTTCTTTTTTAGTCATGCAAAAAATGAAAATGCACCACAAAATTATGCTGAAATAACAAAGTACTTTGTCATATTTGGGTCGTTTATGTCGCTTGGAGTTATTGTTTTTGCCGATGTGTTAAAAGTTTTTTTAGTCCCAAGAGAAGAATATTGGATTGCAATGAATATTGTTCCTTTAATTGTAATTGCTAATTTTTTCTTAGGTATTTATACAAATCTTTCGGTTTGGTATAAATTAATTGATAAAACAAAAATTGGAGCTTATATTTCTATTATTGGCGCTTTAGTTACATTATTACTCAATTTTATACTAATCCCTTTTGTTGGTTTTATGGGTTCGGCAATTGCCACCATTTTAGCTTATGGAACAATGATGTTAATTTCATATAAACTAGGTCAAAAAAAATATCCTATTCCTTACGATAAAAAGAAAATTGGTTTCTATTTAGGACTTTCAATTATTTTAAGCATGTTTTCTTTTTACATACCTATTTTAAGAGAAACCTATGTTTTTGGAATAGCTAGTTTGTTAATTTTTATTTACTTTGTATATCGAAATGAGCAACAACTTTTTTTAAAAATTTTAAGAAGAAAATAATGCAGATTAAAATTATAAATAAATCTTCACACGACTTACCAAACTACGAAACTATTGCTTCGGCAGGAATGGATTTACGTGCAAATATTACGGAATCAATTGTATTAAAACCATTGGAAAGAACAATTGTAAAAACCGGACTTTTTATTGAGTTGCCAATTGGTTTTGAAGCGCAAGTTCGTCCTAGAAGTGGTTTAGCTGCTAAAAAAGGAATTACAGTTTTAAATTCTCCAGGAACAGTCGATGCTGACTATAGAGGAGAAATTGGTGTAATTTTAGTTAATCTTTCAAATGAAGATTTTACCATTGAAAACGGAGAAAGAGTTGCGCAATTAGTAATTGCAAAACATGAGCGTGCTGAATGGATTGAAGTAAGTGAATTGTCTGAAACTTCTCGTGGAGAAGGTGGTTTTGGAAGTACTGGAGTAAAATAAATTTAATAAAATATAACATGAAAATAATAGTTCCTATGGCAGGTCGTGGTTCACGTCTTCGCCCACATACATTAACAATTCCTAAGCCATTAATCCCAGTTGCTGGAAAACCTATTGTTCACCGTTTAGTTGAAGATATTGCTGGAGTATTAAATCAAGATGTTGATGAAGTTGCTTTTATCATTCACGAAAGTTTCGGTAAACAAGTGGAGACTGATTTGATCGCAATAGCTAAAAAGTTAGGAGCAAAAGGAACTATATATTATCAAAATGAAGCACTTGGTACAGGACATGCTATTATGTGTGCAAAAGATTCTCTTTCTGGACCAGCAGTTATTGCTTATGCAGATACTTTAATCCGTGCCGATTTTGATTTAGACACTTCAGCTGATAGCGTTATTTGGGTAAAACAAGTTGAAAAACCAGAAGCTTTTGGAGTGGTAAACTTAAATCCTAATGGAGAAATAATTGAGTTGGTTGAAAAACCTCAAGAATTCGTTTCAGACTTAGCTGTAATTGGAATTTACTATTTTAAAGATATAGCCATATTGAAAAACGAATTACAATTGGTAATTGATAATAACATTATTCATGGAGGAGAATACCAAATTAATGATGGTATTAAGCAAATGATGGAAAAGGGCATGAAATTTGTACCTGGTAAAGTAGACGAATGGATGGATTGTGGTAATAAAGATGTTACGGTTGATACTAATTCTAGAATGTTGAAGTTTATTCATGACGACGCAGAAGAAACAATGATTGCTGATACTGTTAGAATTGAAAATTCAACTATTATTCCACCTTGTTATATAGGTGAAAATGTAGTTTTGATAAACTCTATTGTTGGACCAAATGTTTCATTAGGTAAATCAACACATTTAACCAATACAAAAATTCAAAATAGTTTAGTGCAAACGCATGCGCATATTAGAAATGCAAAATTAAATAATGCAATGATTGGTAATCATGCTACTTTTGATGGTGAGTTTACAAGTATAAGTATTGGTGATTATTCAGTACTAGAATAAATAATTTGAAAGACTTTAAAGCAATATTGTTTTTATTCCTGTTGGTTACTTTTGGTAATCAACAAGTTGTTTATGGGCAAACTAATCCAGACGAAATTACTCTTGTAGAAAATGAAATTGAGAATAATTTCTATGAATCCTTAAAACAAAGAGGAATTGAAAATTTTGATAAAGCAATTGTTGCTATTCAAAAATGCATTGAAAAAGATAGTACTAATCCTGTTTTTTATCATGAATTAGGTAAAAATTATTTAGATTTAAAACAATATGTTGAAGCCGAAAATGCATTTAAAAAAGCGATTGAATTAAATCCAAATGGCAGGTGGTATTTGAACAGTTTATACGATGTGTATTATCAAACAAAAAATTTTTTAAAGTCTATTCCAGTGGTTCAAAAGTTAATTTCATTTGACCCAAATATGAGTGAGGATTTAGTTTCTCTGTATATGTATACAAACCAGCACGATAAAGCTTTAAAATTAATAAATGAAATAGAAAGCACTTCAGTTTTAAGTCAATCTATGGAATATTATAAATTAAAAATTCAATCTTCAAATGCTTATTCTAAACCAGAAGTTAAAGAACTTGAAAATTTAATTCGAAAAAATCCAAAAGTAGAGCAAAATTATATTGATTTAATGATGTTATACTCTTCAAGTAACCAAGAAGAAAAGGCTTTTGAAGTTGCAAAAGAATTAGTGAAAGAAATTCCAAATTCAGATTGGGCTCATGTAAGTTTATTTAAGTTTTATTTGGCAAACAATCAAATAGATGACGCAAAAAAATCAATGTTTAAGGTTTTTAAAAACGAGAACATTAATATAAGAATTAAACATCGAATTTTAAACGAATTTTTAATTGTAACAATTAATTCGGACGAATACGATAAAGATTTAGAACAAGCAGTAGCTTTTTTTTCAAATGATACTGTAATTAATGTTTCAAAAGAAGTTGGAAAGTTTTTTTATAATAAGGGAAATTATGTTAAAACTGAACTTTATTTGAAAAAAGGAATTGTACAGGATCCAAATGATATTGAAGCAGTTCTTTTACTTTTGGAAGTTCAAAGTACACTAGAAAAGTATAAAGAAGTTAAAGTATTAGCATCTAATTATCTTGATTTGTATCCAACATTTGCAAAGCTCTATTTTTATTTAGGGTTTGCTAATTTTAAATTAGAAAACACAAAAGAGGCAATAGATCAATTAGAAATGGGTTTAGAGTTTATTATTGAAGACTTAGTTTTAGAAAATGAATTTTACATGCTTTTGCAAGAGTCCTTTAAGAAAACAAACAATACAACAAAAGAAAAAATATATCGTTCTAAAGCAGAACGTATTCAAATTAATTTCAAGAAATGAAAAAAATAATAATTGTTTTTATTGGCTTAATACTTTTGGTTTCTTGTAGAACAAAACAATCTGTTTTAGAATCTGCTGCAAATGAATCTCTAGCGGCTGCAAAAATTATTTCAGGTCATTATGAAAATATTAAAGATTTTAATACTTTAAACATAAGAGCAAATGCAAAGTATAAAGACGAAAAACAATCACATTCTGTAACAGCAGACATTCGTATTAAAAAAGATCAAATAATATGGATAAATGTAAAACTACTAGGATTTCCTGTCGCTAAAGCATTAATTACTCCTAATAAAGTAGGTTATTATGAAAAAATAAACAATACTTACTTTGAAGGTGACTTTAGCTTATTAAGCAACTGGTTAGGAACAGATCTTGATTTTAATAAAGTTCAAAATTTATTAATTGGTAATGCCATAGATGATTTAACAAAAGCTAAGTATGTTGCTAAAATTGAAAAGAAATTATATCAATTAACTGAAAAAAGTAAAAACAATACTTTTAAAGTTTTTGATTTTGAAGCAGGTAATTTTCTTTTGAAAAAAGAAACTATTTTTCAAGTACAAGAAAATCGTAAATTAGAGATTTATTATCCTTCTCATAAAAAGCAAAATGCTGTATTTTTGCCAAATGCAATTAATATAAAAGCTCAACAAAAAGAAATTGTTTTCATTGATTTAGAATATAAAAATATACTTTTTAATGAAAATTTGAGTTATCCTTTTTCAATCCCAAGAGGTTATGACCAAATAAATGTTAATTAAAATTTCAAAAGTATATTATCTTTGTAAAAAAAATAAAATGAGGCAAATTCAATTATATATTCTTTTTTTCTTTTGCTTTTCTGTTGGTTTTTCTCAAACTCAACAAGAAAAATTAGAAGCTCGAAAATTACAAATTCAGAAAGAAATTTCTGCATTTAAAAATTTGTTGCAAACAGAAAAGAAAAAAGAACGTTCTGTATTAAGTGAAATTGCAGCTCAAAAAGCACGAATCCGATTAAGCGAAAGATTAATTAGTACAACAGCAAAACAAAAAAGATTATTAGAAGATAATATCTATTTAAATCAGTTAGAAATTAATAAATTAAATAGAGAGTTAAAAGTTTTAAAAGAAGACTATGCTAAAATGATTGTTAAATCATATAAGAGTAGAAATGATCAGAGTAGAATTATGTTTGTTTTGTCTTCTCAAAACTTTCTTCAAGCCTATAAGCGTATTCAGTATATGAAACAGTATGCTGGATTTAGAAAAATGCAAGGAGATGAAATAAAAGAAAAACAAATAAAAATAGCTTCTGCTGTTGTAGTTCTTGAAAGAGATAAAAAAAATAAAGAGAAAGTTCTTGCTGAAATTGAAGCTGAAAAAGTAATTTTAGAAGAAAAGAAAAAAGAACAAGAACAATTAGTAAAACTTATTCAAAAAGATAAAAAGAAATATACAGCTGATATTGATAAGAAACAAAAAGAAGCAAGAGCAATTGATAAAAAGATAAAGAAAATCATTGCTGACGAAATTGCAGCAGCTAATAAAAGAAATGCTGCTAAAAAAGGTTCTAAATCTTCGTCATCATCTGTCTCAAAATTTGAGCTAACTCCTGAAGGTAAAATTGTTTCAGATAATTTTAAGTTAAATAAAGGAAAATTACCTTGGCCTGTTGATAATGGATATGTACAATTACGTTATGGAGATCAGCCACATCCGGTGCATAAAAATTTAACAGTTCATAATAGTGGAGTTGAAATTGCTACTAAACCTGGTTCTAATGCTAGAGCTATTTTTGGCGGAGAAGTATTGCAAGTTCAAGTTATCTCTGCTAATAATAAAGCGGTTTATGTGCAGCATGGAGACTTTATTACTGTTTATCTTAATTTAAGTTCAGTAAATGTAACAAAAGGAGATGAGGTTTCTGTAAAGCAGATTTTAGGTAGAATACACACCGATTCATCGGGAAGTGCTGTAATTAAGTTTTTAGTTTTACAAAACACTACTTATTTAAATCCAGAGCATTGGATGTCTAACATGTAACTTTAACATAAGATTACATCTTGTTTATGATTTTGGCTCAAAAGTTTGAACTAAATTTATAGTGGTTAATAGTAGTAATTTTTCTAAATGAAAAATTATAAGCATCCTAAGCTCCCCACTTAGGATGTTTTTTTATATATTATTGAAAAGTTCTAAAGCTTTATTAATGCTTTTTACATTATCAAAAGAAATTAATAATCGCAATCCATTTTTGGTCTGCTTTTCTTTAATCTTACAAATGTTTCCATTTTGTTGAGCAAACTGCATTACTTTCATAAATTTATTCGATTGGTAATACTTACTTTGTTGGTCGCTTATAAAATAGCCTACAAGTTTGCCTTGTTTCATTAATAATTTTTCTATTCCTATCGAAGTTGCTTTCCATTTTATTCGTAAGCTGTTTAAAAGAGCAATTGCTGGTTTTGGAAGTGCTCCAAAACGATCAATAAGTCTTTGTTCAAAAAGTAATAAATCTTCTTCTTTCTTAATTAAACCTAATTCGTTGTATAGGCTTAAACGTTCAGTAACACTGTTTATGTATTCGTCAGGAAACAATAATTCAAAGTCTGTGTCAATTAAAATATCTTTTACATATTCTTTTGTCTCAATATTGTTTTCTTCTTTGTAAAGGTCTTTAAATTCGTTTTCTTTTAATTCATCAATGGCTTCATTCATAATTTTTTGATATGTATCAAAACCAATTTCATTTATGAAACCACTTTGCTCACCACCAAGCAAGTCTCCAGCACCACGAATTTCTAAATCTTTCATAGCTATGTTGAATCCACTTCCTAATTCGCTAAATTGTTCTAAGGCATTAATACGCTTTCTAGCATCTTCAGTCATTGCGGATTCTGGTGGGGTAATAAAGTAACAAAATGCTTTTTTATTACTTCTACCTACACGACCTCGCATTTGATGTAAATCAGATAAGCCAAAATTATTTGCATTATTAATGAAAATAGTATTCGCATTTGGAACATCTAATCCGCTTTCAATTATAGTAGTTGCGACGAGAACATCAAATTCTCCTTCAATAAAGGCAAGCATTAATTCTTCTAATTTTTTGCCATCCATTTGTCCGTGACCAATACCAACTTTTGCATCAGGAACTAACCGTTGAATCATTCCTGCAACTTCCTTAATGTTTTCGATTCGATTGTTGATAAAGAAAATTTGTCCGCCTCGTTCAATTTCATAAGATATTGCATCTCTAATTGCTTCCTCATTAAATCGTACTACATGTGTTTCAATTGGGTACCTGTTTGGAGGAGGGGTAGTTATTACGGATAAATCTCTAGCTGCCATTAAAGAAAATTGGAGTGTTCTAGGTATAGGTGTTGCGGTTAGTGTAAGTGTATCCACATTTGCAGCAATTGTTTTTAATTTATCTTTTACATTAACACCAAATTTTTGTTCTTCATCTACAATTAATAAGCCTAAATCTTTGAACTGAACATTTTTGTTTACCAATTGGTGGGTTCCAATAATAATATCTACTTTTCCTTCACTAAGGTCTTTTAAAGTTTCAGCTTTTTGTTTAGCCGTTCTAAATCTATTTAGATAATTGATGTTAACGGGCATGTCTTTTAAGCGCTCAGAAAATGTTCGGTAGTGCTGATATGCTAGAATAGTTGTGGGAACTAATACGGCAACTTGCTTGCCATTGTCAACTGCCTTAAATGCAGCGCGAATAGCTACTTCTGTTTTTCCAAAACCAACATCTCCACAAACTAATCGATCCATTGGCCTATCGTTTTCCATGTCCATTTTCACATCGTTAGTAGAGGAAATTTGGTCAGGAGTGTCTTCATAAATAAATGAGCTTTCTAGTTCTTTTTGCAAATAACTATCTGGTGCACATGCAAAACCTTTGTCTAACCTTCTTTTTGCATATAATTGAATTAAATTAAATGCAATGTGTTTTACACGTGCTTTTGTTTTTTGTTTTAAAGCTTTCCAAGCATTACTCCCTAATTTATATATTTTGGGTGGAGCTCCATCTTTACCATTATATTTTGAAATTTTATGTAATGAATGAATGCTTACATAAACAATATCATTATCTGCATAAACTAATTTAATGGCTTCTTGTGTTTTTCCTTCAACTTGAATTTTTTGTAGCCCTCCAAATTTTCCAATTCCGTGGTCAATATGAGTAACATAATCACCAACTGATAAAGATGTAAGTTCTTTTAAAGTGATGGTTTGCTTTTTAGAATACCCGTTTTTAATAGAAAATTTATGATAACGTTCAAAAATTTGATGATCTGTATAACAGGCAATTTGATTTTCAAGATCTATAAAACCTTCAAACAATGGATAGACTAATGTTTTATATTGTTTACGAATGCTTTCATGATTTTCTTCATCTATACTTTGAAAAATATCGTGAAAACGTTTAGACTGACTTTCGTTTGAACATAAAATATAATTTGAAATACCATTGTCATGGTTCTCACTTAAATTGGCTAGTAAAAGGTCAAACTGTTTATTGAAAGAAGGTTGCGGTTGAATATGAAATTCAAAACTTTTATCTACTTTAAAAATCGACTTGTTGTTTAATTCCACAATTGGAAAGTCAATTACTTTTTTTAAAAATGTTTTTTCGTTTACAAATAATTCTTCTGGATTAGCTTGTTTAATTTCACCTTCTAGTTTTGAATAAGCTTCATTTGCTTTGCTAAATAATGTATTTAATCTATTGCCAACTTGTTCTGTATTTTGAATAAAAACAGCTGTTTTTTCGTTAATATAATTTAAAAAGCTTTCACGTTTTTCTTGAAGCATTTTGTTCTCTACATTCGGAATGATAGAGATCTTATTTAGCTTTTCTTTTGAAAGTTGTGTCTCAACGTCAAAACTTCTTATGCTATCTACTTCATTTCCAAAAAATTCAATTCTATAAGGTTCATCATTTGAAAATGAAAATACATCAATAATCCCTCCACGAACAGAAAATTCGCCTGGTTCTACAACAAAATCTACACGTTTAAAATTATATTCAAATAAAGTTTCATTAATAAAGTCAATCGATAAGCTGTCATTTACAGCAAGTTTTAACGTGTTTTTGTCTAATTCTTTTCGAGTAACTACTTTTTCGAATAAAGCTTCAGGATATGAAACAATAATTGCTGGTTTTTTACGAGAATTAATTCGATTTAAAACTTCTGCTCTTAATAAAACATTTGCATTGTCTGTTTCTTCAATTTGATAAGGTCTTCTATATGATCCTGGGTAAAACAATACATCATTGTCATTAAGTAACTGTTCTAAATCATTTAAATAATATGCAGCTTCCTCTTTATCATTGAAAATTAATAAAAACGGAATTTCCGATTTTTTAAAGAGAGCTTGAATAATAATTGATAATGATGACCCTATTAACCCGGAAACTGAAGTTTTTTTTCGTTCAATTAACAATTGACTTATTTGCTCAATTTTAGGATTTTGATCGTATTTTTTTAAAATTTCAGAAACGTTCAATGTAATTATTTTAATTTGTTGTAAAATTAAAAAAACCACTACAATTCCAATTGGTTTATAGTGGTTTTGTTTTTTATTTTTTAAAATTATAAAATAAGTTTTCTTCTTATTTTTTGTGAATTTTCCAGTGTAATCGTGATAAATATTGTCTGATTAGCTTTAGAGATGTTTTTTTCAAAAGTCAAGTCGTTAATGTTTTTTTGTTCAAATAATAAACGTCCAGTGATGTCAAAAGCCTCTATAGATATAATGTTTAAATAATTTGATATAAATCTTGTTTTTTCGTTTTTTGAATATATAATTAATGAGGTATCGTTAGCAATATTGTTATCATTTGACAATGAAATATCTTGGTAATGTAATTTGAATCTATCGTTATATGTCCCAGTTGCTGTTGTAAAAGTAAAAGTACCTGATCTTAAATTATGAAAAGTACCATTACTAGTGTCTTCAATAAAGATATCTTTATCGTCAAAAAAAGTATCAGTATGGTCAATAGCAATATCATAATCCCCTGCTTGAGTAGTGTTAATTCCTAGAGAGATCTGATCTGTTAAAGTCCAAGGGTAAGCCCTTCCTTGTATCCCAAAACCAAGTGTAGATGGAGGAATTAACGAATAAAATTGTATTACTCCTGCGGTTGATGCAAGTGCGTCTGTTCCAAAATCATAATCATTAGTTGCGTCATCTTGGTATCCGATTGCTATCTGTTTAAATGCGCCAGAAGGATTTGTAAGATTTAAATGAATGTAATAATTTAAAGGTGTGCTTTGAGTTTCTCTATAAAATTGGGAATTATTTCCGCTCACACGCATTGCATTTGTAAAGTTGATTGTAGTTGTTGTTCCTGCTGAAGCAAAAAAGCCTTGACCTGCAGAAAGATATTGAGAAGGAGCAGCTCCTCCAGAAATTGCTGCTGTACCTGTTGTTCTTGTTCTAACAGCATAATCATCTGTAGTAAAAACATTTGCAACAATTGCAGTATTGTGTGTCCAGAAATACAATGTTCCTAAATTCGTATTGTCAATCATAGCAACTACATCAATGGCAGAAGGATATGGGTTTGAAATAAAATTATAATTTAAAAGAGCTGGATTAAATGCTTCTACGTTTACAGGAATGTTTCCATTGTTAGGTACTCCAATGAATTCACCATTATAAATAGTTGGTGTTATAGTATAATTGTCTGGTGCTTGAACAGCATACCCTTTTCCTGGAATCATTGTATTTGTTCCTAATTCATTTACCCAATTATTTACAGCTGAATTAGCATTAAAACTATGAAATCTAGTTGGGCTGGTTAGGGGAGAGAATACATTTAAAATTTGTCCTGAAACTGGAGTTCCCCAATATGTATATTGATTTTCAATCATTGGAGCAGCATCTCTCCTGTAAGTTATATTTCCAGTATTAACTGCAGCTGCATTTATTTGTAGTAGACTCGCATTATTCTCAAAAATTAAATCTGACCCTGTATTTACTGTAATATCGTTTTCTATAGTTAGTGTATGAGCAGAATTAATAGTAACAATTGCATGATTATTTACTGTGATAGATTTAGCAGTTAAGTCACCAATAGAGGAGTAGTTTCCTGTAAAGAAAGCATCAGTTGTACTATTTGGGTTTCCATTATCCCATGAGGTTCCGTCCCAAGTAGTTGTTTGTGAAAGTATCAATTGTGTAAATAAACAAAATATAACAATCGTAAATTTATATATGTAATTATTTGTCATCGTTTAGTTCTTTTGTAATTCATTATTAAGAGAATTAGATTTTTCTACACTTTCCTCAAAGGCTTTTGCATTAGCCATCCTTGATGTGTCTAATGCTTTTATCATATCGTCTTCGCCAATTTCTTTTGGTATCGATTGTTTTATGATGATTTCCTCCATTTGATTATAGACTCCTCTTAGTTCAGAATTAATTTCATTAATAAGAGTAAATACTTTTTCTTGAGGTATTTCCTTGAGATTAAGATAAGTGTCTAAAGAGTTAATTTTTGTGTTTAATGTTACTAATCTGCTTCTTACTTGCGGAGTGTTAAACTTTAAAGGAACGGTTAAGCTTAAACTATCAGATTTTTGAGCTACATTCTGAATCTTCATTTGAAAAGCAAGTAATGTAGTCTTAGGTTTTTGTTCTAGTTCTTTTTTAAATTGATCCCATTCATTCCAGTTATTTAAAACAATTTCAATTTCTGGTTTCGAAACAGGAAAATTAAATTTCCATTTTTTAGAAATTGCTTCGAAAATTTCAATGTTTTTTTGCTCCGCTTTTGTTGAGTTTGTATTGCGATTATTGTCGTCAGCACAATTAACAAGTAGAATTGATGTAAGGAATAATATAAAATACGTTCTCATTAAATATAAATATAGGCAAAAATACAATTGTTTAGCAAATTTATAATATCATTTCGTTAAACTTAACATATTCTAAATTTAATCTTTTAACTATTTTTTTTAAAATAATAACCAAGACAAATTCTTATATTTGTCTTCTAAATTTATTGTACACAATGAAAACAAAAATATTAATTATTGGAGCTTGTGGTCAAATCGGAACTGAATTAACTGCTAAGTTAAGAGCGACTTATGGTGTTGAAAATGTAGTAGCTTCAGATATACGTAAATTAGAAAATGATGTTGTAAATAATGGTATTTTTGAAGTTGTAAACGCATTAGACTACAATCAAATTGAGCATTTAATTGAACAATATGAAATTACCGATGTTTATTTAATGGCGGCACTACTTTCTGCAACAGCTGAAAAAAATCCTGCATTTGCATGGGATTTAAATATGAATTCTTTATTTCATGTTTTAAATTTAGCTAAAGCGGGAAAAATTCAAAAGATTTTTTGGCCTTCAAGTATTGCGGTTTTTGGACCTACAACTCCAAGAGAAAATACACCTCAATATACCGTAATGGAACCTTCAACGGTATACGGAATTTCAAAACAAGCAGGAGAAAGATGGTGTGAATATTACAATAAGCAATATGGAGTAGATGTAAGAAGTATTCGCTACCCAGGTTTAATAAGTTGGGCAACTGAACCAGGCGGAGGAACCACAGATTATGCAGTGGATATATATCATAAAGCCATTACGGAAGGTAAATTTACCAGTTTCCTTTCTGAAAAAACTGGTTTACCGATGATGTACATGGATGATGCTATTAAAGCAACAATCGGTATTATGCAAGCTCCTTCTGAACAAATTAAAATTCGTTCTTCTTATAATTTATCTGCGATGAGCTTTACTCCTGCGCAAATTGCTGAAGAGGTAAAAAAGCATTTCCCTGATTTCACAATTGATTATGAACCAGACTTCCGTCAAAAAATTGCAGATAGTTGGCCTGCAAGTATAGATGATAGTTGTGCTAGAGAAGATTGGAAATGGTCAAATGATTTCGATATATCTTCAATGACTAACGAAATGTTTAAAAACTTAAAAGAAAAAACTTATAATAATTAAATTAGTTTTCTTTCAACTGAATCATAAAAGCGTCTTCAATAGGCGCTTTTATTTTTACCACTTCATCTACATTTTCATTTGGAACAGTCATAGAAAGGACATAATGTTTTATTTTCCAAAGGCCTTTTTCTAATACTAAGACACCACTTCCTCTGCAAATTTTCATTTGTGTGTCTAGTAATTCATCAAACCAAGCTGTTTTTTTGTCTTCTGAAAAATAAATATTTCTTTCAATTGCCTTGAAACTCCAAGCTTTTCCTTTATCAAAATATGGTTTCGCAAAAGCAATAAATTCTTGCTTATTCCAGTTTTCAGTTGCGTCAGTGCCTATGAAAATTGATTCATCGTGCATTACATTAAAATAGTAATTAAAATTGGCTTCAGCTGCAGCTTTGTGCCAATTGTCTAATATGATTTCAATTTTTTGATGTGTTTTGTTGTCTTTTTTTTGAGAAAAGCCATTGAACGATAGTATTGAAGCTAATAATAAAATTACTTTATTCATAATTACTTTTTTATAAAAGTAATAAAATGCTATTAATAAAAAAAGACCTTACATTACTGTAAAGTCTTTTTGTGTATTAGCTCCCTCTCTTGGGCTCGAACCAAGGACCCTCTGATTAACAGTCAGATGCT
>CAZLGK010000008.1:0-41046 GCA_964559365.1 uncultured Flavobacterium sp.
CTGTGCTTTCAATGCAGTTAATTCTTTCTGCATCTCTTTGTTGTGTTCAAAAATACACTGACCGTGTAATTCTCTATCTGAACGAGAGTGTGCATCTGCACCAGGAGATAATAAATCCGTAGAAATATCACCTGTTCCAGCGATAAATGTTACGATATCTATCTTCTCTTCTATTTCAGGAAGTTTAGTAAAAAACTCTGCTTGAGCATAGCTTTCTAACAACTCTTTCGCAATAGCGTTACCTGCATTATATGCATCTTTTAAACGAGCTGTATCTGCTTCGTATAAATACACTTGTGTTTTTAATACTTCTGCTGCTTGTTTTGCAGTAGTTGCATCATTACCTAAAGCCAAGTCTAAAAGCATGGTAATTGAAGCTCCACCTTTCATATGAGACAATAACTCAAAAGCAAAGTCTTTCGATATTTCTGCAACTGTTTCATTACCAAGAATAATCTCTTTTAAAAATTTAGCTTTTACATCAGCTGCGCTTGTTGTGCCCGGTACAACATTATAAATAAAAAAGTTAAGAGAATCTTTTCTATTTACATTATTTAAATCTTTTATTTGCGCAATGATTTCGCTTAATAATTCAGCGCCATCAATAGGTTTAGGGTGAAGTCCTAGACCTTTTCGTTTTTCGATTTCGTTAAGATAATCGTTGTAAGTGTTCATAATAGATGTCTTTTCAATGTTAAAGGCGATATCCTCGATCATTTCAAAATTAAAAGCCGTAATATCTAGGTTTTTTGCGTTTACTATTCGCCAAAGCCGCACAAATTTAATAAATAGTAACGAGATTTAAAAATTTTTAATAAAAGTAAAGATTCTAAGAATAATTATTTATAAACATTCTATTTCAATGAATATCCTTCAATAAAAACTCAAAAAAACAATCTTTATTGAATAATTCGTAATTTCGATAATTAATATTATTAATATCTCAAAAATTACATCTAAAACCTATCATTTTAGTAATATAAAGAAATTTAAGCCTAATATTTATCTCTTAAATTCATCAAAGGTTTTTCATAAAAACGATACAATAAATAGGAACTTAAAATGGTAATAAACATGTAAGTCGTGATTATGACAACATTTGAAAGTTGAATATTCAAATTACTAATAAAATATTTCATAAGCACTGTAATAATACTATAGTGCAACAAATACATACTGTATGAAATTTTACTTATCAATTGAATCGGTTTTCCTAGAATAGTTTGAGAAGTATTCCAATAAACAAACAGTGGTAAAGCTAAAAAAATCGTAAAAGAAGTAAGTGTAAAATAAAACACTTTATAATATAAAGGTGTTGCCACAATATCAAAACCTAAGACATTCATCACTACAAATTGAAACAAAAACAAATGCAATGAAACAATAAACATATAACCTTTATATTTCTCTAAAAAATCTTTATAAAACATATACAACCAAGCGGTTACAAAACCAAACAAAATACTATCAATTCGATAAATAGTTAATGACTTCAAACTGGAATTCCAAGAAGTCATATCTGAAAATGAATTTTCTAAATAAACGAAATACCTCAAAAGATGAAAAAACAAAATCATTACTAAAATGGTAATTATAAAAGCTGATTTTTTATTCTTTTTAAAAACAGTCCAGCTAAAAAACAATACAAACGGAATTAATAAATACGTCCATTCCTCTACAGACAAGCTCCACGATTCGGTAAAAAAATTAATTTTATAATCGATGAAATTTTGAAAGAACACAAAATAAGCAGCCCAACCATCAATTGAATAACCAAAAATTAGCGCAACAATTATATTTAAAATTAGGACTAAGTAATATGTTGGTAAGGTTCTAAACCACCTTCTTTTTAGAAAAATAAAAATTTCTTTAACCGAGAACGTTTCATTAATGTATTTTTTTAATAATATCGTTCCAATCAAAAAACCACTTAAAACAAAAAACAACTCAACACCAAAAAAACCAAACAATCCGCTTACCGATATAAGTAAAGGATTTGAACTATCAATTAAGTAATACACATGCGAAAAAACAACCATTGCAATTGCAGTTGTTCTAACAACATCTAGTCCAAAAATTCGTTGATTATTTTGTATATCTGTATTCATTTTACCTACTTTTGTGAATATCAAACTATTAATTTTGAGAAATTCAAAGATATATAAATATTTAGGCTTCACTTTTATTCTTTCTAGTCTTTTTGGAATTATTACCTATAATTTACTTTCCAACAGACATAAAGCCATCATTAAAACAACATTAGTCCATAAATTAGGATTAGTTGACAATAATTGGTTGGTTGAAACCGATTCAAAAGAATACAAAATGCTTTCACCTACTTTTATAATTGATGCTATTTATAAATCGATGGAAGGCCCGAAATCATCGCGTTACATTCAACTGAGTCAAAATGATGAAATGCTTTGGATTACAGGTTTTGATGTAAAAGCATTAGATGCCAAAACAAATGAAGTAATTAGCAATGATTTCATTTGTCACATGAATGTTGATTTAAATGACATTAGTTATTATGGAAATTGGAATTTAAACGATAGAATTGGTAAACAATATCCCAGATTAACTTCTTTATCAAACGGATTTGTGAGTTTTGATTTCCCTAAAGGCTTTGGGGTTCCTATAAAAGGAAACGAACATTTATTCATAACCACTCAAGCTTTAAACCATAATCAGAAACCTGTTTTTAAAAAAATAAAGCATTTGGTTACCGTTAAAAACGAGAAATATAACGGAACGCAAAAGCCTTTAATGAGCAAAACCGTTTTTATTCAGTTGCCTTACAACAAACAAGATCCATTTAAAATGCCGCTTGACCCTGCAAGCAATCAATGTATTCCTGTTGAAACCAAAAACCATAGTTACGATGACGGAAACGGAAATATGCTGTCTGGACATTGGGTTATTCCAAAAGGAATAAACAGTTATAGAAGCGCTATAAATTCGCAATTACAACTAAAAGACAGTTTGAGATTGCATTTTTCTGCCATACATGTGCATCCATTTACAACTTCTATTGCTTTATACGACAAAACAACAAGACAGAATCTATTTAAAAGTAATGTTTCAAACTATGCCAATAAAATTGGATTGATAGAAGTAGAACCTTTTTCTTCAGTAGATGGAATTTGGTTGTATGAAAACCATGAATACGAGTTGGTTTTAGAAGTAAACAACACTTCTTCTATTGACCAAGACATGATGGGAAGTATGTTTTTGTTTTTTTATGATAAGGAATTGGAGGAAAAGATAAAATAGATTACTTACCACTTTTAAATATCTATTGTATAAATGTGAGTTTGAACCAACAAGAGTTCACCATCCTTTATCTTAAATACAAATCCTAACCATTTTCTATGATTACCTATATACTCAACGGTTGTAATAAAATAGCCACAAACAACATTAGTAAATTTTACAAGTATTTTTTTTCTCCCTTTATCATTCATTTTTCGAAAATTTCTATTTTTTGAATGATTAAAAACTAATAATTCATTATGACAATGTTCTAAAATACAATCTGTATTTATTTCCTTTGGAAGAAACATATCACAGAGCATATTATATTTAACACTTATTTTAATATTTTCCTCAACATTATAATCTAAACAATAATCTTTAAAAATTTTTGATTTTTTAATAGAATCTAAAGACTGTTTATATTCGTCATTATATTGAGTCTGTGCAAATGAAGTTAAAGAACCAAAAATTAAAACAAATAAAAATATTTTATTTTTCATAGATTTTTATTGAAGACTGAATTAAAACAACTTTTTAATAATATCTTCTTCTGTAATTCCTTCAGCGTCTGCTTTGTAGTTTTTGATGATACGATGACGAAGGATTCCTGTTGCAACTGCTTGCACATCTTCTATATCTGGAGAAAATTTACCATTTAAAGCCGCTTGTGTTTTGGCAGCTAAAATTAAATTTTGAGAAGCTCTTGGCCCTGCTCCCCAATCGATATAGGTTTTTACAAAATCGGTTGCTAAAGCATTATCCGGACGAGTTTTACTTACTAAAGTTACCGCATATTCAATAACATTATCGGCCACTGGAATTTTACGAATTACATTTTGAAAATCGATAATTTCTTGAGCTGTAAATAATGCTTTTACTTGTGGCTTATGATTTGAAGTTGTTGCTTTTACAACATTTACTTCTTCATCAAATGTTGGATATTCTAATTTTATAGCAAACATAAAACGATCTAACTGTGCTTCTGGCAAAGGATACGTTCCTTCTTGCTCAATAGGGTTTTGTGTTGCCAAAACAAAATAAGGTAAATCTAATTGATAATGATGACCTGCAACCGTTACCGCTCGTTCTTGCATAGCTTCTAATAAAGCTGCTTGTGTTTTAGGAGGCGTACGATTGATTTCGTCTGCTAAGATGATATTTGAGAAGATAGGCCCTTTGATGAATTTAAATTGTCGGTTCTCGTCTAATATTTCACTTCCTAATATATCTGAAGGCATTAAATCGGGAGTAAACTGAATACGTTTAAAGTTTAATCCTAAAACTTGTGATACTGTATTTACCATAAGTGTTTTAGCCAAACCTGGAACTCCAATTAACAAAGCATGTCCGCCAGCAAATACGCTTAGGATAATTTGATTGATTACTTCATCTTGACCTACTATAACTTTTGCAATTTCTTGCTTTAATTCTTTTTGTTTTTGTACTAATTGTTGAATAGTTGCAACGTCAGACATATTTGTATTGGAATTTATAATATTAGAACCACTAAAATAAGAAAAAAATGCATAAAAAAACCCTTCAAGTTGAAGGGTTTTAAAATTTTATTTCAATTATTTTTTTAACCAATTACTTGCAAAATCACAATCCTTATAATCAGCATTAATACTTATATAAGTTTCGTTAATTTTTTCTTCTGTCCATTTAGCAATAGCTTTAATTTTTTTGTCAGTTAATGCTAAATCTTTAATTTTCAAATAATCACTTGCGAAATCAGCAGTATGTTCTTCTGTTTTATTATTTACAGTAATAATTTTATAAAATTTACCTACACCTCTTTCTTCATCTAAAATAGGCATTGAAACTTGACCTACTTTAAAGTTAGAAATTTGACTGTATAATGTTGGATCCATTTTTGTTAAATCGAAACGAGGTTCCATAGTTTTAGGATTTAACAAAACTCCACCGTTATTTCTTGTTTCTTTTTGATCTGAAGAAGATTTTGCAGCTTCAGCAAAACTAATTTCACCATTAACAATTTTAGTTCTTATTAATTCGATTTTTTCTTTAGCATCAATCATTGCCTGATTAGAAACCTTTGGGCTAATTAAAATATGACGCAATTCTACATCTTGTCCTTTTATTTTTTCTACTAAAATGATATGATAACCAAAATCGGTTTCAAATGGTTCCGAAATTTCTCCTTCGGCTAAACTAAATGCAACATCTTTAAATTCTTTAACAAATGGTGTTTTACGATTCATTTTATAAAAACCTCCACTTGAAGACGATCCTTCATCTTCAGTATAAAGGACTGCTTTACTATAAAAACTAGAACCATTTTCAATTACATCTCTTCGAATTTCATTTAGTTTATCAATTGTAGCTTGCTTTTCTTCTTGAGTAATTACAGGTTTAATAACAATTTGAGCAACTTCTACTTCTGCTCCAAAAACCGGAATCTCATCCTTTGGAATTTCTTTGAAAAAATTTCTTACTTCTTCAGGAGTAATAGTAACTTCATCTACAATTTTATTTTGCATTTGAGAAGTTAATTTATTTAGCTTAATGATATCGAAAAAATAATTTTTAAATTCTTCTTCATTTTTTTTTCTATAGAATTTTAATACTTTATCTATTGATCCTACTTGCTCAACCATTGCATCTATTTGTTGATTCATGTATCCATAAACCTCTTCATCAGTAACTACAATACTATCTTGAATAGCATGGTGTGCGTATAATTTTTCTTCTAACTGTTTTCCAAACAATTCGCAGCGAGAAATATTTTTCACATCTACACCTTGAGCTTTAAGTTGAATAAATTCTAAATCAATATCTGAATCTAAAATTACATAATCTCCAATTACAGCGGCTACACCATCAACTTTCTCTTTTTTAACTTGCCCTAATATTACCGAAGAACTTAATAATAAAGTAAGTGCTAAAATACTTTTATTTATAAATTTCATATTTGTTATTTTTAATCGCATCATTTGTTATTTCCTTTTCTATTGTTTTAACTAATTCTAATTTTCTGTTATTAATAATAACTTGTTTTATTGTTGGTCTTAAAAATTGTAATGGTGTTGATTCATTTTTAGATAAAACATCATTTACTTTTACAAACCAAACTGTTGTTGAATCTGGATATTGAAAATTTAATCCCGAAACCATATATTCATCTTTATTATTCATATTTATGAATGGTAACTTTTCATAAACCTGGTTAATATCAACCCATAAAGAATCATTAAAAGCATAACTTTTAAATTGAATAGCTAGCTCTTGAAGTTCTTTTTTATCATTTTTTGTAAAGGAAGTAAACTTTGTTCTAATTTTATCTAACTTTTGATTTTCTTTAACTAAATTAATGTAACGGAGTTTAATTAATTCAGATGAATTTTTAAAATACTGTTTATTTGAATGATAATATGAATTTATCTGATCTTCGGTAACAATAGTATCTATTTGTTGCTTAACTAACTCTTCTAAATAAGCTTTTGTATATAAATCAATCTTATATTGGTTAATCAACTCATTGAATCCTTCTATTTGACTCTTTGAAAGATTATATTCTGCTGCATTATACAATATTTTCTGTGTAGCCCATCTATCAATGTAAGATTTTACAATTGCTATACTATCATTCTTTGAAGTTCCTTTAGGTACTAGATCTTTAATGTCGTTTTCATATAAATACACTTCACCAACTCTAGCAATACTCTCAGGTTCTTGCGGTTTTTTAAAATAACTACATGAAGAAATTGCAAAAAAAAGAGCTAAATATTGCAGTTTTATATACATTATTTAGAAATTTGATTTTTAACTTTTTCAAATACTTCTTTATTCACATTAACTTTAAATTCCTTTTTTAATTCATCAACCCAATTGTTTTCTAAATACTGTTGATAATCACTTATCACCTTACCACGACATTCATCTATCTCTTTTTGTTGAGCAGGCTTAACTTCCTTCACGTTTACCACAAAATAATAATTTCCTTTTTTAACAATTGATGTTATTCCGACATCAGGATTATCATACTCTGATAAAATATCATGGTTCTCTTCAAACAATCCAGATTTTACCATCACATTTATTATACCGTTTTTATTCAGTTTAGTTTTAATGTAATCTATTGATTTATTCTTTTTTAAATATGACTTTGTCTTTTCAATAACCTTTTTATCTGTTGAAGAGTAAACATCTACATCATATCTATTTGTCCACATGTATTTTTGCGAATTCTTTTTAAAATATGTATCTAAGCCTACTGAATCCGTTTTAGCTCTTTCCCAAATTTCTTTTTCCATTAAATCAAATAACAATAAACCATCTCTATACTCTTCTACTATATTCTTAAATTCAACGAATTCGTTTTCTAAATTATCATCATAATATTGAATTAATTGACTATCCATCCACTTATTAAATAAATGATCAACTAATGCCTTAATAGGTTTAATTTTAATATTAGATTTTTGTTGGCTAAAAATATACTTGATAAAAGGAAGAGAATATAATTTCTTGTCTTTATTAATTATTGCTATCTCTTTATTTAATTCATCTTTATTTTCTGGCATTTGCCAAGTTTGAGAATAAAAATCTTCAGTAACTAACTTGTTTATTTTTTGTAATAATTTATCATTTTTAGTAAATGAATATTTTTCTCTAAGCTTTGTTGCAAGTGAATTTGTAATTAATAAAGATCTTTCATCTTTTTTAACTCTATTTACTAGTTCATTTCTCATTTCTTGAATTGATTGAACTGGATATTTATCAATTAACTTAATAATATGCCAACCAAATTGCGACTGAAATGGCTTAGAAATTTCATTTTTATCTTTAAGACTAAAAGCTACATCCTCAAATTTTTCAGAAGCTAATTGACCTGAACCAAAACGTTGCAAAACCCCACCTTTACCTGAAGTAGATTTATCTTCGGAAAACTGATTTGCTAAACTTTCAAAAATTTCGCCTTGTTGAATTTTTTTATAAATATCATCAATAGTCTCTTTTGCCTTTTCATGTAAAGAAACTTCAGATGAAGTAGGTTTAAGAATCATTATATGAGCAACAGTAACTTCACCCCTGTTTTTACGAGCATCAGTAACCTTTACAATATGATAACCAAATCTTGTTCTAAATGGTGCTGAAAACTTACCAACAGATGTATTAAAAGCAGCATTTTCAAATGGATAAACCATTCTAAAAGCCGAAAAATAACCCAAATTACCTTTATTGTCTTTTACAGACGGATCTTCAGAATATTCTACAGCTACTTTTTCAAAATCTTTTCCTTCTTTTAATAACTGCTGAACTTTTAAAATTTTTTTATATGCTTTTAATGTGTCTTCAGGCAATGCACTTTCATCAACTAAAACTAATATATGAGACGCTTTAACTTCTTTATTAATTCTTTCATAAGCTTCTTCTACAAGTTCATTAGTTACCTTAGAATCATTAATATAATTTTTAGCTAATTGAGTTCTGTAAGACATCAACTCGTTCTTATACTTTACATTATCATTCAAACCTAATTTATATGCCTTTTGTACTTTTAATTTATACCCAATAAAAAGCTCTAAATACTTATCTAAATCTTTTTGCGAATCATCTTTAACTAAATCAAGATTTTTATTATAGACTCTGACAAATTCATCTGAATAATAAGATGTACTATCAATATTGAATAACGGCTGCTTTTCTTGCGAAAAACTATTTTGAACAAAAGTAATAATTACTAAAAATTGAAATAAATATCTCATAGAATATCATTTTTAATTTGCAATCAACAAAAATAGCAATTCCTATGTATATAGCAAGTTTCTATTTAGGATTAACAAAAAATATTTTTCATTTCAAAAACATAAGTTTCATTACGTTTTAGATATTTAAATTAATACATTAATTTTGCACACTCTAAAAAAAACAAAATGGGATTTAAAGAAGAAATTGCAAGAAGAAGAACTTTTGGAATTATATCACATCCAGATGCCGGAAAAACAACTCTAACTGAAAAATTACTATTATTTGGTGGAGCTATACAGGAAGCTGGAGCTGTAAAAAGCAATAAAATTAAAAAAGGAGCTACTTCTGATTTTATGGAAATTGAAAGACAAAGAGGTATTTCCGTTGCAACTTCTGTATTAGCCTTTATATATAAAGACAAAAAAATTAATATTCTAGACACTCCTGGACATAAAGATTTTGCAGAAGATACTTTTAGAACTCTTACTGCTGTAGATAGTGTAATTGTTGTTATTGATGTAGCTAAAGGAGTTGAAGAACAAACCGAAAAACTAGTTGAAGTTTGTAGAATGAGAAATATCCCAATAATTGTTTTTATAAATAAATTAGATCGAGAAGGTAAAGATGCTTTCGATTTATTAGACGAAGTAGAACAAAAACTTGGACTTACAGTCACTCCTTTAAGCTTTCCTATTGGAATGGGTTATGATTTTAAAGGAATTTACAATATCTGGGAGAAAAACATTAATTTATTCTCTGGGGACAGCAGAAAAGACATTGAAGAAACTATTGCATTTTCTGACATTAACAACCCTGAACTAGATCAAATTATTGGAGAAAAACCTGCCAAAAGGTTAAGAGATGAATTAGAATTAATTGATGAAGTATATCCAGCCTTTAACAGAGACGAATATTTAGCTGGAAAACTTCAACCCGTATTTTTTGGCTCTGCATTAAATAATTTTGGGGTTAGAGAATTACTAGATTGTTTTATTGAAATTGCTCCTACGCCAAGACCTAAAGAATCAGATGTTAGACTTGTAAAGCCAGAAGAAGAAAAATTCAGTGGATTTGTATTTAAGATTCATGCCAATATGGACCCTAAGCACAGAGATAGATTAGCATTTATTAAAATTGTTTCTGGAACTTTTGAACGAAACAAACCATACCTTCACGTAAGGAATGGTAAAAACATGAAGTTTTCTAGCCCAAATGCTTTTTTTGCTGAGAAAAAAGAGATAGTTGACATTTCTTATCCAGGAGATATTGTGGGACTTCATGATACTGGAAACTTTAAGATTGGAGACACTCTAACTGAAGGTGAAAAAATGAATTACAAAGGAATTCCAAGTTTTTCACCAGAACATTTTAGATACATAAATAATTCCGATCCATTAAAATCAAAACAACTTGAAAAGGGAATTGACCAACTTATGGATGAAGGTGTCGCTCAGTTATTTACCCTTGAAATGAATGGACGTAAAATCATAGGAACTGTTGGCGCACTTCAATATGAAGTAATTCAATATCGTTTAGAACATGAATATGGAGCAAAATGTAGCTATGAAAACTTTCCTGCTTATAAAGCATGCTGGGTAAAACCAGATGATGCAAAAAATGAAGAATTTAGAGAATTTAGAAGGATAAAACAAAAATTCTTGGGAACTGACAAGTATGGTCAATTAGTATTTTTAGCAGATAGTGAATTTTCAATACAAATGAATAAACAAAAATATCCTTCAGTAAAATTATTTTTTACTTCAGATTTTCATATATCATAATTTTTTAATATAATTGCATAAGAATTGCCCTATTTAACCTAAAATAAGAATAATGAAATTTACAAATTTTAAATTTTTAGCTACTGTAATTATGGCTTTTGTTAGCTTCCTTAGTGTAGCACAGCCTGTTGATCCACCAGCAGATGATGATCCGCCACCAGCACCAATTAACACTAAATTAATTTGGTTAACAATTATAGGTATAGCATTTATGTTTTACTATTTTAAGAATAGAAAAGATTTTGCTACAAAATAAAAAAAAGCACACTTTAAAGTGTGCTTTTTTATTTTAAATTTATTTATTTAACTATCTGTTCATTCTTCTTTCTCTTGCCAACAAAGTGTTTTTTAGCAACATGGCAATAGTCATAGGACCAACTCCACCAGGAACTGGAGTAATATAAGACGCCTTCTTAGAAACATTTTCAAAGTCAACATCTCCCGTAATCTTATAACCTTTTTCTGAATTTTCATCTGGAACTCTAGTAATTCCTACATCAATAATAACTGCATCATCTTTTATCATTTCAGCTTTTAAATAATTAGGAACACCTAATGCTGTAATTATAATATCAGCTTGACTTGTTATTTGATTTATATTTTTAGTATGACTATGTGTTAATGTAACTGTTGAATTTCCAGGAAATCCTTTTCTTCCCATTAGAATACTCATTGGCCTTCCTACGATATGACTTCTACCAATAACTACCGTTTGCTTTCCTTTTGTTTCAACATTATATCGTTCTAAAAGCTCTAAAATACCAAATGGAGTAGCAGGAATAAACGTACTCATATCTAAAGCCATCTTACCAAAGTTTTCTGGATGAAATCCATCTACATCTTTACTAGGGTTTACGGCCATTAAAACTTTTTGAGTATCAATTTGGTCAGGCAAAGGTAATTGAACAATAAATCCATCAATGTCATCATTTTCATTTAGCTCCTTAATTTTCTTAAGTAACTCTGTCTCTGAAGTTGTACTAGGCATTTTAATTAATGTAGATTCAAAACCTACTCTTTCGCAAGCTTTTACCTTACTACCTACATAGGTTAAACTTGCACCATCATTCCCTACTATTATAGCTGCTAAATGAGGAACTTTCTCTCCTATAGACTTCATAATATTTACTTCTGCAGTAATTTCGTTTTTAATATCTTCCGAAACTTTTTTCCCGTCTAATAAAATCATTCTTGTGTAGTTGTGTGTTATTTATTAAAAAAATAAGACGCAAAAAATTGCGCCTTATATATTATCTCATTCCTTTCATGCCTTGCATCATTCGCATCATATTTTTTCCACCACCACCTTGCATCATTTTCATCATTTTACCCATTTGATCAAACTGCTTCATTAATTGATTAATTTGTTCAACACTAGTCCCAGAACCTTTTGCAATTCTAGTTTTACGTTTCACATCAATTACCGAAGGCTTAGCTCTTTCTAAGGGTGTCATCGAATGAATTATAGCTTCTATATGCTTAAAAGCATCATCCTCAATTTCTACATCTTTTAAAGCTTTACCAGCTCCAGGTATCATTCCAACAAGGTCTTTCATGTTACCCATTTTTTTAATTTGTTGAATTTGAGTTAAGAAATCATCAAAACCAAACTCATTTTTAGCAATTTTCTTCTGTAATTTTCTAGCTTCCTCCTCGTCATATTGCTCTTGTGCTCGTTCTACCAAAGACACAACATCTCCCATTCCAAGGATACGTTCTGCCATACGATTTGGATAGAATACATCAATAGCATCCATTTTCTCACCTGTACCAATAAACTTAATAGGCTTATCAACAACCGATTTAATTGAAATTGCAGCTCCACCACGTGTATCACCATCTAACTTCGTTAAAATAACTCCGTCAAAATTTAATTTATCATTAAATGCTTTTGCAGTATTAACGGCATCTTGACCTGTCATTGCATCTACTACAAACAAAGTCTCTTGTGGTTGAATTGCTTTATGAACTTCAGCAATTTCATTCATCATTTGTTCGTCTATGGCTAAACGACCGGCTGTATCGACAATTACTACATTAAACCCATTTGCTTTTGCATGTTTAATTGCATTTTGAGCAATTTCAACAGGGTTTTTATTTTCTGGTTCTGAATACACTTCAACACCAATTTGATCTCCAACAACATGTAACTGATTAATTGCCGCTGGACGATAAATATCACATGCAACTAATAAGGGTTTTTTGTTTTTCTTCGTTTTAAGAAAGTTGGCTAATTTACCTGAGAAAGTAGTTTTACCTGAACCTTGTAAACCAGACATTAAAATTACTGATGGATTTCCTGAAAGATTTACACCTTCTACATCACCACCCATTAATTCAGTTAATTCATCTTTAACAATTTTAACCAATAACTGACCTGGCTGTAATGTTGTTAATACATTTTGGCCTATAGCTTTCTCTTTTACTCTAGATGTAAAATCTTTTGCAATTTTAAAATTGACATCAGCATCTAATAGTGCACGACGAACTTCTTTCAAAGTATCTGCAACATTAACATCGGTAATTTTACCGTGACCTTTTAAAATATGAAACGCTTTATCTAATTTATCTGTTAAATTATTAAACATAATAGTTTGTGATTTTAATAAGTTGCAAAGATAGAATAAAGTTATAAAGTTACAAAGGGCTAAAATATCAAATAGGCATAAAAAAATCCCGATTAAATCGGGATTTTAATTTAGTCTTTAACTTTAAATACTTTTCGAAGAATATCTCCCATTAAGCACCAGTTTGTATATGATGATTGCAATAAATTTGCACCTACAAATAAAGTAAACCAATAAAAATTTGGGTTTACATACATTCCTAATAAAACACTTATAATTATAAATATTCCTGCGATTCTTGTAATTAGTTTATTAACCATTTTTTTTAAAATTTTTAATTTGACTTTTCTATGTTTAAAACTGCCACATGAATATGTGAAAGCGTTTCTTGTTTTGTATTAAAACCATTTATGGATTCAAACAAACCATCTACCTTTTCTTCTTCTACAAAAGCATAAAATAAAACAGATTGTGATTCATTCATCTCAGAAGAAAACCAATTTGATTCTAATGCATCTTCTGAACTATCCCTATAACCAACTACATCTTTATAAGAATAGGTAGTTACATTTGCTTTTTTTAATTGGCGCTTTATTTCTTCTTGAAACTCAGATACACCTGTTATGATTACTAATTTCATTTTTACTTTATTTTAAGAAACCTTGTAGGTAATTTATTTATTATGCTCCCATTTTTTTCTTTCTACTATGTAGTAAATTAAAGGAACAACAATTAAAGTTAATAATGTAGAAACAATTGCTCCAGCAACTAAAGAAATTGCTAAGCCTTGAAAAATAGGGTCAAACAAAATAATAGACGCTCCAATAACTACCGCTCCAGTTGTTAATAAAATAGGAGTCGTACGAACTGCTCCAGCTTCGATAACAGCTTGCTTTATTGGAACACCATCATTCAACCGAATTTCTATAAAATCAATTAACAACACGGAATTTCTAACCATTACTCCTGCTAATGCAATCATTCCAATAAAAGAAGTAGCTGTAAAGAACGCTCCTAAAACCCAGTGACCTAATACAATTCCTACTAAAGAAAGAGGTATAGCAACCATCATTACTAAAGGTGTCTTGAAGTTTTGAAACCATCCAACAATTAGCATATAAATTACAATAATTACTACTAAGAAAGCTGCTCCTAAATCACGAAAAACTTCCAAAGTAATTTGCCATTCACCATCCCATTTTACAGTAAAATCACTTTCATCTGAAGGCTGGTCAATATACAATTCATTAATAGAATATCCTTTTGGCAACTGCATTTTTTGCAACTTTTCATTCATTCCTAATATAGCGTAAACCGGACTTTCAAGTTCTCCTGCCATATCTGCTAAAACATAAACTACACGCTTTTGATCTTTACGATAAATTGTATTTCTTAAAGTATCTGTCTTTACTTTTACTAAATCACTTACTGAAATAACATTACCTTGACTTCCTTTAATTTTTAAATCTTGTATATCTTGAAGAGAAGATTTATCTGAATCTTCTAATGCTAAAACAATTCCAACTGGATCAACCGAATTTTCATCATATAAATTAGAAACTGGCATTTCGCGAAGTAAATAAGTTAAATTACCTACTACTTGCTGTGGAGCAATTCCATTTAACATTGCTTTCTCTTTATCTACTTCTAACTTGTATTCTATTTGCAGAGCCTCAACCATCCAATCTACATCAACTACGTCGTCTGTATTTTGCAATATTGTTTTAACTTGATTAGCTACTTTTATTTGCTCTTGATAATCTGGACCATAAATTTCAGCTACTAATGTGGATAAAACAGGTGGTCCTGGTGGAACCTCAACAATTTTAACATTTGCACCATACTTTTGCGCAATTTTTTGAATTTCTGGGCGAACTACTTTTGCAATATCATGACTTTGTAAATCTCTATCTTCTTTATGTAATAAATTCACTTGAATATCAGCCATATTACTTCCTCCGCGTAAATCATAATGACGTACTAAACCATTAAAAGTAATTGGAGCCGAGGCACCTACATAATTTTGATAATCAACCACTTCAGGAATTGATGAAAGGTATTGTGCAATTTCTTTTGTAACTGCTGCTGTTCTTTCTAGAGTAGTTCCTTCTGGCATATCTACAACAACTTGAAATTCATTTTTATTATCAAAAGGTAACATTTTAACAGCAACCGATTTTGTAAAAAACATCGCAACTGAACCTAATAACAATACAATTGTAACAATAAACATTAAGTTACGCTTCTTGTTATTGTCTAATAATGGTTGTTCTATTTTCTTGTAAATTCTATAAATAAATGAAGTTTCTAATCCTTGCTCTTCTTTATGCTCTTGATCATCTTTTTCTTGCAATAAATGATAACCTAAATATGGAGTTACTGTTAAAGCTACAAATAGAGACAACATCATTGCAATTGAAGCACCAATTGGCATAGGACTCATATATGGTCCCATCATTCCACTTACGAAAGCCATAGGTAAAATTGCTGCAATAACCGTAAATGTGGCTAAAATTGTTGGATTTCCTACTTCATTTATCGCATAAATAGCTGCTTGTTTAAAAGGAAGTCGCTTCATTTTAAAATGCCTATGCATATTTTCGGCAATAATGATACTATCATCTACAACAATTCCAACAACAAATACTAGGGCAAAAAGAGTAATTCTATTTAAAGTATATCCTAACAAATAATAACTAAACAATGTTAAGGCAAAAGTTAAAGGAACAGAGAAAAACACAACTAATCCACCTCTCCAGCCCATTGCTAACATTACTAAAATAGTTACGGCTAAAATAGCAACACCTAAATGTAATAGTAACTCACCTACTTTATGTGAAGCAGTTTCTCCATAATTTCTAGAAACTTCAACATGAACATCAGTAGGTATAATGTTTTTCTTTAAACTTTCTACTTTAGTTAATATTTTTTCTGAAATTTTCATTGCATCGGCTCCTTTTACTTTGGCTACCGAAATAGTTACAGCTGGATATTCTGATTTATTTGCTTTATACTTTTCATTTGCTTTACCATAACCAAAAGAAACATAATTCTTTGGAGATTGAGGTCCGTCTAGAATAGCAGCAACTTGTTTCAGATAAACAGGCATATTTTTATTTACACCAATTACTAAATTTTCAACATCTTCAGAAGAAGATAAGAATTTTCCTGTTGTAATTAAATATTCCGTGTCATTTTGAACAAAACTTCCTGACTGTGAACTACCATTATTAGCTTGAATCATTTGCATAATGCTCAAAGCATCTACACCATTTTCAGCCATTTTATCTTTATCAAGAATTACTTTTAGTTCTCTTGTTCTTCCTCCTATTTCTTTTGTGATGGCTACATCTTTTACTTTTTCAATTTCATTAGTAACTTCCTCAGCTATTTGTCGTAATTGAAAATCGTTATAATTTTCACTCCAAAGTGTTAAACCTAACATAGGAACATCATCAATAGAACGGGTTTTAACCATAGGCTGCATAACTCCTTGGGGAAACATGTTTTGGTGTTTCATTAATTCATCATATAATTTTACATATGAATCTTCACTGTTTTCACCCACATAAAACTGTACAACCATCATTGCTTGGCCATTCATAGCCATACTATGAATATGCTCAACTCCCTTAATATTTCCAATAACTTTCTCTAGTGGTTTTATTACTCTACTTTCCACTTCACTTGGACTTGCTCCTGGATAACCTACCATAACGTCGGCCATAGGAACATTTATTTGTGGCTCTTCTTCTCTTGGAATTAAGAGCGAACTATATGAGCCAATAATCATCAAAGCTACCATTAACAAAATGGTTAACTTAGAATTGATGAAAAAATTGGCTATTTTACCTGATATACCTTCTTGCATTTTCTTTATGTTTTAAGTTTCAATTACTGAATACTAACTTTAGCACCGTTGAATAACTTCCCTTCAGCTGAAACAATATATTGTTCATTAGCTGATAAACCCGATAATACTTCTACTTGATTACCGAACGTTTTACCAATACGTAACCAACGTAATATGGCAACATTTCCACTTCCTATAGTATAAACTCCTTTCAATTGCCCTTCTTTTACCATAGCAGTTACAGGAATTAAAATTTTATCAGATGCTTTTACATTTTCTTTCTTTTCTACAGGGAACTGAACGTTAACAAACATCCCTGATAAAATTTTAGCTTCTGATTTATTTAAATCAATTTTAACCAAATATTGTCCACCTGTATTTTTAGCTGACAAACTAATTTCAGAAACCTTTCCTTCAACTTCTTGGTTAATAGATTTTACCAAAACATTTACTTTCATTCCTTGTGTAATTGAAGCAATATCACTTTCTGAAACCATAGCAGTAACTTGTAGTTTTTTAGCACCTTCAATACTTACTAAAGGCATCCCTGGATTTGCCATGTCTCCTTCTTTTATAAACGTATTAGTAACTACACCACTAAAAGGAGCGGTTATATTTGAATAGGCAAATTGTGCATTTATTTCATTTCTCATCTGTTTTGCTGCCTCAAAACCTGCTTTTGCCATTTCATATCGAGCAGTCATATCATCAAGTTCTTTTTGAGAAGCACTTTGTTGTGCAAATAAATTTACAAAACGATCATAATCTTTTTTAGCATTATTATATGCTGCTTGTGCTTGAATAATTGAAGCATTAACTTGTGCTTTTTTTGCTTGTAAATCGGTATTATTTACGCTTACAAGAAGTTGTCCTTGCGAAACTTTTTGACCTACTTTTACATTAACTTTAGTAACATAACCCATCATTCTAGTACTCAAATTGGCACTATTTTCTGCTTCTACTTTTCCACTTGCAGAAACATATGGACTTGTATTATTATCTAAAATTCCAGCAACTTTTACCGGTATAGCGGGTAAGCTAACTACTTGCTCTTTTTTATCACTTCCACAAGAAATGAATATTGTTGAAGCTACTATTAATATTGCAATTGCTTTATTTCTCATGTTTAGTGTTTTTATAGTTAGGATTTCGTGAATCTTCGATTTCATAGTTTTATTTCGTTAAAAATTGTAAATATTGTTTGGTAAAATTATATTCAAAAACAGCTTGTAAATACTCTAACTCTTTTTGAGCCATTTGTGTTTCAGACATTAACAAATCGGTTGTTTTTTCTAAACCTTGAGTGTATCTATTCTGAAGTATCCTATAAGCTTCTTGAGATTGCTCATAAGCTAACTTTGAAAGATTTACTTTATTTTCTGCGTCTAAAAGCTGACGACTACTCTTATTTAACTCTAACTGACTTTGTTTTTTATATTGTTCTGTTTCTAATTCAGCTTTTTGAAAATCAGCCTTTGCTTTTTGGGTTTTTCCAATGTTTTTGTAACCATCAAAAACATCCCATGACAATTGAGCGCCAATTAAATACCCTTTTGCATTTGTACTTAAAAACTTACTATCATATAGTTGATAATTCCCAAAAGCATTTAATCGAGGTAAAAATCCATATTTTGAAGATTGATACATTTTTCTATATGCCTCAGATGACAATTCCATTGCTTGGATGTCTTTTCGAGAATCTGATAATGATGTATTGATAGTGGTAATTGCAATAGAACTTTCTAACTCTTCTAAAGGTTTAAAAGTCTTTCCATTAGTATCTTCATTTAAAAGAAAAGCTAAATAATCAGATGCATTTTGCACGTTACTTTTAGCGTATTGTAGCTGATTTGCAATTTCATTAACACGTACTTGAACGTTTAGCAAATCTGTTTTTTGAAGCATACCATTTTTAAAATAGTTTTCAACAATTTTAAGATTACCTTTTGCAGTAGCATTTGCTTTCTCTAAAACCTCCACAGCTTTATATGCTAACTGTAATTGCATATACGATTTAGAAACCTCTAATTCTATATATTCTTTTGTTCTTTCTGTTTGTAATTGAAAAGCATTCATTTTAGCTTTTGCAGCCTTACGACCTAATAAACCATCTATATTAATTAATGGTTGCTTTATTTCAATTAAAGTTGCAAAATTTTGAGTTTTGTCTGGATCATTTAATAATGCTGGATTAAAATCAGAAGCAGTTAAAATTTCTTGATTCAACTTAGAACCAAATGCCATTAAAGGATTTGTTGTTGAAATACCCGTATAAGAAGCATTGATATTTGGCAAGAAAAGGGAATTTGATTGTCTATAATCTCCACGTGCAGATTCGAAAGATTTTTCAGCAACTTTTATCTGAAGATTATTTTCTATAACTTTTTCTAGCACCTCACCTCTTGAAATTGACAACGTATCTTGACTATTAGCCGAAAAAGACAACATTGCAATTGAACTGATTATTAAAAATTTAATTTTTTTCATTGGTTTTTTCTTTTTACTTAAACAAAAGTACAACAGGCAAAACTGGCATTCAGTAACAAGTGTTACACTAAAAAGTAACATAAGTTACAAAAAGAAAAGAGCATTTTTTCAAATGCTCTTTTACTAACCAATAAAAACTAAAAACAATCATCATCTTCAAAATGATTATTACTTTCTTGTCCCTCCATGACCACCAGCTACAATTTTTAAAATTCTAATATTTAAATAGAAAAATTTAAAAAATTGTAAGAAAGGATTTTGCATTTTAGAACGCTGTGATTTTGATATTCTCTGTGTCATTTTATTTTTTTTTAGAATTTAGATATACAGAATTAGGCTTATAATCAACTTCTAATTAATTATTCAGGAATTAACCACCAAAAAGGTTTCATTTTTGCTTTATATATGAAAGCATAATGTAAAGCTAATTTAACCCAATGCCCAGCTAAACCAATATCTCCAAATGTTTTATTTATATCTCTTCCTCCCGTTTCACCATACTTTCTATAGTCGGGAACAATTGGATAAGTAGTAATACTTACCCCACTTCCTTGTGTCATACCATAACCTGCAGACGCAATACATGCTGCTCCCATATTTCCTAATGAACCTTTGTGATGTAATGATTCTTTTCCTGCTTTAATAGAGTCTATAATATTATCGGCAACCAATTTTGCAGTTATACCTGAAGGCATACCTGTTCTTGGTGGTGATGGATAAATTTCCGTACCATTTTTACTCTTTCTTGGTTTAGATATAGAATGAGGCGGAGCAAAAGCAATTCCAGGAGCAAAAATATTTTTATATGATGGATTTTGATAGGTTTCTGGCCAATCTTGAACTGTCCATTCTTCGTAAGGCCTTGGTGTATAATCGGCATCTACTATCATAAATCCTTTGAATAATTTATCGGTAATATCTGCATCATTTTTATCATATGCTTTAAATCCGTGACCTGAAAAAGCAGGAATTAACATCGCAAAATCAAAAGTTTCAGACTTAAACTCTCCGTCTAAATTTTCATAATAGGCAATACCATCTTCCATTTTGTTGACTCCAGCACCTAAAATCCACTTAATACCTCTGTCTTCAAAAATCATTTCAACCATATCTTTAGATTTCATATTGAAACCATTATATTCCATCAACATTCCATCCATACCAAAATCACCTAAGTCATTTTCATTCGAAATCCATGTAATTTCAGCTTTATCTCTTACTCCATATTTGACTAGTTCTTTTTCAACATTTAAAATGTATTCAAATGCAGCTCCTTGACAAGTAGCTTTTGCGTGACCGGTTCCTATAAGTATTTTTGCTTTTTTATCAGAAGTTTTCAATTGATCAATGAGTGCTTTTAAACCTTGCCAAGCATGTTCCGCATGATCATAAGTACAAACAGAATAAGCTTTATTGGTTCCAGGATTTAAACCTTCCGTCATATCAAAAGCTAATTTTGGTCCGGTTGCATTGATTAAATAATCATAGGTAACATTTTCTTGTGTACCTTTTTTTTCTCCAAACACATATTCAACCGAAACAAAAGGTTTGTCTTCTGTTTTATTCCCTTCAGGATGAAAAGAAACTACTTTAGCTTGTTTGTAACCAATTCCTTTCCTTTTATATAATGGTTCCAATGGAAAAATTAATTGTTCAGCTTTCATTCTTCCAATTCCAACCCATATATTCGAAGGAACCCATTGGTAATTTCGATTAGGAGAAACCACAAGAACTTCATGCTCTTTCCCTAACTTTCTTCTTAAATGTGCTGCAGCAGTATGACCTGAAATTCCAGCACCTAATATTACTATTTTTGACATTTTAATTAGTTTATACTTCAAAAGTAATAGGAACACTTATTTACTACAGCAACATTTGTTACAGTTAAGAAATGTGTTTAAAATTGAAATAGGTTTATTTTTAGCTTTTATTTTTTTCGATTTACGTTTATTTATTTGAAATTTTAACAATAATCAAACTTAGACATTATTCAACTAGTATCACATGATAATTATCACACAGTCAGTAATTTAAAAAAATAAATAATTTAAAATAAATATATTTTAGAATCCGTTTTTTGAATGAAGTCCAAAAAAAAGTGCCTTTAAAAAGACACTCTTAAATTTTAATAACTTGTATCATCGAGCTTGACTTTTCCGTAAAATGTTTTATAGAGAAAAAGAAAATAACCTGCAAGTAAAGGTGTTCCTATTAAAACAATAGTAAGCATTATTCCTAAAGACTTTTGAGAAGATGCTGCATTATAAATTGTTACACTATAGTTAGAATCAATAGTAGATGGAAGTAAAACTGGATACAACTGAAATGCAACCAACATCAATAAAAATGCCATCGTTAAGGAAGAAAAAACTAAAGCTTGAAAATACTTTTTTTTAGAAACCAAACGAGGAATGTTTGCAACTGCTAAAAACGACAAAATAGGTAAAACAAAAAACACAGGATTACTTTTAAAATTGTCAGTTACACCAGGAATAAAAATTAAAGTATATAAAGATGTAATTGAAAAACTAACTATAAAGAAAATCATTCCTTTTTTTAATAAAAACGTTAATCTGGTATGTAATCGACCTTCTGTTTTTAATAATAAAAAAATAGCTCCTTGTGTCATAAATATTGACAAAGTTGTAAAACCAGTCATTATAGCATAAGGACTTAAAAATGAAAGAAAAATTCCACCTTTGTAACTAAAGTTTTCTCCTATTTCAAATCCTTGCAATACATTTCCCAAAACAACTCCAAGTAAAAAAGCAATTAAAACATTTGAGACAAAGTAAATGATATCCCAAGTTTTGCGCCACCAAAGCATCTCTTCGGCACTTCTAAATTTTATGGCCGATGAACGCAAAACTAATAATACCAAAAATAGCATAAAAGGAATATACATAGCTGACAACATAGTTGCATACATTACTGGAAAACCTGCAAATAAAGCTCCACCACCAATGATTAGCCATACTTGATTTGCGTCCCAAATAGGTCCAATAGCATTAATAGCTACTCTTCTGCTTAAATCTTTTTTAAAAAACAAATGCCAAGCACCTGCTCCATAATCAAAGCCTTCTAAAATAGCATAACCTGAAAATAATAACCCTACTACTAAATACCAAAGTGTTGGATAATCGATACCTAAAAATGTTTCCATATTTTCTAAATTAAATAATTTCTAATGCATTTTGAGCTTCATCATAGGGACCATGTTTTATTTTTTTATTTAATGAATACAAAAACAACAATAACAACAACGTATAAACTACTGTAAATAAAACTAATGAAAATACTATTTGATTAGCTGAAACCTCTTGAGAAAAACCTTCACTAGTTCGTAAATGGCCATAAACAATCCAAGGTTGTCTTCCCATTTCAGCGGCAAACCATCCAACTTGATTAGCTATTTGTGGTAAAATTACTGAAAAAGAGAAAATCCACATGATCCATTTGGTTTCAAATAATTTGCCTCTCCACCATAAGAAGCTAGCGTAAAATGTAAGACCTATTAAAAACATGCCAATGGTAATCATGATATGATAAAATTGAAAAACAGCATTAACTTGACCTGGACGATCTTCTTCAGGAAAAGCATTTAAACCTGTTATTGGAGCGTCAAAATATTGGTGTACTAAAAAAGATAATCCTCCAGGTAAACCTAAACCCGTTACTTTTTGATTTTCATTATCTACCCAACCTAAAAGATATAAATCTGCTGGAGCCGATTTTTCGTAATGTCCTTCCATAGCGGCTAATTTTGCAGGTTGATTTTTAGCAACTCCATCTGCAGAACTGTGACCAGAAAGCAATTGAGAAAAAGAAACTACTGTAGCAACTACTAATGCAATTTTAAAGGCTCTTTTAGACAACTCAACATATCTGCCTTTTCTAATATAATAAGCATGAACACTTAAAACCAAGAAAGCTCCTGCTAAAAAAGCTCCTTGCCAAGTATGTATAATTCTATCTACACTTGATGGATTAAAAACCATTGCCCAAAAATCGGTTACTTCTGCACGAGCACTTAAACCTTCTCCAACTATATGATAACCTGCTGGAGTTTGTTGCCAACTATTAGCTACAACAATCCAAACAGCTGAAAACATTGAACCAAGAAACACTCCTATAGTTGATATAAAATGTACTTTAGGAGAAACTCTGTTCCAACCAAAAATTAATATCCCAAGAAATGTACTTTCTAATCCAAATGCAAATAATCCTTCTGCAGCTAGTGCACTTCCAAAAATATCTCCCACATATTTTGAATATACTGCCCAGTTAGTACCAAATTCAAATTCCATGATAATTCCTGTGGCAACACCTATTCCAAAAGTGATGGCGAATATTTTAAGCCAAAAACGGGTTAAAACTTCATACTCTTTATTTCCGGTTTTTAAATACAAACCTTCCATAATAACCATAATTAATCCTAAACCAATGCTTAATGGAGGATATATATAATGAAATGCTATTGTGAAAGCAAACTGAATCCTAGCTAATATTTCAACATCCATAATTTTTTTTATTTTGAGTAAAATTATTTAAAAACATAATTACCATAAGTAACAACCGTTACACATTACATTTTTTAACATTTGTTTAAATAAAAAAAGCCGCTTTTAAGCGGCTTTTTTTATTTAAACAAGATGATATCGTTAATCTTCCTTTTTAGCTTCAGCTTTTTTAGAAGAACAACATGATGCACCTTTAGCTTCAGTTCCACATGATTTCTTTTCAGAAGACCCACATGATTTCTTTTCTGCAGAAGCTGTTTCTTTTTTATCAGCAGAACCACATGATTTTTTTCCTGCCGAACAACAAGAAGTCTTTTCAGTTGAACTTATTTGTTTCTTCTTTTGAGTTTGAGCAGTTGCATCTACAGAGAACATAAATGCAGCAATTGCTAATATTGTGATTAATTTTTTCATGGTTATTAAATTTTAAATTATTGTTGTAAAAAATTGTGAGACAAATATATACAAATATTTGAATTACATTTTTATGATTTTTATTTTTTTATAATTTTTTTCGAATTGTAGAATTTATGATCGAAGATAAAAGTTAAAATAACAATATTTGTATTAGCTTCTTCTAAATTAAAATTCATTTCATTTATACCAATATTGAGACCTTCGATAACACCTTCAGATAATATTTTACCATCAACACTTGACATAAGATATTCTAATTCTGCTTGATAAGGAATTGAAAACTGAACATTAATTGTATCATTAACCGCGGGATTTGGATAAACTGAAAAAGTAAATGGATTTGAACCATCAATTAAATCGTGACTTAAAGTAGGATTATAAACTAACTTCACTTCATATACAGTAGGGTCAGCACTGGTTAGGTCTGTTTGATTATCTGTAAATGCAGATATAGATGAGCTTTGTATTCCTCCAAAAATATGTCCAATAACAAACTCAGAATCTGTTATATCTGAAAGTTTAATTACTTCATTTGAAAAACGAGGAAGATTTTCATTAGGAATAAATTCTGCTCCAGAACCTTTTAAATTTGGCATTTCAACAGGCAACTGGTATTCTGTTAAAGAACCATCAGCTGCCCTTTTTGTTCTACTAATTGTTTTAACAAAAGGAACAGTGTCGTCTTGAACTAGAGTTCCTCCATCATAATAATATTGACTCATTCCTCCAAAAAACAAATTATGCATATTATTATTTGTTTCATCATACAAACAAGCTGAGCCAGAATGATAATTACTCAAATATTGATTAAAACCTGTTTGTGGGTAATAGCCACTAGCCTTAATATCTACAGGATATAAAAAAGGTAGATCGGCACTTATTTGAAAAACCCCTGAAGAGATTGTATAACCTAACTCGCCATTTGGAAAAACTTGAGGCAATAAATTATAGTCTCTCCTATGTAAATGAACTGCATCCACAATAGCAGTATAATTATTAATTGACAATTGAAAACCAGAATTATCAATTTCAAATTTTCTGATTGAATTAGAATAAGTTTGAGTAAATGTAGGGTTATTCATAGGGTTATATCTTCCGTCGAAACGATGACCTCCTACCAAATAAAATTCATTTCCAATTTTACCTAAATGCCCACCAGTAATAGCAAAATTAGAATCACTAATTTGTTTAAAATAACTTGTTATACTTGCACCATTAACAATAGCTGAAATTAAACCAGGCACATCTATTGAAGTTAATTTATCATGTGTGATATGATCATTTGCTGATGTAGTAAATCCATAGCCTCCAATTATATATAATGTATCCTCGTCTTGGAAAAAGTTCATATTAGTCGATTGTAATTGCTCTTTTAATCCTGTTGGCAAAGAATTTACAGAAGAAGACCAAGTTTGTTGAGTGTTAATATCAACTACATAAATATCTGTATTATTTTGACTACCAGGAAAAGAATTAAAAGGTTGACGTGCATGTAAACCATCTTTTCTACCACCAATAATAACCCATTTCCCATTATTTTGACCAAAAGCATATGAATGTAACCCAGGTAAACCTGTTACTGTAACTGGAGTTAAAACAACATCATAAGGAAAATCGCTTTGAGCAAATGAAAATTGAAAAACGAAAATAACGCAGATAAATTTTAAAAAATTTCTCATAATTTATTTTTTAGTTTTAATTCAACATCTTTCTTAATTTTCTGAATTGTATCTAACTTAGCTTCATTTTCGATAAATAAATTTAGACTGTCATTTTCGTTATTAAAATAAGTATTGCTTTTACAACCATGACATTGAGAGCAACTCACTGTATTGTCTGACTTTGATTCATGCTGCTTTATAGAACTAGAAATAAGTTCTATATTTGAATATTCTATTGAATTTATTGTTTGTTCTATTGTATTATTTCCTAAAAACACAAGACAAACAAACATTAGAGGTAATATAATTTTTTTCATAAATATTAGTATAAAAAGTTACTCCATATTTTTAAAATATGGATAATAATCTAACAAGGAGCTAGTTATACTTTAGGAGGGTGCCAAATGGCATTTTGGTACTTTGACATAAAAAAAGCTTCATACAGCGAAGTTTCTTTTTTTAATTCAAAATCAAAAAGCTCAAAGTTCATATAATAATTATAACTCTTTATAATTTGCAATGGACTAAAATTTAAGCTCATTACAAACTTACCCGCATTGCATTCTTTTTGTTCTGAATTATCACAAGTTTGCTCACAATTATTTCCAAATTGAAGTTTTATTGCTCTTACAGAAGGTAAAGCAGTTAAAACAACTAAATAAAAAAATAATATGTAAACTTTAAATTTCATTATGTAAATATATAACTTTAAACTACTTCTAAAATTTTTTCAAGAATTTTTTGTTTAGATAATACTTCCGAAGTCTTCCAAATCAACTCTCCTTTGCTAAATAATGCAGTTGTAGGAACCATATCAATATTATAATAACTTACTACATCTGGAACATCTTCGACTTCTAATATAAAAATCTTAATTCTTTTACCTACAGAATTTTTAATTTGTTGTAAGGTAGGTTCAATCATTGCACATGGTTCGCAATTAGAATTAATAAATTCAACTAATATGGAGTCTTCTGAATTAAGTGTTTTAAAAAAATCTATTTTCATTTTATAGAATTATAAAGAGCTAATGTTGATTAAATTGTTATTTTAAACATCGTAGCTTCATGATACTTTCATTATTTGATATGCTAAAATAGATATTTATAAAATTTATTATTGTAACAAATATTACTTTTAAAATAAAATATAAGCTTGAATTTTGTGTAATATTTAAAAATGAGAAAAATAATTCAAAATATCTTTATACATATAATCACTTTATGTGTTTTATGTTTCAATTTTAAAACAGTTGTTTTACAATATGAATATATTTTTGATAACGAAAATTTTACCGAAAAATATTGCTCTAACATTAAAAAACCTGAATTAAAATGTAATGGAAAATGTCATTTAAAAAAAATAAATACAGAAAAAGACCCCCAAAACACTCCCAAGAAAACTTTTTTTGATATCGAAATTGTTTTTTTTAACAATGTTTATAATTATAACTTTAAAGATTTTATTAAAAAAAAGAAAAAAAGAAAATATTTTAATGTTTTTTTAATTGAGTTTATTGATAAACATCCCATAGATCATCCTCCTCAAAGTTTGGTTTAATCACTCAGCAACATAATTGCTTAAATATTAAATCAAATTTATAAAAATGAAAAAAAGAATATTAGCCCTATTTATATTAGGCTCTACAATCTTGTATGCACAAGAACCAACAAAAGAAGCTGACACAACAAAAACTACACTTTTAAATGAAGTAATTGTCACAAAATCATTGACTAAAAATCCTGCTCAAATTATTGTAAAACAAGATTTTACAGAAAAAGTAGTCCAACCTAAAAACTCAGGAGAATTATTTGAAGACATTAATGGATTTCACCTTATAAAGAGAGGAAATTATGCAGTTGACCCAGCTTTTAGAGCTTCTCAATACGAACAATTAAATGTTCAAATCGATGGTGGAACAAAAGCTTTTCATGCGTGTCCTAATCGAATGGATCCTGTAACAACTTTAATAAACCCAGAAGAAATTACTAAAATTGAAATTATTAAAGGCCCTTTTTCTGTTCGTTACGGAAATACTTTTGCTGGACTTATTAATCTCGTTTCAAAATCTCCAGCAAATAATAAAAATTTAATTGGAGGAAGTATTTCTTCGGGGTATGAAAGTAACGGTAATTCAATTGTAAATATGCTTTCATTAGACAGTAAAATTAAAAAATTTGACTTTTCTGGAAATGTAAGCTATAGAGATTATGGAAATTATGAAGACGGAAATCAAAACGAAATCCCTTCCTCTTTTAGAAGTATTAGCTATGGTCTAAAAACAGGGTATCAAATCACAGACAACCAACGTTTACAAGCTACTTTCCGTCAAAATTTTGGTCGTGATGTATTGCATTCAGGTTTACCAATGGACACAGATGAAGACAATAGTACTCTTGCAAATTTAGACTACAAATTAGAAAAAAACGGAAACTATTTTAAAGGATTAACAGCTAAAGTTTATTATTCATTTGTTGATCACATTATGAGTAATACTAAAAGAGCAAATTTTGCAAATATGGAAGCCATATCAAATGTAAAAGCGTTAACATATGGTGGAAAAATTGAAACAGAATGGCGATTAGGCTCTAAAACAAACTTGTTCACAGGAATTGATATGGTAAATTTATCAAGAGATGGTGGTAGAGATCGGTTAGTAAAAGTAAATATGATGGGAAACCCTTTACCAACTCCTATTGCTTTTTTTGATAAAGTATGGCAAGATAGTTACTCTAATAATTTTGGCTATTTCGCAGAAACAAAAATTAAATCTTCAGAAAAGTCATGGTTAACTATAGGTTCTAGATTGGATTTTGTTACTTCAGATGCAAATGATTTAGACCCAACTTTTGCTGCTTTGTATCCTGATTTAGATAAAAGAAATGAAACACTTTATAGTGGAACAGTTTCATATCAATACTTATTCAACCCAAACTATAAAATAGAGGGTTCTTTTGGAAGAGGAACAAGAGCTGCAAACATTGAAGAACGTTTTATTGCTTTTTTCAATATTGGGCGAGATACTTATGAATATGTAGGAAATCCAAATTTAAAACCAGAAGTAAACAATCAATTTGAATTGAGTTTTGATGGTAAATCAAAATTAAGCGGATTTTTTAATGATGTACAATATGGAAGTTCTGTTTTCTATTCTATTTATGAAAACTATATTTTAGGAGTAGTTGATGAAACTTTAATTAGAAAGTATAATTCTACAATGCCACCAATTCATCCAAAAGTTTTTAGAAACATTGACAATGCATTAAAAACAGGATTTGAAGTGTATGGAAATGTACAGTTTTATAACAATTTTAATTTTGGAACTGAAGTTTCTTACACATATACCGAAAATAAAGACTTCAATGAAAGTTTACCATTAACCCCGCCCCTAGTTACAAGATTAAAGCTAGGTTATGAGAACAAAAAGTTTTGGGCAAAAGCTTTATATACTTTAACCGCTAAACAAAATAAAATTTCAACTAGTTATGATGAAATTGCGACAGCTGGTTATGAAGTAATGGATTTAAACATTGGATACAAACCTGTAGAGTCATTATCTATAGGAATGGGACTTTTAAATGTATTTGATCAATATTATAATAACCATTTAACTTTTGCATTTAACAATGTTGCAGGTTTTGGAAGAGTTCCTATTACTGAACCAGGAAGAAACTTTACAGTATTTGTAAACTATAAATTTTAAACCTCAAAAAAAGCCTTAAGTTATCACACTTGAGGCTTTTTTATTTTTGGTAAAAATCGGTTTACTTTATTCTTGTAAAACTTATAATTGGGATACTTTTGAAGTAATTTCTGCTCTTCGTAATTAGTTTTAAAATAAAACAACAACAAAAGAACCAAAGCTATTAAAACTTTAAAAGGTGATGCTTTAAAAAAGGCATATCCAAAAGTAAATAAGATAAGTCCGGTGTAAATTGGATGCCTACTGAATTTGTACATTCCAAAGGTAATTAATTTAGAATCTGTTTTTGGTGTTGGAAAAATAGTCAGGTTTTTATTGAGTTGCAAAACCGAAAGTACAGCTATCACAAAACCTAAAAATGAAAAAATCAAGCCAATATATTTAATTAATTGTGGAATTTTAAAAGCTGGTAAAAAATCAAAAGCATACAATCCAAATAAAAGAAATTGTATGCTGACAAATAAATAATCTTTCCGAGATTTTATCATTTTTTCTTTCCTATAAATCGAACTACTGATCCTTTTCCTTGATGATAAGCTCCTTCATTTAATTCGATAATTTCGGTTTTTATAAAGTCAAAATCAACATTTTCAAATTCTTCTTTTACTTCTTCTTCCGAAAAAAGCATCGCAACCTCTTTTGGCCCACCAGAAGGATAGTCTAATTGTTCTTTACTAAAAGCTTCAAATATTATAACTCCATTTGGTTTTATTAATCGCAAAATTTGTTGATGCATGGCTTTTCGAATGGCTTTTGGAAAATGAGCATAAATTAATACTACTCCATCAAAAGAATTTGGTTCAAAATTCAAATCTTCTAGCATCCCAACTCGATAATCGATTTTTACATCATTATCACTTGCTAATTCATCCGCTTTCTTTTTTCCTTCACTACTTAAATCAAAAGCAGCAACTTCAAATCCGTTTTTAGCAGCAAAAACAGCATTTCTACCTTCACCTTCAGCTGGAAATAAAATTTTTCCATACTTTGGTAAATTAAAAATAGAATCGACTAAAAACTGATTAGGATGAATTCCATAAGCATATTCCTTTTCAGCATATCGTTCATTCCAAAAGTTATTCATTATTTATCTTTCTTTTTTGGAGAAGTTACAAACATATTAAATAACAAACCTCCCATTAAACCACCATACAAAGTGCTGTTTACTGGTTTTGATGTTATAGCGCATGTTCCAGAAGCACATCCTACTTGCAAATAATATACATAACCTGCAATTAAACCTACCACTACTCCAATTCCTGTAATAATATATTGTTTTTTTGTCATTTTAATTACAATGTGAGTGTCCTCCACAACAAGAATTTTCGGAAATTATTATTTCACCATGAGTTGGATATCCTTTTTGAATCCATTTTTCAAGACCTTTCTTCATATTTAACAAATTCGTAAAGCCGTAGTCATATAAAAAACGGACTACCCTATAACTTCTTTCGCCTGATAAACAAGCTACAATTACTTTTTCATCTTTAGGAATTTCATTCATTCTTTCTATTAATTGACTTACAGGAATATATAAAATACGAGGAACATCAAATGAAAATTGATTAATTTCATTTTCTTCACGTACATCTAACAAAAGATAATTACGTCTTATTAATTCTAAAGTGCTTGTTGGGCAAACTTCTTTTATTTTTATAGGTTCCATTATTTTTTCTTATCAAAAGTAATACTCCAAATTCCTCTCACTTCATTTTCTCCATAACCAATTGCTAAATCTTGTGGATATAATTTTAAGGTTTTAGCTCTAACTTCTGGCTTGATATTTTCAGGTTTTCCGTGACATTGCAGACACATTGTATTGGTTGGAATTGGATAATAAAATTGTACTTTATCACCTTTATCCACTACTACAGGTTTAGATTCTTTATTATCTGCAATCTCTTTTTTAAATTGTTCTATGTAAAATAACTCTTCTGCATTTGCCTTATTATTTTGGTTTCGATTTTTGTCGGAAACTCTTTTAATACTTGCATTATATTTTACAGACATGCTATCGGTTAAAGGAATTGCTTGAATATTACAAAAATCTAAAGCTTCAATTGTTCCTTTCTTTTGAATGGTTCCCATTAAATTTTTACCTAATACTTTTTTTGTACCTAATGCATATTCTAAACCAATATCTGCAAATGTTTTTTCTTTTACTTGAGCAACGTAATCTTTTCCTGATTGCTCCCAATTATCATTACCATGACCTTGCCAATGTGAAGCAAACCAATCAGGTGATTCAATTTTATAATCAAACATAAAAGCAGCTATTTTAATAACGGCACTGTCTGGAAAAACCTGTTTTGGCATTACTCCAAATTTTCTCACAGCACCATACATTAAAGCCTTATCATCTGTTGGGTTACTTACAAATTGAGAAACGGCTTTAATAAATTCTGATTTATTATATTCTTCTTTATCAATATATCTTGCTTTAATTGCAACCATTGGAGGTGCAATTCTACCTTTTACTTCATCAGCAGTTGGACTATGGCATAAATAACAATGTTTTTCCATTAATTCTTTTGCCACTTGCGGATTATATACTAAAGCTTTCTCGTTATTCTCTACATCTTCATATGTTTCTTTTTTATTATTACATGAAAACAGCAAAATTGAGGCTAAAATGACAATGTATTTTTTCATAGGAAAACTTATTTTTAACAAATATAACTTAATACAAAAAACTATTCTGTAACGAATGTTACATCTTAAATTTAATAAATAAAATAGACTGTTATATAAAAAATATTTATTTTTGCGACTTACACATAAAAGAAACTTGAAAAAAACAATATTCATAGTTATAATTCTAATGCTAATCAAACCGGTTTTACCAGTTGTTGACTACGTTGTAAATTACGAATACATTTCAACTGAATTATGTGAAAATATTGAAAAACCAGAATTAAAATGTAATGGTAAGTGTCATTTAATGAAAGAACTCTCGAAAGCTTCTGAAGACGAAAAACCTATAAATTCTGACAAAAAGCAAAACATAAAACAAGAAATCGAAGTTCTTTTTTGTGAGTCAATTTTGAATTTTAAACACCAAACTCATTTGAATTTTAAATCAACTGAATCTTATTCATTTTATCAAAATTTCTATAATTCAGAAGTTTTAACTTCAATATTTCATCCGCCCACCAACAATTGTTAATTTAAAACTATTCGTTGAATTTTATACCTAAATTTATTTTAGCTTTTTAAATTCAACAAGACTATTATGTCAATTAGATTTGAAACTTGAATGATTCAAATCAAAAAAATTATGTTTAAAAATTAATAATACAAAAATGAAATTTCAATTAAAAAATATTTTAGCTGTAACAGCTTTAGCTTTAGCATTTACTTCATGCTCAGATAATGATGACAATATTACTAATGGAGAAGGAAACTTAAAATTAGAATTTGATAATATTTATGGAGATGCAAACTTTGCTTTTAACACACCATATACTAACTCAAACGGTGAAACCATTAAAGCATCAAATGCAATTTACATTGTAAGTAACATTGTATTGACAAAAGCTGATGGATCAACATACACTGTGCCAAAAAGTGAAAGCTATTTCTTTGTAAATGAATCAGATGCTGCAAGCACAATTATTAACTTACCAAATATTCCAGCTGCAAACTACACTAAAGTAACGTTTGGAATAGGTGTAGACGAAGATCAGTTTAATTCAGGTGCCAACGGTCAAGGTACAATGTGGACAGATGCACAAGCATTAGGCATGACTTGGTCTTGGGCAGCAGGTTACAAATTTGTAAAATTTGAAGGAACTGTTTCTTCTACAACACATACAGACGCAAACTTTAGAGTTCACACAGGTAAAACAGGCGATGTGTACAATTATTCAGAAGTAACTTTAGACTTTCCAGATAATGCTTTAGTAAGAACAAATATTACACCACAAGTTCATATTTTAACAGACTTAAAGAAAATTATTGATGGAACAACGGTAATTAACTTTGAAGAAAGTTTAGACGTAATGGGTGGTACTAAAGTTCAAAACATTTCAGCAGACAATATCCCTACATTGTTTGAAATTGACCACGTTCATAACGATTAATACTACAATACGTTAAAAAATAATTTAGCCTTCACTTACACAAGTAAAATTGTGTAAGTGATTGAGGCTAATTATTGTAAATGCTTTCTTTTTCTAAAGCATCTATATGAAATTTTCACAAAAAAATGAATTAGCTAAAAAAACAGCAATGAAAACAAAATATTTAGCATTACTTGGTCTAGTTTTTTCAATAGGCTGTTCTTCTGATGATGCAGATGAATATGAAAATATTCCTATAAATTACGAAGTTCCTTCAAATTTCCCACCTTTAGCATACAGCATGGAAAATAATCCATTAACAGAAAAAGGTTTTGAATTAGGTAAAAAAATATTCTATGATGGAAGGCTAGCTTCTGATGGAGTGGTAGCTTGTGGATTTTGTCATATTCAAGAAGATGCCTTTACACATCACGGTCATACTTTTAGTCATGGAGTTGGTGATGGAGTTGGAACACGTAACGCACCTCCTATACAAAACATGGCTTTCCAAACTCAGTTTTTCTGGGATGGAGCAGCAGATCATATAGAACTTTTATCTATGGCTCCTATTTCTAATGAAGTTGAAATGAATGGTAACATTATAGACATCATAGAAATGATGAAAAACGATTCGGCTTATAAGAAATTATACAAACAAGCTTTTGTTAATGGTGAAATCAACTCCGAAAACATGTTAAAAGCGCTTGCGCAATTCATGACGATGCTCACTTCTTCTAACTCCCGTTTTGATAAATACCGAAGAAACGAAGTTGGAGGAACTTTAACACAAGACGAATTAGATGGTTATTCTTTGTTTAATCAAAAATGTGCTTCTTGTCATGCTACAGACATATTTACCGATAACTCATTTAGAAACAACGGTCTACCTATAAACCCGGCAATTAATGATAAAGGAAGATTTCGCGTTACAGAATTTGACCAAGATAAATACAAATTTAAAGTACCAAGTTTACGCAATATTGAAGAAACAGCACCTTATATGCACGACGGAAGATTTTACACACTAGAGGCCGTCTTAGATCATTATGCAGCTGGTGTTACAAATACTGAAAACTTAGATCCAAGTTTAAACAATGGGGGAACTTTAGGAATCCCCTTAACTAGTACTGAAAAAACAAAAATTATTGCCTTTTTAAAAACCTTAACCGATAATGAATTTTTAACCGATTCTAGGTTTGCTGAATTTTAATAAAAATGAAAAAATATTTAATCATTCTTATCTTAGTAAATTTTCAATCTGGAAACGCAACTGAAAAAGACACTTTATATGAAAATTTATATCAAAAATATCATTATTTAAAAACCATTTTGGAAGATGATTGCGACGCTTGCGGTTGTTCTGCAAGTGGCGGAAGTATGGGCTTTGCCTCTATGTTAAACAACAATTTTGTAGGATTACGCTATTTTAACCAATCTTATAAAAGTAGTGATGGATTATACAGTAATTCGCCATGGTATGACGAAAACTTTAATACCATTCAACTTTGGGCAAGAATACCAGTTGCAAAAAATATCCAAGTTTCTGCTTTAATTCCATTTCATTTTCACAATAGAGAAACAGCTTCTGGAACACAAGAAATTAATGGAATTGGAGATGCTACTCTATTAGGAATGTATACTTTATTTCAAACCACAAAAGACAGTACTACTTTTGCACACACTTTTCAACTTGGTGGAGGATTAAAAATTCCTTTAGGGAAATTTGACGAAGCCAACAACGGAAGTGTAAATCCTAGTTATCAAGTTGGGACTGGAAGTTGGGATTATCTTTTAGCAACTGAATATGTTATTAAAAAGAATAAATTGGGCTTAAATTCAATGTTAAACTATGTAATAAAAACTGAAAATGATAAAAATTATCGTTTTGGAAATCAATTTAACTACGCAAGTACTTTATTTTATTTAGTAGAAACTAGTAAATTTTCTTATGTTCCTCTAATTGGGATTGCAGGAGAAGTTTTTGACAATAATTACCAATACGGACAAAAAGTAAGAAATACAGCTGGCGATATATTTATGGGTAAAATTGGTTTTGAAATAGGGCGAGACAAATTTTCATTTGGAGCCAACGCAATGCTGCCAATAAACCAAAATTTAACGGGTGGAAATGTTGAAGCAAATTACCGCTGGAGTTTAAATTTAAATTACAGCCTATAAAAATTATTTGAATTAGTTATTACAATTGAAAAAGTCAACAATAATTGTTGACTTTTTTTATAAAATTAGAATCAATAAACACTATTTAATCATAGCTATAATTTATTACACATTATAATACGATAAATTTAAACAATACACAAACACTTCTATTACTTTATATAATTTTTTATTACAAGAAATTTGTACCAACAAAATAATTAATAATTATAAAAAATTATACAATGGAAAATCAAGTAACATTTATGCCGAGAATTGGCGACCAAGCACCAGAATTTACTGCATTATCAACGCAAGGAACAATCAATTTCCCAAAAGATTATGAAGGAAAATGGGTCATTTTCTTTAGTCACCCTGCAGATTTTACACCTGTTTGTACTTCAGAATTTATGACGTTTGCAAACATGGAAAAACAATTTAATGATGCTAATTGTGATTTATTAGGCTTATCAATTGACGGTTTATACAGTCATATAGCATGGTTAAGAACCATAAAAGAAAAAATTGAATATAAAGGAATGAAAGACATTGAAGTAACATTTCCTTTAATTGAAGATATTTCTATGAATGTATCAAACAAATACGGAATGATTCAACCGGGAGAAAGCAGCACACAAGCCGTTAGAGCTGTATTCTTTATTGATCCGAAAGGAACGATTAGAACTATTCTATATTATCCATTAAGTGTAGGAAGAAACTTTCAGGAAATCTACAGAACATTAATTGCATTACAAACAGCAGATGCATTTCAAGTAGCTTGTCCAGCAGATTGGTATCCTGGAGATGATGTAATTGTACCAACTGCGGGATCATGTGGTGTAGCAAAAGATAGAATGGAAAGTAAAGAAGAATTAGACTGTAAAGATTGGTTCTTTTGTACAAAAAAACTAGACAAAGATTTAGTTATGAATACTATTTTAAAAAAGTAAATTCTAAACACAAGAAATAGCCTAGGCTATTTCTTGTGTAATTTAAGTTACAAACAATTCTTTAAAAAAAATCTATTTTTACCATTAAATACTACAAGCACATGAAAAAAATACTAAGTTTAGCAATCATTTTAAGTTTATTTAGTTGTAAAAATGAAAATTATGATTCTATTACAGATACTTCTAAAAGTAATGCAAAAACAGCTTTAATGATTGAAGCTAGCGATTATTTTAAACCAATATCAACAGTAACAAGTGATAATTTACCGGACAATTTTCAAGAATTAAATAATCCAGTAAACATAACATCTGTAAAATATGAAAATACCTTAAACGATAAAGAACGTTTAGGGCAAAAGTTGTATTTTGATACTAGATTATCGAAAAACGGCACAATAAGTTGTAATTCTTGCCATAATTTAAATACTTATGGTGTTGACAATTCACCAACTTCTATTGGAGATACAAAAGAATTTGGCGGTCGAAATTCACCAAGTACACTTTATGCATCATTACATTTCAAGCAGTTTTGGGACGGACGTGCAAAAGATGTTGAAGAACAAGCTGGGATGCCAATTTTAAATCCTGTAGAACACTCTATTCCATCTAAGGAATTTTTAATAAATAGATTAAGAGGAATTGAAGAATATCAAGAACTATTTAAAAATGTATATGCAGATACAAATCAACCCATTACATATGATAATTTAACTAATGCAATTGGAGCATTTGAAAGAAAACTATTACCCGAAAGTCGTTTTGATAAATGGTTAGACGGAGATGAAAATGCATTAAATAGTATTGAAAAAGAAGGTTTAAAATCTTTCATTTCAAATGGATGTATAGCATGCCACAGCGGAGTTGCTATAGGTGGTCAAATGATACAAAAATTTGGAATATATGGTGATTATTGGGAACATACAAAAAGTAAAAAAGTTGATAACGGCTTATATGACTTAACTAAAAACGTATCTGATAAATACATGTTCAAAGCGCCAAGTTTAAGAAATATTGAGAAAACATATCCTTATTTTCATGACGGCTCAGTAGCTGATTTAAATGAAGCAGTTAAAATAATGGGCAAGTTACAAAACAATAAAGACCTAAGTGAAAAAGAAATAAATAATATCGTTGCTTTTCTTAAAACACTAAGTGCTGATATTGATCCTAAATACAAGAATTTAAAATAAAAAAATTAAAATTGGAAATAAATAAAAGGTTGGGCTCCAGCTGAAGCTGTTACATAAACAATCCAAAAAACAAAACCTAGAAGAAGTGCTTTAATGTAAATAGGAATTACATTGAAAACTTCTTCTATTTTTTTCATTCCTTTTTCAGGTATAAAATGCCAAACAAATCCAAAAACCATCAATAAAACAACATTTTTATAACCAAATAAAATAGTTTGCCATTTATTGATTTCAAAAGAAATTGAAGAAATATTATCGACTATTTGAAAAGCTGTTTGAAAATCTTTAGCTCTAAAAAACAACCAACAGAAAATAACAAAATGTAAGGTTAAAATTATTTGTATAGTTTTTACAAAATAATTCTTTGGTAATTTAATAAACTGTCCGAAGAAACGTTCTATGCCCAATGCTAATCCATGTAAAACTCCCCAAAAAACAAACTTCCAATTGGCTCCGTGCCATAAACCACCTAGAAGCATGGTCATGAAAAGATTAAAATAAGTACGAACATTTCCTTTTCTATTTCCGCCTAAAGAAATATACAAGTAATCTCTTAACCATGATGATAAAGAAATATGCCATCTTCTCCAAAATTCAGTAACTGAAGCAGATTTATAAGGCGTTCTAAAATTCGGTGGCAATGTAAAGCCCATTAATAAAGCTAAACCAATAGCCATATCTGAATAACCCGAAAAATCACAATAAATTTGAAGCGTATATCCATAAGAAGCCATTAAATTCTCAAAAGCGGTATAACTATTTGGTGCATCAAAAACTCGATCAACAAAATTAGAAGAAATATAATCAGAGATTACCGCTTTTTTAAGCAAACCACCAATAATTAAGAACAAAGCCTTATTAAAATCTTCTTTAGTGATTTTTAATTTCTCATAAATTTGAGGAATAAAATCGCTCGCTCTAACAATTGGCCCTGCAACTAACTGTGGGAAGAAAGAAACGAAAAACAAAAAATCGACAAAACTTTTTGTTGGCTCTAAATCTTTTCTGTAGACATCAATGGTGTAACTCAATGTTTGAAACGTGTAAAAAGAGATTCCAACTGGAAGAATTATATTTTCAAAAGCAACATTTCCGCTGAAAAGAGTATTATAATTATCAATAAAAAAATTGGTGTATTTAAAATAAACCAATAGTCCTAAATTGACTAGCAAACTCAATATCAAATAAAATTTTCTATAGCCTTGTTTAGTTTCTTCAAAAATAAGTTTAGACAAAGAATAATCTAAAACAGATGAAAAAATTAGCAGCCAAAAATAAATTCCGCTGCATTTATAATAGAAAAACAAAGAAAAGAGAACTACATATGTAATTCTGAAATAATGTGTTTTTCTTGATAATATATATATAAAATAGAAAAATAAAAACAATCCTAAAAACAAAGCACTGTTAAACAGTAAAGGTTGTTTTGGATTATAAATAAACCAGTTCTTTATTACATCTATTGACAAATCACCAAAAATATTTTGGAAGACATCTTGTATGTAGAATAAAGCTAACAAACTATTATTCCGATTTAAAATTATTATACGTTTCCATTAATGCTTCAAAAAATAGCTCACCTTGCAATTCATACCCTTGTTTTGAATAATGAACTTTATCTTTAGACATTAAGCCTTTTTGAGCATTTGAATTCACACTGTAAAGTCCGCCCATATTTCTATACATGTCCCAAACTGCATAATTATTCTTCTCTGCAAATTCAATAATCGCTTTGGTATAACTTGCCACAAAAGTATTGGGATATTTCCTTTGAAAAAGTGACGGAGGCGGAGTCGTAAGTAAAATTTCAACGGAAGGATTTTGCTTTTTAATTGAAATAAGCATTTCCTCTAATTGAGTATAAAAATCAATTGTTTCTAACTTATCAAAGCTTTCATTCGTACCTAGTGAAATCACAACTAAATCGACTTCAACGGCTTGCAATTGTTCAAAAAACAATGGATATTTTAAATAATCAGATGCTTTTGCTCCATTCACACCAATGGCACTATAAACGATTCCCGAATTATTGTTTTCTAAAATGATTCCATTCAAAGAAAAGTCAGTAGTTTTATAGTTTGAAGTAATGTAAATCTTATCTAAACTTTCTTCTGAAAAATAATTGTATGAATTTGTATCATCAAAAATAGTCAACGGAATAAACTCTGACTTAGTAATTTTGACGGGTTCTTTTTCATCTGTAGGAATTCGTAGAGTCTTCCCAGTCTGAATAGTATTTGAACGTAATTTATTTGCTTTCCTAATTTCAGAAACCGAGCAATTGTATTTATCTGCAATAATCGAAAGCGCTTCACCACTTTTAATTTTATGGTAAATTACTTTTGGTTTTGAAGATTCAATTACAATGTTTTTTGAAGTTTTAGCTAAATTGAAATTGCCTTTTAGAGGAGCAACAACTTTAATGGTATTAAAAACATAAGCTTTATCTCTTACACTTAATTCAATTACAAAGTCATTGTTTTCAGTATATAAAGCTATACCACTAAGACCGACTGGCTTACCCTCATTTGGCTTTGTGTTTCTTTGACTTAAAAAAGGAATATTACTCGTGTATTTTATATAATGATTTCCATTTGTACCTGCTAAATTATATGGAAAAGTAAATCCTAAACCTCCGTTTCCAAATTGTTCTTGCAAAAGCGAACGCAATTTGCCAGAAAATAAATCGGCTTGAATGTGTGAATCGCCAATATGAACAATTCTAACTTTTT
>CAZLGK010000009.1:0-39695 GCA_964559365.1 uncultured Flavobacterium sp.
TATTATTTATATTAAAAATAATTTTAAAAAAAAGTTTTTTTCTTTTGGTAGAATAAAAATTTTTATATTTTTACGACATATGAAAGTAACAATACAAAAAATAGTTTTAGTTTTAACGGTGATGTTAAGTTCGCAATTTGTTTTTTCTCAAGCAACACCGCCACCACCAACGCCGCCGCCGCCGCCAGGCTTGCCTATTGATAGTGGTGTAGTGATAATGTTTTTTGTCGCTTTAGGATTAGGTTATTTACTTACAAGAAAATATTTCACAACTAAAAAAAGCTCTTTATAAGAGCTTTTTTTTATGATCTTAAGTCTTGAATTCTTTTTACGTACTTTCCTATAATATCAAATTCTAGATTAACTATTGTTCCGATTTTATAATTTTTAAAGTTTGTGTGTTCGTAAGTATAAGGTATTATGGCTACGCTGAATTGATTCTCTTTCGAATTAACAACTGTTAAACTTGTTCCGTCAATTGTGATTGATCCTTTTTCAATAGTAATGTTGTTTAATTTTTTGTCATATTCAAAAGTAAATAACCAACTGCCATTGTCTTCTCTGATATCAGTACACTTTCCTGTTTGATCCACATGTCCTTGAACAATATGGCCGTCAAGCCTGTCGCCAAGTTTCATTGCTCTTTCTAAGTTTATTGTATCTCCAGAGCAAAGTTGATTAATGTTTGTTTTATTTATGGTTTCTTTAATTGCTGTAACGGTATAAATATCTTTATCAATCGCTACTACTGTTAGGCAAATTCCATTGTGAGCAACACTTTGGTCAATCTTTAGTTCATTTGTAATATTTGATCGCACCTTAATGTGTAAATTATCACTCTCTTTGGTTATTTCTTCTATAAACCCTATTGTTTCTATTATTCCTGTAAACATACTGATATTATTTTACTAAATTTGCACTTCAAAAGTAAGCATTAATTAGGAACTCATCATGGTTAAAAAAGCAGAAAATATAATTGTAGGTGTTTCAATAGGTGATTTAAATGGTATAGGGCCAGAAGTCGTGTTAAAAACATTTGAAGACAACCGGATTTTAGAACTATGTACGCCCGTTATATTTGGAAATGTTAAAATTATTTCTTTTTTAAAGAAAAACTTATCACTTACTTCAAGTATTCAAGGAATAGATTCTATTGATCAATTGGTTAAGGGAAAAATTAATGTTTTAAATGTATGGAAAGAAGGTGTAAATATAGAATATGGTGTTGCTGATGAAAATGTAGGCAAGTATGCTATAAAGTCTTTTATGGCGGCTACAGCGGCATTAAAATCAAGCCAAATAGAGGTTTTGGTTACTGCGCCTATTAATAAGTATAACATTCAATCTGATGAATTTAAATTTCCAGGGCACACTGATTATTTAAATCAAGAATTAGATGGTGATGCGCTTATGTTAATGGTTTGTGATAAATTAAGAGTTGGTTTATTGACAGATCACGTCCCTTTAAATGAAATATCGAAATTATTAACAGAAGAATTATTGATTAATAAATTAGAGGTTATAAAGAATAGTTTAATCAGTGATTTTGGAATTTCTAAACCTAAAATTGCAGTTTTAGGACTTAATCCTCACTGTGGTGATAATGGAGTAATAGGTGATGAGGATGAGAAGATTATTAAGCCTACAATTAAAAAATTATTTAATAAAGGAGAAATGGTTTTTGGTCCATATGCTTCAGATAGTTTTTTTGGTTCTTCTCAATATGAAAAATATGATGCTATTTTAGCAATGTATCATGATCAAGGATTAATTCCGTTTAAAACACTGTCTTTTGGTATGGGGGTTAATTATACAGCTGGACTAAATAAAATAAGAACTTCTCCAGATCATGGCACTGCCTTTGAAATAGCAGGAAAAAATTTAGCCAATCCAATGTCGTTTAGAGAGGCTTTATATTTGGCTATTGATATTTACAATAAGAGAAATGAATATCAAGAACTTACGCAAAACCCTTTAAAAACAAAGCGTAATTAGTTATAAACAAAAAAATGTTTATAACGAGTTTGATTTTGCAATAATTTTATATCTTTGCATCCCCTAAAGAGGGTAGAGTTGATGTTATGAAGAATTTAAAAGAGTTTTTAATACCTTTTGCTGGATTGAAAGAAGGCAAGCATCAGTTTGAATATCAAATAGGTGATTCGTTTTTTGAACAATTCCAATTTGATGAATATGAAAAAGTTAATGTAAAAGTCAATTTTGAGTTAGAAAAGAAGAACACAATTATAGAGTTGTGTTTTGCTCACAAAGGAACTGTAAATGTTCCTTGCGACATGACAGGAGAAAATTTCGATTTAGATATTAAAGGTAAATTTGATCTTGTTGTAAAATTTGGAGATGAATTCAATAATGAGAATGAAGAGTTATTAATTCTTCCTCATGGAGAGTTTCAAATAGATGTTTCACAATATATATATGAAAGTATAATATTGTCGGTTCCTTTTAAAAGAGTACATCCTGGAGTAAAAGATGGCACTCTTAATACTGAAGCCTTTGAAACTTTAGATAAATTAGCTCCAAAAAAAGAAAATAAAGAGAATAAAGATATTGACCCAAGGTGGGAAAATTTAAAAAAACTATTAACGGATAAATAATATAGTAAAATGGCACATCCAAAGAGAAAAATCTCAAAAACAAGAAGAGATAAGAGAAGAACACATTACAAAGCGTCAGTTCCGCAAATAGCAACTTGTCCAACAACAGGAGAAGCACATTTATACCACAGAGCTTATTGGTCTGAAGGTAAAATGTACTACAGAGGTCAAGTAGTTATTGATAAAACGGAAGCTGTAGCTTAATACAGTTTTTATAAATAGAGAAAAACTCTCACATAGTGAGAGTTTTTTTGTTAATTACAACTCGTTGATAATTTAACGGGTTCTATTTATTGCGTTTGACTTTTTTTTTGTAATTTTCACAACTTTTCGAAATTAAACAAATTCGATAGGAAAATATATTTTTATGACTAAAATCACTGCCGCAATTACAGCAATAGGTTCTTATGTTCCAGATTATGTTTTGTCTAATCAAGTGCTTGAAACATTAGTTGATACTAATGACGAATGGATTACAAGTAGAACTGGTATTAAAGAAAGAAGAATATTAAAAGAAGAAGGTCAAGGAACATCTTTTCTAGCAATTAAAGCTGCTCAAGATCTAATAAAAAAAGCCGGTCTTGATCCAAAAGAAATTGATTTGGTAATTATGGCAACTGCTACTCCAGATATGCCAGTTGCATCGACTGGTGTTTATGTAGCCACTCAAATAGGTGCAACTAATGCCTTCGCATATGATTTACACGCTGCTTGTTCAAGTTTTCTTTATGGAATGTCTGCGGCTTCAGCCTATGTAGCCTCAGGGAAATATAAAAAAGTTTTATTAATAGGTGCAGATAAAATGTCATCTATTATTGATTATACTGATAGAGCAACTTGTATTATTTTTGGCGATGGGGCAGGTGCTGTTTTATTTGAGCCAAATGAAGATGGTTTGGGATTACAAGACGAATATTTAAGAAGCGATGGTATAGGTAGAGAGTTTCTTAAAATAGAAGCAGGTGGGTCAATTTTACCTCCTTCTGAAGAAACAGTTAAAAACAAGCAACACTTTGTTTTTCAAGACGGTAAGACCGTTTTTAAATATGCTGTTTCTGGTATGGCTGATGTAAGTGAAAAAATTATGCAACGCAATAATTTAAGTAAAGATGACGTAAATTGGTTGGTCGCTCACCAAGCAAATAAGCGAATTATTGATGCTACATCAAATAGAATGGGGTTAGAGGATTCTAAAGTTCTAATTAACATTCAAAAATATGGTAACACAACTTCTGCAACATTACCATTATTACTTTGCGATTTTGAAAATCAATTGAAAAAAGGAGATAATATTATATTTGCTGCATTTGGTGGTGGTTTCACATGGGGAGCTATTTACTTAAAATGGGCTTATACTAAACAATAACAAACTAACTAAATCAAATAGTAACATTATGGATATTAGAGAAATTCAAAATTTAATCAAATTTGTTTCAAAATCTGGAGCTACGGAAGTTAAATTAGAAATGGATGATTTTAAAATCACTATTAAAACAACTCCAGAAGGAGGCGAAACGACTTATATACAACAAGTTCCTGTTTCAGCGGCATTACCTCAAGCGGCAGCTCCTCAACCAGTTGCTCCTACATCACCTGCGACTCCAGTAGCTGCAGCAGCTCCAGCTGATGATGATTCAAAATACATTACTGTTAAGTCGCCAATTATTGGTACTTTATATAGAAAACCTGCGCCAGATAAGCCGGTTTTTGTTGAAGTTGGTTCAACAATTGCAAAAGGAGATGTTTTATGTGTTATAGAAGCTATGAAACTGTTTAACGAAATTGAGTCTGAAGTTTCAGGTAAAATCGTTAAAATATTAGTTGATGATTCTTCTCCAGTTGAATTTGACCAACCTTTATTTTTAGTTGATCCATCTTAAACTTAGATTTTTAGATTTTTAGATTTTAGAAAAAAACATTCTAATTCGTCTAAAAATCCAACAATCCAATTGTCTAATTATCTAATTAAAAAAAGATGTTTAAAAAAATATTAATTGCAAATAGAGGAGAAATTGCTCTTCGAATCATAAGAACTTGTAAAGAAATGGGCATCAAAACAGTAGCTGTATATTCTACTGCTGATGCTGAAAGTTTACATGTCCGATTTGCAGATGAAGCCGTGTGTATAGGTCCTGCTCCTAGTAATTTGTCATACTTAAAAATGGCAAATATTATTGCTGCTGCTGAGATAACAAATGCTGATGCAATTCATCCTGGTTATGGATTCTTATCAGAGAATGCTAAGTTTTCTAAAATTTGTCAAGAACACGGAATAAAGTTTATTGGTGCTTCACCAGAAATGATTGATAGAATGGGAGATAAAGCAAATGCTAAGTCTACTATGATAGAAGCAGGTGTTCCTTGTGTTCCTGGAAGTGAGGGGGTTATTGAAACATTTGAAGAATGTCAAAAAATAGCTTTAGAAACAGGATATCCAGTAATGCTTAAAGCATCAGCTGGTGGTGGTGGAAAAGGAATGCGTGCTATTTGGAAAGAAGAAGATCTTAAAGCTGCTTGGGAATCTGCTCGTCAAGAAAGTAAAGCGGCTTTTGGTAATGACGATATGTACATGGAAAAACTTATTGAAGAACCAAGACATATTGAAATTCAAATTGTTGGTGATTCATTTGGTAAAGCATGTCACCTTTCTGAAAGAGACTGTTCCGTTCAACGTCGTCATCAAAAACTTACTGAAGAAACACCTTCTCCATTCATGACTGATGAATTAAGAGAGGCTATGGGTAATGCTGCAGTAAAAGCTGCTGAATATATTAAATATGAAGGTGCTGGTACCGTTGAATTCTTAGTAGATAAACATAGGAATTTCTATTTTATGGAAATGAATACACGTATTCAAGTTGAGCATCCTATTACAGAACAAGTAATTGATTACGATTTAATTCGTGAACAAATTATGGTTGCTGCAGGGATTCCAATTTCGGGTAAAAACTATTATCCAATTTTACATTCGATTGAGTGTAGAATTAATGCGGAAGATCCGTATAATGACTTTAGGCCTTCACCGGGGAAAATTACTACATTACATACGCCAGGAGGACATGGAGTTCGTTTAGATACTCATGTTTATTCGGGATATACAATTCCACCAAATTACGATTCTATGATTGCTAAGTTAATTACTACTGCTCAAACAAGAGAAGAAGCGATTAATAAAATGAAGCGAGCATTAGATGAATTTGTTATTGAAGGAATTAAAACCACTATTCCGTTCCACAGGCAATTAATGGATGAACCAGATTATGTGGCTGGAAACTATACTACAAAATTTATGGAATCTTTTGTGATGAAAGATAAAATTGAAGATTAAATATTTAGAAAAAGTCCTGCAATTGCAGGACTTTTTTATTTTTAGTTTAACTCAAATAATTTTCCAGGCAAAGGTTTTATCACCCCTTTCAATTCCAAGTTAAGTAATAGAGATGATAGTTTGTACGTTGGTAACTCACAAGCAATTGCAATAGAATCTAAGTCTTCTTTATCAGTTTTTAATAGATAGTCATATACTTTTTGTTCTTCTGGTTCTAAAGAAATAAACAACTTTTTTTGGATTCCTTTTTCTTCATTATTTTTCAATTCCCAATTTAAGATATAAACTAAATCAGCCGCAGAGTGTAATAAATGTGCGCGCTGAGTTTTGATGAGATTATTACAACCTTGACTGTATTTGTCTGTTGTTCTTCCTGGAACCGCAAATACATCACGATTATAATCGTTTGCTATTTGTGCTGTAATTAATGAACCACCTTTTTCTGCACTTTCAACTACAATAGTAGCTTCCGTCATTCCAGCAACAATGCGATTTCGTTTTACAAAATTTTCTCTATCGGGTTGTGATGTACTCCAAAACTCGGTTAAAAAACCACCATTTTCTTCCATCCTTGCCATATACTTTTTATGGTTTTTTGGATAAATTTGGTTTAACCCATGTGCTAAAACACCAATGGTTTGTAAGCCACAATCCATTGCTGATTGGTGTGCAACAATATCTACACCATAGGCAAATCCGCTAACGATTATAGGATTTAAAGGGGCTAGATCTTCAATTAGTTTTTTTGTAATAGATGACCCATAGCTGGTTATTTGTCTTGTTCCAACAATACTAATTATTTTTCGATTGCATAAATTTATATTTCCAGATTGAAATAGTAAAACTGGACTATCAAAACAGTTTTGTAGCCGATTAGGATAATTTTTATCTCGAAAATGAAGGATGTTTATTTTTTCTTTTTCAATGAAACGAAGTTCGTTTTCTGCTTTTTGAAATACAGTGGTGTCTTGTAGGTTTTTCAGTAAGTACTTACCGATTCCTTCAATTTTAGCTAAAGACGTATTGTTTGATTGGAAAACGGCTTCTGCAGAACCGCAATGATGGATGAGTTTTTTAGCAACAACATCACCAATTCCTTCTACTTGCAGTAATGCAAGAGTATGGTATAATTCGTTTTGTAACATGGCGTGTAATAAATATTATGGCGTATATATTACACAAATGTAAAAATTAATTCAATTGGTTACTCGTTATTTTTTAATTTTTCAATTCTTTTTGCTAAGTTCTTTTTTGCAAGTTCTTGTAAGTCTTCTACAGAGTCACTTTCATCCATAATTTCTAGTCCTAATAAGGTTTCAATAACATCTTCTTGTGTAATTAAGCCACTAAAAGAACCATATTCATCTAATACAGCTGCCATGTGGTTTTTATTTTGAATTAATTTTTCAAACAATTGTGGAATAGGTTGGTTTCTATTAGTTAAAACAATTGGTCTTTTAATTGATTCTAGAGATGCATTTCCATTATGGTTAATCATTGCTTCCAAAATATCTGTTTTTAGAATTAGGCCTATGATATTATCGGCAGTTTTTTGATAAATAGGTATTCTTGAAAAGCGTAAGTTTTTATTTTCGTTATAAAAATCTTCAATAGTTGTTGTGCTATTAGCAATTTTTACAACTGTTCTTGGTGACATAATATCTTTTGCAAAAACAGAATCTAAGGTTATTATATTTTTTAATACTTTTGATTCTGAAGCTTTAAAAACACCTTCTTTTTCTGCTAAATCTGCCATTGCAGAAAAATCATCCTTACTTAAAACAGATGCATGTCCTGAACTACCAATTAATTTTGTGGTTAATTGAAGAAGCCATAAAATTCCTGTAATTTTTAATGGAAAAATTAAAATATCAAGAGTTGTAGTAGTAAAACCAGCTAATTCTTTCCAAAATTTTGCGCCAATTGTTTTTGGAATTATTTCAGATAAAATTAAAATTAAAAATGTCATTACTGTAGAAACTATTGCTACCGAATTATTTCCGTTCCCAAATGTTTTTTCCGCTTGAACCCCAACTAAAATTGCACCAACTGTGTGAGCTATTGTATTTAGTGTTAAAATAGTAATTAATGGTTTATCTATATCGCTTTTTAACAATTCTAATTTAGATGCAAATTTTTTGTTTTCTTTCTTTTTTACTGTAATAAATGTATGAGTAACACTTAATAGAACAGCTTCTAAAATGGAGCACAAGAATGAAAAGAAAATGGAAGTAACTGCGTAAATAATCAATAGTGTCATTAATAGTTTTTTTAATTTAAAATACTTGTCTAAATTAAGAAAATAAATTAGTTTTTATTTTCTGAGATTTTATTTATTTTTTTACAGATTTAAAATAGTGCTTGCTACATGATTTGCTGAAAGTATCGCCCCTTCCATGTATCCTGGAAACTGAGACGCTGTTTCTGTTCCAGATAAAAAGAGTCTATTATTATAATAACTTTCTCTAAAAATTAGATGACCATTATTTTGATGTGGAAAAATAAAATCATTTTGTTTAGTATTCTTTGTAAACTTTTCTTCTGACCAATTTGTTTCTAGATAATCAGTATAATCTAAAATTTCTTCTCCGAATATTTTTTTTAACTGAAATAAAACTTTAGCTATTCTTTCCTCTTTGTCTAATATCGTTAAAGCATTACTTACAAAACCACACAATGCAAATTTGTCTAATTCATAATTAGTATGGTCATAGAATTCTGTAATTGGACCAACATTACTAAAGATGGTTCCAGACATTCCTTTTTGTCTCCAAAAAGGGGTTTTATAAACTAAAGCTATTTTCATACTGTCTTGCATCCAAGTATGAGTGTTGTTGGAAATATTTATAAGTTGATTAGGAAGAATCGGGTTAAACTTTATAGTTGAAACTAATAATGGCTGAGGAATTGTACTAATAACTAAATTTGCATGAATAGTTTGTTTTTTGGTTCTTATCAACACTATCTCTTGTGTAAAGTCTATTTCTGTAACAGCGTCGTTTAAGTGAATCTTTACATCTTCTAATTGGTTTTTTATTTTTTCAATTATTTGTGATGTTCCACCTATAATTCTAAAACTTGGAATGTTTTCAGGTATATCAATAATTTCTGCTGGTGTATAAGAATTTGATTCAAAGAAAGATTTCCCTTTCATGAATTGTTCGTAATAACTAATTTTAAACTCTTCTAATAATTCTATAAGGTTTTTGTGTGTTTCGTTAAACCATGTAGCGCCAAGTTCTACACATTTTTTTTTAGAATGTATAGTATGGATTCTTCCACCAATTCTATCTCTTCCTTCAATAAGCTCAATGTCATACCCTTTACACAAAAGCCGATAAGCGGTTAACAATCCGCTTAGTCCAGCTCCTATTATCACTATTCTTTTACGCACATTGTTTATATATAAAATTCTATATATTTTTAATATATTATTTCAATTGTTTTACAATGTCTTTTGCAAAATAACTTGCAATAATATCAGCTCCTGCTCTTTTAATAGCAGTAATTTGTTCCATCATAACAGCATCGTGGTCTAGCCAACCTTTTTCAGCAGCCGCTTTAATCATGGAATATTCTCCAGAAACTTGGTATACTGCAACAGGAACATCTACAATATTTTTAATGTCTCTAACTATATCTAAATAAGCTATTCCTGGTTTTACCATCACAATATCGGCACCTTCTTCGATGTCCATTTCTGTTTCTCTAATGGCTTCCGTTCTATTATGATAATCCATTTGATACGTTTTTTTGTCTTTTGGAACATCAATTAAATCTACAGGAGCAGAATCTAAAGCATCACGAAAAGGTCCGTAAAAAGCAGAAGCGTATTTTGCAGAATAACTCATAATTCCAGTATTAATAAAACCCGAGCTTTCTAAGGTTTCGCGCATTTCTAAAATACGACCATCCATCATATCACTTGGCGCAACAAAATTAGCTCCAGCTTGTGCATGCGACAATGCCATTTCAGCTAATATAGCAGAAGTAATATCGTTGGCTACTTGTCCGTTTTCAATAACACCATCATGTCCAAAAGAAGAATAAGGGTCTAAGGCTACATCTGTCATTACAATCATCTCTGGAACAGCGTTTTTAATCACTTTTACAGCACGTTGCATTAATCCGTTAGGGTTCAGTGCTTCTGTTCCTTTATTGTCTTTTAAATTATCAGGTACTTTTACAAATACTAAAACTGATTTTAGGCCCATTGCCCACAATTCTTTCACTTCTTTTTCTAGTAAGTCTAAACTGTATCTAAAATAATTTGGCATTGAAGCAATTTCTTCTTTAATTCCTTTTCCTTCTACAACGAATAATGGAACTAAAAAATCACTTGGAGTTATAATAGTTTCACGAACTAATGAACGAATACTTTCGTTAGTTCTTAATCTTCTATTTCTTCTTAATGGGAACATAGTTTTTGCTTTATGTTATTAGTTTAAATCCAATCAACTGGAGATTCTAATACTTTAATTAATTTTTTTTCAGGACTACCTTCTTCAGGATGATGATCGTACACCCATTGCACATGTGGAGGTAAACTCATCAATATACTTTCAATTCTTCCGTTAGTTTTTAAACCAAATAAAGTTCCTTTATCGTGAACCAAATTGAATTCTACATAACGGCCACGACGAATTTCTTGCCACGTTTTTTGTTCTGGAGTAAAAGGTAACTGTTTTCGTTTTTCAATTATTGGAACATAAGCTTCTAGAAAACTATTTCCAACTTCAGTTACAAAGTTATACCAATCTTCCATTTTTATTTCTGCAGTTTCTTTGCAATAGTCGAAAAATAATCCGCCTATTCCACGTGCTTCATTTCGGTGTGCATTCCAAAAATAGTCATCACATTGTTTTTTATATTTTGGATAAAATTCAGTATTGTGTTTGTCGCAAGCTGATTTACATGTTTCATGAAAATGTTTTGCATCTTCTTCAAACAAATAATAAGGCGTTAAATCTTGTCCACCGCCAAACCATTGATTAATTATTTTTCCGTTTTCATCATACATTTCAAAATATCTCCAATTCGCATGAACAGTTGGCACCATTGGGCTTTTAGGATGAATAACTAAACTTAGTCCGCAAGCAAAAAAATCAGCTTCACCTACATTAAAGAGTTTTTGCATAGAATCGGGTAATTTTCCATGAACTGCAGAAATATTTACACCACCTTTTTCAAAAACATTTCCGTTTTCAATTACACGTGTTCTTCCTCCACCACCTTCTGGACGTTTCCACAAATCTTCTTTAAAGAAACCTTTTCCGTCAATTTCCTCCAAACCTTTGCAAATTTGGTCTTGTAAGTTTTGTATGTATGTGTAAAATTTATCTTTCATATTTAAGTTTTAGCTGGCAGCTTTTTTACTTTCTTTTGTACTCTTTAACGGCCTCTACAAAAGCTTTTGCGTGATCTACAGGAATGTTTGGCAAAATTCCATGCCCAAGGTTAACGATGTAATTATCTGGTCCAAATTCGTCAATCATCTCATGTACCATTCGCTTAATCACAGGAATCGGAGACAATAATCTTGATGGATCGAAATTTCCTTGTAATGTTTTCTTTCCGCCGGTTAAATAACGCGCATTTCTAGGAGAACAGGTCCAGTCAACACCAATTGCAGATGCTTTTGATTTTGCCATATCGTCTAAAGCGAACCAACATCCTTTTCCAAAAACAATAACTTTGGTTTCTGGCGCTAATGCTTCTACAATTTGATTCATGTATTGCCAAGAAAATTCGGTATAATCTGTTGGAGATAACATTCCTCCCCAAGAATCAAAAATTTGTACGGCGTTTACACCATGTTTTACTTTTTCTTTTAAGTATAAAATGGTTGTATCTGTAATTTTCTGTAATAAATTATGAGCAGCAACCGGATTTGAGAAACAAAAACCTTTGGCTTTGTCAAAACTTTTTGAACCTTTACCTTCAACAGCATAACAAAAAATAGTCCAAGGAGAACCTGCGAAACCAATTAGTGGAACTTCGTTATTTAGTTTTTCGCGAGTCATGTCAATTGCATCCATTACATAACCTAAAGTATCGTTAATGTCTGGAATAAACACCTTATCTACATCAGATGCTTTTCGTATTGGGTTTGGTAAAACTGGTCCGATTCCATCTTCTAACTCTACATCAATTCCCATTGCTTGTGGAATTACTAAAATATCAGAAAATAAAATTGCCGCATCTGGTTTTACAATTCGAATAGGTTGTACTGTTATTTCAGAAGCTAATTCTGGTGTTTTACATCTAGTAAAAAAATCATATTTTTCTTTGATTGCCATAAACTCTGGCAAATATCTTCCTGCTTGACGCATCATCCAAACTGGAGGACGTTCTACATATTCATTATTTAATGCTCTTAAAAATAAATCGTTTTTAATCATAATTCTATAGTCTTTTTGCTTTAAGCATGTGGCTTATTGCGGTTTTAATTACACAATCAATAGTTTGTTCTTGTGCAATAATTATATTGTTTGTTTTGTTTTCTAGTGCCTTTGCTGTTGTTGTTCCAATACAAAAACATATTTTGTTTTCAATTATATTTTTTTCAAGATAACTTTTAACCCCAGATGGACTAAAAAATAGAATACCTTTAAAAGGTTTGTTTATTTTTTTTGAAGTTAAAATAGTTTCATAGGTTTTAATTTCATTGTTTATAATTCCATTTGCTTTAAAAATATTTGGCAACGTATCTTTTCTTATGTTTCCTGAGAAAAAAGTGAAACTATTTTTTTTATAATTTGTTTTTATTGCTTCTCCAAGTTCACTAGCGTAGTTAGAATGAAAAATAACACTAAATCCCTTTTTTTCTAAATATTGTTTCGTTTTAATACCAATACAAAAGCATTTAATTTTTTTAAGACTTGAATAACTATCCGATTTTACAACACTTTTTACAGCATTTTTACTTGTAAAAAGAAGAAAATCATTTATTTTGTTTAATTGAAATTTAATAGACTTTGTTTGAATGAAGTTTTCATCAACAATCGTAAATCCGGAATTTTCAAATATTTTTATTTGAGATTTCGAAAGTTTTTTTGTTGATAAAATCACATTCATTAATTATTTCTATTAGAAATATCATATTCTTCTTGACCTATACAATATTTTTCTATGTCTTTGTTATTGCCATAAACTACTAAAATATCATCTTCTTCTATAATTGTTTCGGGTGAAATTCGTCCTATAGACTCCTTAACTAATGTTTTTTTACCAATTAAATTTCTTTTCTCTTTCTTGCGAATTATGGTAACTAAAGTTAAATGATATTTGTCTATAGAATCGAGTTCTCCTAATGATTTTCCGAAGAATTCATTTCGTGCTTTTACCTCAGAAATAGTAAAATTATCATCTAATTGATAGTTTTCTAGAGTAGATTTAAAGTTAATTTGTTTAGTCAATCTGTCGGCACTCTCTTGTTCTGGATGTACAATGCTATATATTCCCATTGCCTCAAGTACTGTGTCGTGAATTGGGGATAATGCTCTACTTATGATTTTTACATCAGAAAGTTTTTTTATAATTGCAGTTGTTATAATTGCAGCACCTTCACTTTCACCAATAGCAACAACAACTTTATCTGCATCTTTTAAAGGAACCGCTTCATAAGCTAATTCATTTGTTGAATCCATACAAATAGCATGAGAGATTTTATCTTTAACAAGGTTAACTTTGTCCATTTGTTTGTCAATTCCTATAACTTCATTGCCAGTTTCTGTTAAACTTAACGACAAAGACATTCCGAAATTTCCTAAACCAAAAACTATAACTTTCATAACATTAACATTAGTTAATTAATATATTTTCTTTTGGGTATTCATAAAATTGATGGTTCATTTGGCGTAATAAACCAATCATTAAATTGAGCATTCCTATTCTTCCTATAAACATAGTAGCAATAATTACATATTTGCTGGGTTCAGATAATGTGGGTGTAAAGTTTAAGCTTAATCCAACGGTACTAAATGCTGAAAAACATTCAAAAGCTACAGTTAACAAGGGTGTTCCTTCTGGCTCTAAAATTAATAGAGCCATAATTGCTACTCCTATGGCTATTAAAGATATGCATAAAATAGCAAAAGCTCTTGATGTAGACTCACTTGAAATTCTTCTTCCTCTAAATTGAATTCTGTTTTTTCCTTTTGCTACTGCAAAAATATTTAAAGTTGCTAAAGCAAAGGTGCTAGTTTTTATACCACCACCTGTTGATGCTGGAGAAGCTCCAATCCACATTAGAAATATAATGAATAGAAGTGAGGGGACTGTAAGTTTTGAAAAATCAATTGTATTAAAACCAGCAGTTCTAGGTGTTACTGAATTAAATGCAGCATTGGTTATTTTTCCAAAAACTGTTTTATGTTCTAGCATTGTATTGTTATACTCAGATATAAACAGAAATACCCAGCCTACAAATAGCAATGATATTGTAGTGTAAATTACAATTTTTGTATTTAAGGTAATAATTGGAACTTGTTTGTGTATTCTTTTTTTGTCAAATAATTCAATAATATATGTTTTTAAATACTGATAAAAGTTAAAAACAATGTTGTGTCCTAGTCCTCCAAATATGATAAGTATCATTATGATCCATTGAAAGTAATAATGAAATCTTATACTTCCGTCATATAAACCATTTGATAAAATAGAAAATCCAGCATTACAAAATGCCGAAATAGAGTGGAATATTGAAAAGAAAAATTTATTGTCTATACCTGGATTGTCAATTATTGATGAATAAACAAATAGGGCTCCAACTATTTCTACTCCTATAGTGAAAATTACAACATTAAGTGCTGCTCTAAATACGTCTTTTAATCCTTCTTGAGCAATAAAATCTTTAGTGTTTAGTCCTTCTTTGAATGTAGAGCCACCTCTAAAGAAAAAAGCAAAAAATGAGGTAAATGTAAGGATTCCAATTCCTCCAAGTTGAATTAAGACTAGAATAATTGATTGTCCGATTGTAGTAAAATCTTTTGCCGTATCTACAACTGCAAGTCCAGTTACACAAACAGCGCTCGTTGCCGTAAAGATTGCATTAGTAAAAGAAATGCCATTTGTAGTTGCACTAGGCATCATTAGGAGAAAAGCCCCGGAAAGCGCTAAAATCATAAAACTTCCTACAAATACAATTGCTGGATTGAAATAGATATCATAAATATGCCGTACAAGTATCATCAGCCTTAATAAAAAGTAGATAATCAGTCCTCCTTCTAAGATTGGTTTTGCTTTTTGAAGAATATAATGCCAACTAAAATCTCTATTAATGTATGCAATAACGGTTGATATAAAAAACATAACCGTAAGAATAATAAAGTTTACTAATACAACTTTTTTATTGCTTTCGTATTTATAAGTGAAAAATTTGAATGCATTAAATGCAAGTAATAATATTGAAAGTATTATAAGGCCAATTACGTGAGGAGAATTGTAGTTTTCTTCTAAATCATATCCAAAGTCAAATACAATAAATAATAAGACAATGATGTCGAAAAATCGGTATAAGTAATTGATTAAGGATTCTTTTTCCATTTTAAGTGCTTATTTCACTTTTAATTCTTTGCGTAATTCTTCCATTAATGGTTTTCCGCCATTATTTAATATTTCATTAGCACAATTTTGTCCAAAATCAATATATGAATCAAAACTACAACTTTTTTTAATGGTAAACTTTTGTTTTCCGTCTAAAGAGAATAAAACCCCTTCAAAATTAATTTGTTTTCCGTTTGTTTTTGCTAATGCTCCAATCGGTGCTGTACAGCCTCCTTCAAGTGTGCGAAGGAATTGTCTTTCTATATAAGTACACACTTCTGTTTCATAGTGATTTAATTTTGATATCGCTTCTATTGAAAAAGAATCCTTTTCCATTGCAACTACAAGCATTGCGCCTTGAGCTGGAGCAGGAACCATCCAATCTAAATCTATAAAATTATTAGGTTTTAAATTTATTCGTTCTAAACCTGCAGCAGCAAAAATAGCTCCGTTCCAGTTATTATCTTGAAGTTTTTGCATTCGAGTGTTTACATTTCCACGTAAATCTTCTACTTTATGTGTTGGGTATTTATGTAACCATTGTGCTTTTCTTCTTAAACTACCAGAAGCAATTATTCCTTTAGAATCTATGAAGTCAAGGTTTCCTTTGTGAACTAAAATATCTAAAGTATTTGCTCTTTCTAATACAGCTGCTTGAACTATTCCTTTTGGTAAAGCTGTAGGAACATCTTTCATAGAATGCACTGCTATATCAACTTCGCCTTTAAGCATTGCAACATCCAGCGTTTTTGTAAATATACCAGTTATTCCTAATTCGTATAAGGGTTTGTCTAAGATTATATCTCCAGTAGATTTTACTGCGATTATTTGTGTTAAATAGCCTAATTCATTTAGTTTTTTTTGAACGGTATGAGCTTGCCATAGTGCTAATTCACTATCTCTTGTTCCAATACGTATTGTTTTTTTCAAAAGAAGAGGTTTAATTATTTAATTGAAAAACTTTTTCAATCCATTCAATACTTTCGTCTACCATTGTGTCGTCATTTTTTAAATGATTTGCAAAATGAGTTGTTATTTTTTGAATGATTCTATTGCTAATTATTTCAGCTTGTTCTTCATTGAAATTATCTATTTTTTTTCTTTGGTAATTCAATTCTGCTTGTTTAATAGTAGATAATTTTTCTTTTAAGGAATGAATAGTTGGTGCAAATTTTCTTGTTTTAGACCAATTTAAAAATTCGGTTGTAAGTTCTTCAATTATATTTTCCGCTGCTGGAATATGCTCTTTTCTTTTCTCAATTGTTTCATCTGTTACTTGAGATAAATCATCTAAATGAATTAAAGTAACATTTTCATTGGTCTTTACATTGTCATTAACGTTTTTTGGAATTGACAAATCTAAGATTAACAACGGTTTTTTTAATTTTAGAATTTCAGCATCTACTGTCGGTTTTTGAGCTCCTGTTGCAACTACTAAAACATCTGCTTTTTGAATTTCTAATTGTAAATCAGCATATTCTCTAACAATCAAGTTAAACTTACCTGCTATTTTCTCAGCTTTTTCTTTTGTTCTGTTTATAAGAACTATGTGTTCGTTTTTAGTATGTTTTACTAGATTTTCACAAGTGTTTCGTCCAATTTTTCCTGTTCCAAAAAGTATGATGTTTTTATTTCCAATATCAGGAATATTATTCATTATATATTGAACTGATGCAAAAGAAACAGATGTTGCGCCTGAGCTAATTTCTGTTTCGTTTTTCACTTTTTTACTAGCCTGAATAACTGCATTTACAAGCCTTTCTAAGTAGTAATTTGTTAAACCTATATTTTTACTTTCAACAAAGGCTTGCTTAATTTGTGCTATAATTTCGAAATCACCTAAAATTTGACTATCTAAACCAGTGCCTACTCTAAATAAATGATTTAAAGCTTCTTTGTTTTTATGAACGTATGCTACTTTTTGGAAATCCTCTACGGTTCCTTGACTGTTTTCGCAAAGTAATTTTATTAACTGAAAAGGATGCTGTGCAAACCCATATATTTCAGTTCTGTTGCAAGTTGAGGTCACAAATAGACTTTCAATTCCTTCTTCTTTCGCTTGATTCAATAAATTTTTCTTAGCGTTTTCATCTAAGCTAAATTTTCCTCGCATTTCGGCATCTGCTTTTTTGTAGCTTAGTCCTATTGCGTAGAATGTAGAATGTTTTCCTATGTTTATTGTGTCCATAATTTTGGTTCCTATAAAAAGGATTACAAATTTAGTTTTATGTTTTTTATAAAAACAACGCTAAAAGTTCTTTTTTTAACGATTGATGTTTTTTTTGATAAAATGATTTTTTTAATTTAAAAAACCACTATTTTTGTTGTATAATCAATACTTTTTTATAAATTTATTTAGAGCGGTTCTAAATAAACAAGTTTACAAAGTGTATTTTTGTTAAATAAAAATATCGCTATGAGTGCAATCGAGGAGATAAAAATTGAACAAGACTTTATATTAATTCGTTTTCAGAATGATACAAATGAGTTGCAACATGTTGAAAAACAGGTTAAAACAGGTTTGATTCAGTTTCATTTTAATGTTAAAGGAAGTGGTAGGTTTAATTTTAATAATGGAAATTATAAATTAGATTTAAATCCTGAGAAATCTCTTTTGCTATATAATCCTCAGAAAGAGTTGCCTCTACATTTAGAAATTGAACCTAATTCATGGATAATATCAGTCTTGATTTCAATTAAAAAATTTCATACACTATTTTCTAATGAAGCTGAGTATATTCCTTTTCTTAGTGATGAAAATTTAGATAAAAAATATTATGGTGAAGAGGACATAAGTCCATCTATGGCAATTGTCTTAAATCAAATATTTCATTATAATCAGAACTCTTCAATTAAAAATTTATATTTAAAAGGTAAAGGTTATGAGCTTTTAAGTTTGTATTTTAATCGAAATGAAGATCCAAATGCTGATCAATGTCCGTTTTTAATTGATGAAGAAAATGTTCTTAAAATTAAAAAAGCTAAAGAAATTGTAATTGCAAATATGGCTGAGCCTCCTGGACTTCAAGAGTTGGCAGACAAAGTTGGTTTAAATTTAAAAAAGTTAAAAGCTGGATTTAAACAAATTTATGGAGATAGTGTTTATAGTTTTTTATTTGATTACAAAATGGAGTCTGCAAGAAAGCTTTTAGATTCAGGTTCATATAATGTGAATGAAGTTGGTTTGCAAATAGGTTACAGTACTTCAAGTCATTTTATTGCTGCCTTTAAAAAGAAATACGGTATTACTCCAAAAAAATATTTACTTTCTCTTAATATTGGAAATTAATTTTTAATTAAAGTAATGAGCTATAACTTGTACTTCATCATTTTCTACTCCAAGGTATAATTTAATTGCTCCAGTTCCATTCGTTTCTCCTACTTCTAACTGTGCAGCAAACATAGGCGTGTATGTTCCTGGGCCTAATACCACATAGTCAGATGCTGAGTTTCTGTAGTTTCTCCATTCACCTTCAAATTTATCACTGTTGTTGTAAATTTGTCCGTTGACACCAATCATCCCTGCTACTTGACTGCAATTTGACGTTATACATAGTGCTCCGCCATTTATTGGATTTCCAAAATAATCATTTATTACAGGAGGCCCTAAATAATTATCTCTTCTAAAATAAACCCCCGTTTGTACCACTCTTGCCCTAAAATCATCTATTCGTGAATTAGGATTTACATTTTTTCCAACATTCCATGATACAGAATAATTTATTTCTACAACCGCAGGGCTAGTTAAAGTGAATGATGCTGCAAGACCAAGTGTGGGAATACCTGCTTGACTAAAACCATCTCCTTCACCTGTTTGTAAGATTAGCGAAGTTGGGTTTTGTACATCGTTTAAATAATTTTCAGAATCAAAAATTAATTGCACATTGTCAGTTACTTCACCTAATACTAAATCTCCGGTACCATTTACAAAAACTTTTGAAGTGCCGCTTGTGCCTAAGTTTTTAGGGTTGTTGACCTCATTTAAGCCTTCGATTCTTATGTTTGATGAGTTACCTCTAATGTGTAGTTCTTCTTGAGGGTTTGTGTTGTTTATTCCTATATTGCCTTGAGAATAGCATAAGGCCTGTGTTATAAATGCGAATATGTAGATATATTTTTTTTTCATAAGATGATGATTGTTAAAAAACTCTAATTTTTAGATACTCATTTGCGCCTCCAAAACCTATACTTGTAAATGTCCCTGGAGCATCATTCACTACGCCAAAGAAATATACTGTATGTGTTCCTGCTGGTAATGATGCGTATCCTTGGCTATTCATATAAGGGTAGCCGTTTGTACCTCCTTTTGTGGATGCATAATATTGTCCTTTGGTTCCATATTGTAAAGCATATTCAGCAGGAGATAGTCCGTCTGAATCAATGTCAAAACAAAAAAATGTTTGCACAGAAATAGTTTTTTCATCCGTAATTGGAGAAGAGTATGGGGGTATAGATAAATCTGTGGAAGAAAAAAACACGGACATGGCATGTTTTACCTCGATCATTGAGTTTGCAGGGACATTTATAGTTATTGTATAGATAAGTCCAGTAGTGGACTGATTTGTTGCATCGCTGTTTATTACAGTTCCATATTTGTCATGTGGTGCAGGTAGTCCTAGAAGATTATCTGGCACGAAATTAGGAGTATCCATTAAAAAATTTAGAGGTAAAGCGTATCCTGTTCCTCCAGAAACATAATTTGGTTTTTTTAAAGTGAAGTTTCCTTTGTTATCAATATAAACAGGTATTAATTCAGTCCCTGTATTAAGGGCGTCATTAGTTGAATCTAATCCTTCTATTCTTATGGTCGAGTTATTACCTGCAATATGAAGATCGTTTTGGGGGTTTGTTGTTCCAATCCCAACTTGAGAGTAGGTTGAGAAATAAAATAAAAGAGATATAATTAGGTAATTTTTCATCATGTCTTTGTGTTTTTATAGTTAATTTAACTTGTACATCATTGTGTCATTGCCGTTTCCGAACTTAACACAAGTGGCTAAACCAGTATTGGCAATGTTGTTTTTAATCCCTGAAGACACCTCGCCATGCATGCTAATAGTATACGTTCCTGCAGCGGGTATTATAATATATGATGATGATGCATTGTAAAAATCTCCTGTAACATCATTATTCCCTGAGCTTGTATAGCATTTAGAAACGTGGCTGTATTTTCTTTTAGAATTATTAAGTCTGAAGTAAGTGTTTATTCTTCTCGCTAATTTGTCTTTTATAATTTTTTCATCAATGCTTTCAAATACTTCAAAACTAACATTATATTTTATAAGTAATAAAGAGGGTCTATTTACTGTTATTGAAAAATTAAAAATTTCAATTTCTTCTTTTCCATCTGCATCACCAGATGGAATTACTACAACTGCATTAATTATGTTTGCATTTGTCAAAGCATCTGATCCGTTGCTGTTATAAAGAGTTTGGTTGTATAGTGTTAAGTCTCCAAGTTCGTCTACAAATAATGGATAAGTGTTTGTTCCTCCTAAGTTATATTGGTTATTGATTTCATCTAATCCTTCTGTTCTTATTGTTCCGTTAGGAGATCCTAAATGTAAAGTTTGTTCTGGACTAGTTTCATTTATCCCTACGCCTGAAGTTTGAGAGAATGTCAGGCAGTTAAATGATAAAAAGAATAATAAAATGTATTTTTTTTTCATAAACTTAAGATTTGAATGAAACAGATGTTAAAAAGATGCTTGTGAACATTCTAAAGATAATGATTATTTCAAATAAAACAACAATATGCTTACTGATAATTATAAAATTAACAAAATAATTACAAAATGTTTTAAATAAAACGATAATTAATGAAAAAATCATTTTTTTAATACAAGTGCTTATTTTAATTTATAAGTAGTATTTTTGATAAAAATTTTTTGCAATGAAAAAAGGAGTATTATTAGTTAATTTGGGTTCACCTGAAAGCCCTACACCAAAAGATGTAAAACCTTATTTGGATGAGTTTTTAATGGATAAATATGTTATTGATGTTCCATTTTTATTAAGGGCTTTGTTAGTAAGAGGTATTATTTTACAAACTAGACCTAAAAAATCGGCAGCGGCTTATAAGAAAATATGGTGGGATGAAGGTTCGCCTTTAATTGTATTGTCAAAACGATTGCAAGCTAAAATTCAAAAACAAGTTAGTGTACCTGTTGAATTAGCAATGCGTTATGGCAATCCTAGTATTGAAAGTGGCCTACAGAAATTAAGCGACCAAGGGATTAATGAGGTTTTATTGTTTCCATTATATCCTCAACATGCCATGGCTTCAACAGAAACTATTTTAGTTTTAGCTGAGAAATTACGAAAGGAGAAGTTTCCGCATATGAGTTTTACGATTATCCCAGCTTTTTACAATCAAAAAGATTACATCAGAGATTTATCCAATTCAATCAAAAAGCATTTAGAAGAGTTTGAATATGATCATCTATTGTTTTCATATCATGGAATTCCAGAACGACATATTCGTAAAACAGACATCACTAAGAGTCATTGCAAAATTGATGGAAGTTGTTGTGTTACACCTTCGCCAGCTCATGAGTTTTGTTACCGTCATCAATGTTATGAAACTACTAAACAAGTAGTTGAGTTTTTGGGTATTGAAGAAGGAAAGTATAGTCAAACTTTTCAATCAAGATTGGCAGGTGATAAATGGTTGACACCTTATACAGATGTTGAGATTAATAAAATGCCAGATAAAGGAATTAAAAAGTTAGCTGTTGTAACTCCAGCTTTTGTTTCAGATTGTTTAGAAACTTTGGAAGAAATTGCTATGGAAGCTAATCATGAATTTAAAGCTCATGGTGGAGAAGAATTTTTAGCTATTCCATGTTTAAATGATGATGATGATTGGGCAAAAACATTAAGTCGTTGGGTTGATCAATGGGCATTTCAAAATAAAGAAGAAACAGTATAATGGCTGTTTCATCAACAGAATTAGGGTCGTTAGACATTAAAAAATTACTTATTAAGCAATCGGTTCCTGCTGCTATAGGTATATTGTTTATGTCGGTGAATATTTTAATTGACACTATTTTTGTTGGACAATGGATAGGTTCTTTAGCAATTGCTGCAGTATCTGTTGTATTGCCTATTACGTTTTTAATTTCGTCTCTAGGAATGGCTTTAGGAATTGGTGGGAGCTCTATAATTTCAAGAGCTTTAGGTGCTAATAATAGAGAAAAAGCTTTAAAAACTTTTGGTAATCAAATTATGATGACGCTTAATTTAGCAGTCATTGCGGTAGTTATAGGTTCTTTTTATTCAGAAGAGGTGTTGTTGCTTTTTGGTGCTAATGGTGAAATTATGAAGCCTGCAAAGGAGTTTTTTATGCCTGTTTTATATGGAGTTCCTTTTTTAGCGCTTTGTATGATGGGTAATACTGTAATTAGAGCAGAAGGAAAGCCTAAATTTGCTATGATTGCCATGATAATTCCAGCTTTTAGTAATATAATTTTAGATATTATATTTATTAAATTTATGGATTTAGGTATGTTTGGAGCAGCATTGGCTACTTCCATTTCCTATTTTATGTGTTTTGCTTTTATTTTGTGGTTTTTCATTTTTAAAAGTGAATTACGCTTACAATTAAAACACTATTTTATTGATTTAAAGATAGTTTCGGAAATTGGCTCATTAGGATTTGTAACCTTTGCTCGACAAGGAGTTGTGGCGATTTTGTCAATAATTTTAAATCATACTCTTTTTGTGCATGGGGGAGAGCATTCTGTAGCCGTTTATGGTATTATAAGTAGAATGTTGATGTTTGCATTATTTCCAATATTAGGAGTAACTCAAGGGTTTTTACCTATTGCTGGATACAATTATGGTGCTAAAAATTATGTTAGAGTTAGTGAATCTATATCAACTTCAATAAAATGGGCAGCCGGATTGGCAACAGTTATTTTTATTGTTATATTAGTTTTAGCAGAGCCAATAGTAGCTGTTTTTTCAACTGATTTAGATATTATTGAACAAACTCCAAATGCATTGCGTATTGTTTTTGGAGCATCACCAATTATTGCAATTCAGCTTATTGGTGCCGCTTATTTTCAAGCCGCTGGTAAGGCAGTTCCTGCTCTTTTGTTAACCTTAACTAAACAAGGTTTTTTCTTAATTCCATTAATTTTAATTTTACCAAATTATTATGGTATTTTTGGAGTATGGATATCTTTTCCTATAGCTGATGTATTAGCAACAATAGTAACAGGTTACTTTTTGAAAAGAGAAATGAACCGTAAATTAACACATGCACAAGATGGAATATAACTATATAAAAGCATTACATTTAATTTTTGTTATTACATGGTTTGCAGGATTATTTTATATTGTTCGCCTATTTGTATATCATGCAGAAGCAAAACTAAAACCCCAACCTGAGCAAGATATTTTAATTAAACAATATCAATTAATGCAATATAGGCTTTGGTATATTATAACATGGCCGAGTGCTGTTTTAGCAAGTGTTTTTGCTTTTTATTTATTATATCTAAATCCTGCATGGTTACAACAACCATGGATGCATGTAAAGTTGGCATTTGTTTTGTTATTATATATATATCATATTAAATGCCATAAAATATTCAATCAATTGCAGAAAAATGTAGTAAAGCATACTTCAAATTTTTTCAGAATTTGGAACGAAGGAGCTACAATAATTCTTTTTGCAGTTGTTTTTTTAGTTATTTTAAAAAGTGCAGTTAATTGGATTTTTGGAGTAATTGGAATCTTTGTTTTTTCAATTTTAATTATGTTGGGATTTAAATTTTACAAAAGAATAAGAGAAAAAAAAGATGATTAAATTCTTCAACATAAAGCAAACTTCTTTAAGAGTAAGAATCTTTTTATCTATGATTCTTTTAACATTAATTGCTTCAATTTTAATTGCTTCAGTTTCTATATATCAATTCAGAAATGAAGCAAAAGAATATCATCAAGAGCGATTAGAAAGAAAAGAAAATGCAATTGTTGAGCATATCTATTATATCCTTCAAACTACAACATATCCTTTAACAACAGAAAACGTTCCTTTAATTTTTAAAGATAGAATCCATGAATTATCAAACATTCATAGTTTAGAAATTAACATGTACGACTTAGAAGGGAATAGTCTAATTACCTCTAAAGCTTTATTTGAATTAGATACGGTAAAACCTAAAATTAAAGAATCTACTCTAAAAATATTAAGATCAACCATTGAAAAAAGGTATGTTGAGTTTGATGAAATTAATGGGCAGCAATATAGATCTTCATATAGTTATATAAAAGACAATAAATTTAAGCCCCTTTTTATTTTAAACCTTCCATATGAAGAGGATACTGAATTTTATAAAAATGAATTAAGAAATTTTCTTATTCGTTTTGGTCAGGTTTATACATTAATGTTTATTATCGCAATAGTACTTTCTTATTTTTTATCAAGTTATATAACTAAATCTTTGAAAATTATTACTGATAAAATCCAAGAAACAAACCTAAATCATCAAAATAAAAAAATTCAATTACAAGAAGGGAGCCAAGAAATTAATTTACTTGTGGAATCATATAATAATATGGTTGATAAATTAGAAGAAAGTGCTATTAAACTAGCACAAAGCGAAAGGGAGCAGGCTTGGAGGGAGATGGCAAAACAGGTGGCACATGAAATTAAAAATCCATTAACCCCAATGCGTTTAACAGTTCAAAATTTTCAAAGAAGGTTTGATGAAAAAGACCCTAATGTAAAATTAAAACTCGAAGACTACTCTAAAACATTGATACAACAAATAGACACAATGAGTGCTGTGGCTAATGCTTTTTCAAATTTTGCAGCTATGCCTGCTCAACAAAATGAAACTTTAAATGTTGTAAAAATTGTAAAACTATCCTTGGAAATTTTTAATGAAAATTTCATTCAGTTCTCAGGGTTAAACGATGAAATTATTGCAAGATTTGATAGAACTCAGTTAATAAGGGTAATTACTAATCTTGTTAAAAATGCAATTCAATCTATACCAGTTGAGCAAGAAAACAAATCTGTTTTTGTTACTGTTTTTCAAGAAAGTAATAATGTAATTATTTCAGTAAAAGATAATGGTATTGGAGTTTCTGAAGATAATAAGAGTCGAATTTTTGAACCAAAATTTACTACTAAATCTAGTGGCATGGGACTAGGTTTGGCAATTATAAAAAACATTATTGAAAACTATAACGGAACTATAACATTTAATAGCAAACTAGGAGAAGGTACAGAATTTATCGTTTCTTTTCCAATTACTAAATAATACAAAAATGGAAAATATTTTAATCGAAAAAGAAGGAAGTATTGCGGTTGTAACTATTAATCGCCCAACAAAACTAAATGCTTTAAATAAAGCTACAATTCAAGAATTGCATGATGGCTTTAAAGAATTAAACGATGATAAAGAGGTTAAAGTTATAATTATTACAGGTAGCGGAGAAAAAGCATTTGTAGCTGGAGCCGATATTTCTGAGTTTGCAAATTTCTCAGTAGAAAACGGAGGTAAGTTAGCAGCCGAAGGTCAAGCTTTGTTGTTTGATTATGTTCAAAATTTAAGTACACCAGTTATTGCTGCAGTAAATGGTTTTGCATTAGGCGGCGGATTAGAATTGGCGATGTCTTGTCATTTTAGAACAGCCTCAGATAATGCAAAAATGGGATTGCCAGAAGTAACATTAGGGGTAATTCCAGGATACGGGGGAACTCAACGTTTATCACAATTAGTTGGAAAAGGACGCGCAATGGAAATGATAATGACCGCAGGAATGGTTGATGCTAACACAGCATTAAATTATGGTTTAGTGAATCATGTTGTAGTTCAAGAAGAATTGTTAGATTTCACAAAAGGAATTGCGTCTAAAATAGTTAGAAATTCAAGTGTAGCTATAGGAAAAGCTATTGAGGCTGTAAATGCCAACTATGCAGATGGAATTGATGGTTTTAAGGTAGAAATTGAGAATTTTGGAGCTTGTTTTGGAACAGAAGATTTTAAAGAAGGAACAACAGCCTTTTTAGAAAAAAGAAAAGCAGTTTTTCCAGGTAAATAATACATTATAAACTAATGTTTAAAAATAAAGAAAGCACTTCTAGCTTTGAAACTATATTTAAATTGACAATCGTTATTCTTGCAATAGCGATTGTTTTCTTTTTACCCTTTTATTGGTATCATAAATACCAAGGTCAAGGAATTGCAATGTACCTGGTGTTATTTATATTTACATCTCCTTTAATTAAATACACTTTTAAGAATTTTATATATTTTGGTAAAAACGAAATATTAGACGCTGTTATAAATCTAAATACTCTATTGTTTTTTTTATTAACCCTCAATATTATTACTTTTTTTACTTTCGGTTTTAAAACTCTAGTTAGTATACATATTTTACTAATTCTTTATGCTTTAAATTATTTACCTATAATAATTAATAGATTTTTAAAACAAAAATCAAACATTATTGAAGTACTGTTTACTGTATTACTGAGTGTTTTCTTAATAGTTAATTTCGAATTTTCTAGTAATCCCAGAGTTGAAGAATATGAATTTTTTAGTAAGCGCGAAAGGAGTAAAGGCGGAAGTCGTAAGACTACATTGATCGTTTTAGAAGAAAACAAATATGAACAATATTTAGGCATGAGAACTTTTCTAGATATTTCAGAGATAAAAGGATATCACATTAGTTATACTTTAAAAGAGGGGTTTTTTGGATTAGAGGTTGTAGATAGTTATAAGTTTAATTATTAATTATTTTTCTCCTTCCCATTCTGCATAAAATTGTGATAAAAAATGTTCCATAAATAGATGGCGTTCTTTAGCTATTTTTTTTCCACTTTCAGTATTCATCTTGTCTTTTAAAAGCAACAGTTTTTCATAAAAATGGTTAATTGTTGGCCCTTTACTATTTTTATATTCTTCTTTGCTCATGTTAAACTTGGGAGCAATATTTGGATTATAAATAGACCTGTTTTTAAATCCACCATAATTAAATGTTCTGGCAATTCCTATAGCACCAAGAGCGTCAAGTCTATCAGCATCTTGCACAATATCTAGCTCTATTGAAGAAAATTTCTTTTCAAAATTTCCGCCTTTAAAGGAAATGTTTTCAATTATTTGAATAACATGTGTAATTGTTTCTTCATCTACCTTTTCTTTTTCTAAAAAAGCACGAGCCACTTTTGGTCCAATGGTTTCGTCTCCATTATGAAATTTACTGTCAGCGATATCATGAAGTAAAGCACTAAGTTTAATAACTTCTAGATTTTTGTTTTCTTCTTTTTCTGCTATTAATAAAGCATTCTTGTATACTCGTTCTATATGAAACCAATCATGACCGCTCTCAGCATTTTTAAGTTGATTTTTTACGAAAAGTATAGTGTTTTCTATTGTATTGCTCATTGGTTAACTTCAAAAAAAGTGGCTTTTCAAAAAAATAAGAATAAGCCACTTTCAAAGATAATAATATTATTCTATTTATAATTTTGCGGGTTCAACCCATTTAAATATGTGTTGTTGTTCAGGAGTAATTAATCTTTCTGAAATTCTAGCCATACGTGCAGGTAGTTTCATTAGATAATCTCTTGCTTTTTCAGCTTCATCTGTTAAGTTGCCAACTTTTTCAATTTCCCACTTGTCAATTAATTTCTGCATTATATCTACATAATCCATGGCTGTGTATACACCTATACGTTGCGCAGAATTTGAAAATTCTTCAAAAGCACTTCCTATTTTGTCTCCCGATTCACGTATTAGTTGAGCAGGCATGTTTATTTTATTTTTCATCATATATTGAAAAGACAACATCATTTCACTTGGGTCAATTTCAAATATTTTTTTTACAAAATGACTATATGCATGATGATGACGCATTTCGTCTCCAGCAATTAAACGACACATTTTGGATAGTTTGTTATCTCCATATTTCTTAGCCATTTGAGCAACTCGGTTATGTGAAACGTATGTGGCTAATTCTTGAAAACTTGTAAAAACAAAATTTTTATATGGATCTCTTCCCGTTCCAGGGTCAAAACCGTCGTTTATAAGATGTTGCGTTGTAATTTCTACTTCTCTCATATTTACTCTTCCTGATAGATATAAATATTTATTTAAAACATCTCCGTGTCGGTTTTCTTCACCTGTCCATTGGCGTAACCATTTTGCCCAACCATTGTCGCCTTCTTCTCCTTTTTGTTTAACTCCTTCGACATCCATTAACCATGTTTCATATGTAGGCAAGGCTTCTTCGGTAATTGTATCTCCTACTAAAGTTACCCAAAAGTCATAAGGTAAATCTTTTGCAATTTCTCTCAGTTCTTTTACCTCTTCTATAAAATTTTCTCCTTCTGAATTAGGAAGTAAATCAGTTGGTTGCCAAATTTTTTCAACTGGAATTAAATATTCCTCAACGAAGCTGTCAATTTTCTTTTCAAGAAATTGCATTACTTCTAAACGTACGTTTTGTATCGACATTATGTTGTTTTTATATGTTCTTTTATAATAGTTTCTGTTTTTTCAAATATTTCCTCAAAATTATAATCTGAAATTTTTAAGGGTTCATGAATCTGAAATGTAATTCTACTTCCTAAACCCATTGGGAATTTCCCGTATTTATTCATCTTCCAAGAATTATTAATTGTTATTGGAACAAAGAATGCGTCTGGAGCAAATTTATAAAGCATTTTTAACCCATTAATTGAAAAAGACTTTGGTATTCCTTTTTTACCTCTAGTTCCTTCTGGAAAAATCATTACAGAATAATTGTTCTTATTAATGTATTCGGCAGTCTTTTTTATTTCCCCTAAGGCTTGTTTTCCGTCATTTCTGTCTATTAAAGCAGAACCTCCAACTCGTAAATTATATGACACACTTGGTATGCCTTTACCTAATTCTTTTTTGCTAATAAATTTTGGATGCCAAGCACGCATAAACCATATTACAGCTGGAATGTCATGTAAACTTTGATGATTTGAGACTATTACTAATGGAACGTTTTTTGGTAATTTTTCTCTTCCTTCAAACGAATAAGATGCTCCTAAGAGATGAGATGTTCTTAACAAGAAAAAGTTCATTACAGCAACACTCCATCTATGAGCGTTATATCCAAATAAATTATAACAAATCCATTGTATAGGATGAAATACTATCAACCAAAATATAAATAATGTGGCATACACTATTGATATTGGGTAGGATACTATTTTTTGCATGTTGAAATCAAATTTTTTAACAAAGGTATAGTATAAAATAAAAAAAACCATCAAAATTGATGGTTTTTATAATATGCTAGCATAGTATTAGCAGTACTCGTTATAGGCGTCTTTAAGATTTTCTGCAATTAATTCAGCAGGACGTCCTTCTATGTGATGGCGCTCTAACATATGAACTAATTCTCCATTTTTAAATAATGCCATACAAGGTGAAGAAGGAGGAAAAGGGAACATATGTTCTCTTGCTTTATCTACAGCTTCTTTGTCCACACCTGCAAAAACAGTTACTGTCTGTGTTGGTTTTTTAGCGTTATCTAAACTCATTTTAGCTCCTGGTCTAGCATTTCTTGCTGCGCAGCCACAAACAGAGTTAATAACTACTAGAGTTGTTCCTTCATTAGCAAGAGCACTATTAACATCTTCAGCATTATATAATTCTTGAAAACCAGCGTCAGTTAGTTCTGCTCTCATTGGTTTTATCATTTCTTCTGGATACATATTGTATTGTTTTAAATTGTATTTACAAAGTTACAAAGTTTTAAGAATTGAAAATAGATAATAGTCATAAAGATTTGTTATGGTTTGATTATTCAAAATTATACCTAATTCCAATAAAACCCCTAATTCCTTGATTTGATCCATACATATATCCTGCATCAAATGTTAGGCCATAAGGATTGTTAGGGGTTGAAATTGCATTACCAGTAGGATCAAATGTTACATTGTTGTCGAATGGATCATTCGCTCTTGCTATTATAAATGAGTTTCCATTGTTAGGAGTCCAGTTTAAAAAGTTTTTTATTCCTCCATAAAACTCAAAATTATTGAATTTTTTATATGTAAATTGTATGTTTTGTATACTCCAAATAGGTGAGTATTCTCTCCTTGGGTCTAATTCGCCAAGTAACGGTAATCGCATTGGTCCGTATAAATTTCCAGTGTAGTCTATAGACAAATGCCATTTTACGATGTCATAAGTAATTCCCCAAGTTGCGCTATATTTTTCTGTTAATATTGGCATACTAATAATTCCGTTATTTTTGTTTTTTGAATCTAAGAATGTAAAACCAACCATTGTCTTTAATCCAAATGGAAAAATTAAATCTATATTTCCGTTAACTCCAATTGTTTTAGAATACCCATTTAAGTTAGAGTATATAATTTGATTTGGATTTGTGTCGTAATCGGGTAAAATTTGATTTGTAAAATGAGTATACCAACTTGATATCTCTATAATAGATTTAATTCCGTTTTTGAAATTATTTTTTCTAAGATAGTTAATGTTGATGTTGTATGATTTTTCAGGTCTTAAGTTTTCTGTTATAATAACATCTCTAGAGCCTGTTAAGGATGCATGTTCCTCAGTAAATAAATTTACAACTCTAAATCCTGTCCCTGCATTAATTCTGAAAACAGATTTTTCTGTTGGTTTCCATTTGTATGCTAATCTTGGAGTTACTATAGGACCGTGTACGTTGTTGTAATCATATCTTAATCCTATTAAAACGCCTTGTTTTTTACTGATTTTAATTTCGTCTTGAATGAATAAGCTATTAATTTTTGTTTCTTCTGAATTTAAAGTAGCAGTTGTATTGTCATTATAGAATTGATATCTAATTGCACTCCCAAATAATAGATCATGGTTTTTTGTTTTTTTATCCCAAGTTATTTGTCCGAATGCAATTTCTTGCTGAGCTAAAAAATAGGTGTTTCCATAAACCGAATTTTGATCATGATTTGTATAAGAAAAAGACACAAAAATATTTTCAGAAACGGGTAATTGGTATTTTCCTAATAATTCATAACGAGTTGTGTAAATGCTTTCTCCATAAACTTCGCTTCCTCCTCGGTAACTTTTATTCCATTGCATTTCTCCACCCCAACGGTCTTCATAAAAAAATCTACCAGCAATACTAAATTCTTTATTGTTTTTCCTTAGAAAATTAACTTTATTGAAAATAGAAATTCTATCTTGTAAAGTTAAATCTGTAAAATTATCATTGTTATTGTCTATTGGATTTGAATAGTTAAAGTAGTTTATTCCCAAAAGTGAATTTATTTTTTTTCCAATTTTATATTTAGCGCCAATATCTATGTTGTGCTCTAACCAAGAAGTAGTAAAATGATCCGCATAAAATTTTGGAGCTATAGTTGGTGATTTTGTGATTATATTAATTAATCCTCCAACTGCCTCACTCCCGTATAATGAAGAAGCAGGGCCTTTTACAATTTCAATTCTTTCAATTAATGAATTTGGAATTCCTGATAATCCATAGACTGTAGATAAGCCGCTAACAATTGGCATTCCATCTATAGTAACCATAGTGTATGGTCCTTCTAGGCCATTAATATGAATGTCACCTGTGTTACAAATACTACAGTTTAACTGTGGACGAACTCCATTTACATTTTGAAGAGCTTCAAACATATTAGACGTTGGGTTTTTCTTTAAGAATTTTGTAGTATAAACTTCAACAGGAACAGAAGTTTCTAGTCTAGACACCTCTTTTAAAGTTCCTGTAACAACAATGTCATTAAGTAGGTTGTTTTCAGTTAATTCAACATTAAGCTCTATTTCTTTTTCATTATTTATTGATATTTTTTCCCTTTTTGTTTTGAAACCTATTATAGAATAACTAATTGTATATAAGCCATTTGGAATATCTTTTAATTTATATTGTCCGTTTATATCTGTTTCAGTTCCTTTTTTCAGTTCAATAATATAAATAGTAACAAATGCTAGAGCTTCAGAATTGTTCGTTACATTGCCATTAATGATGGTTTGAGAGTATGATAAAATAGAAGAAGTTAATGCGAGTATAAAAAAAATATTTTTCATTATTAAAAATAAAATTTAGACAAAACTAAAAATAAAATTTTATTACACAAAAATAAATTGTTTATATTTGTTAAAAATATTATCAAATGACTATTTCAGAAGAGAACTATTTAAAAGTTATTTATCATTTATCGTTGGTTTCTCCTAAAGGTGTAAATACCAATGCAATTGCAGGTATGTTAGATACTAAAGCGTCCTCTGTAACAGATATGTTAAAAAAATTAGCAGATAAAGATCTGGTTTCATATAAAAAGTATCAAGGAGTTACTTTGACAGAAAAAGGAACATTAACAGCTAAAATGATTGTAAGAAAACATCGTTTGTGGGAAGTTTTCTTGGTTGATAAATTAAATTTTTCTTGGGATGAAGTTCATGAAATTGCTGAAGAATTAGAACATATTAAATCAGAAAAATTAATCAATAAGTTAGATTCATTTTTAAATTTTCCTTCTTTTGACCCTCATGGTGATCCAATTCCAAACGAAAAAGGAGAAATTGTAAAGCTTCAAAAACAGTTGCTCTCAGAAGCTGCTTTAAATATTTTATATAAATGCGTAGGAGTTAAGGATTCTTCACCTGAATTTTTACAATACTTAGACAAACAACAAATAGCTTTAGGTTCTACTTTTAAAGTTCTTGAAAAAGAAAGTTTTGATGATACTTTACAAGTAGAAATAAATAATAATCTCATCACCATATCCAATAAAATAGCTAGTAATTTATACGTACAATAATTATGTTTCAAGATATAGTTGAATATTTAGAGAGTATCGATCCTGTTTTGGCAGCTTTTTATGCTACAATGTTTACATGGTTAGTAACAGCTGCTGGAGCTTCTTTTGTTTTTTTCTTTAAGAATATGAACAGAGTAGTTTTAGATGGAATGCTTGGATTTACTGGAGGAGTAATGGTTGCTGCAAGTTATTGGAGTTTACTTGCTCCAGCAATAGAAATGAGTGAGGGGGAAGGTTTTGTTAAAGTAATGCCAGCAGCAATTGGTTTTTTAATGGGGGCTTTGTTTTTATTTGCGTTAGACAAGACTTTACCTCATTTGCATATTAATTTTAAAGAAAGTGAAGGGATTAAATCTCCCTGGCAAAAAACTACCTTACTCGTATTAGCGATTACTTTGCATAATATTCCAGAAGGTTTAGCTGTTGGGGTTTTATTTGGAGGTGTTGCAGCAGGAGTTCCTGAGGCCACTATTGCTGGAGCATTAACCTTAGCTATTGGAATCGGAATTCAGAACTTTCCAGAAGGTATAGCTGTATCAATGCCGCTAAGAAGAATGGGAATGAGTAGAAGAAAAAGCTTTATGTATGGTCAAGCGTCTGCAATCGTAGAACCAATTGCGGGTGTTGTTGGTGCTGTTGCGGTTACTTTCTTTACTCCAATTTTACCTTACGCATTGGCTTTTGCTGCTGGAGCTATGATTTTTGTTGTAGTTGAAGAAGTTATCCCAGAAACTCAACAAGACAAAAATACTGATATAGCAACTCTTGGTTTTATTGGTGGGTTTATTGTGATGATGTCATTAGATGTTGCTTTAGGTTAAAAAAATATGGGTTTTCATATAAATGAAAACCCATAAAGTATTATAATTTAGCCCCAATAGATACAAAAAATGTTCTTCCTTCACCAGGTAATATTCCTGGTCCAGGATATCCACCAGCTCTTCTAGTGGCATATTTTTCATTAGTTAGGTTGTTGATGCCCATTCTAATATTGTAGTTTTTCAAAAATTTATACTCAGAAGACAAGTCTAATAAGTTATATCCTTCTAATAAACCTGTTACGCCATTGCTCGATGGGGTAACGGTGTTATTTGCATCTGTAAATACTTGTCCAGACATTTTATATTGTAATGTACTTGTAAATTTATTTTTACTCCAAGTTATTCCAAAATTGTGTATATATCTAGGTGCATTCTCTACACGGTTACCTGATAAATTACCCTCTGTTATAACTGTATTAGGAGCAGTGCCTGTTGTTGTGTAAGTTTTAAAATCTGTATATCTAGAATCAATAAAACTTAAAGTGGTAAATATATCTAGGTTGCCATAATGCTCTTCAATTTGAAAAAAGCGAGTAATATTAAAGTTGAAAAAACTTTCAATTCCTTTGTTTACAGTTTCTCCTAAGTTTGTTCTATAAAGAAAAGTACCTTGAGTAGGGTCATTGTTTATAAATTGTCTGACACCTCCAACACGGTTGTTGTAGCTTAAATAAAAGAAGCTAAAGTCAAAATTCAAGTAATTTTTTATATTTCCTCTATATCCTAAATCTGCATTAAAACCACTAGCATCTTTTAAATTAGGGTCTATAACATCTGTAACAGCAGGTGGTGTTAAATCTGAAAATAGCACAGGTCTATACGCTTGTGAAATATTCGCATATAAGTTAGTTGATTTTATTTTGTATTCTAAACCTAAACCAAATAAAGGTTTGTTTCTTGTAATAGTTTTATCGTCTAAATAAACAGGTGTGTTTCCGTTAAGTCCAAATTGTCCTTCAGCTGTAGAATTAATATATTCGTAACGAATACCAGGAGTAATGCTTAAAAAATCAGTTACTTTAAATTCGTTTTCAGCAAATAACGTAAAGTTTTCTGTGTTAAAATTTAAGTTTCTAGGGTAGTCTCCTTCAATATTTAAATTAAAATCTAAACCTGTTGAACCAACTCCTTGTTGTTTCCTTCTTGTATTAGCTGTGTATAACCTTGTTCCAAAAGCTAAGTGGTTTTGAGTTTTTCCTAAATTATAAGTTAATATGTTTCTGTTCTCAAATCCAAAATTTTTATAAAAATCACGATCAACTCTTCTGTTTTCAAAAGAATTTGTAATGGGATTAATTGCATCTTCAATATTTGGAGTTGCTGTAAAACCAACACTATTTCTTTCAGCAATTAATCCAAAAAATTTATAATTTGAACTTAATTTTGAACTTAATTTTGTGTCAAAGTTTATTGAAAATACATTCCAAGGTGTTCCAAACCAATTTCTTTCACGTAAAGATTGTCTTGAATTGTTGTTATATTGCTCATCTGTTAATCCTCCAGGTTGTTGCAATTTGTAATTCATATTTGTGTATTCGGCTGATATTTTAGTGTTTTCATTAAATTCATATTGTAAGAATACATGAGAATTTCTAACTTTATATTCATTGTTGTCTCTCCAACCATCAGCATTTCTAGAATGATTATAGGCGTAGTAAGAAAATTTATTTATTTTTCCTCCAATTGCATTATAGCTACTCATTAAATTATAACTACCTGCTGTGTTTTGTGTTTCAAAAGAAAATTCCTTTTTTGTTTCTCTTTTTAAAACGTAATTTAACATACCTCCAAACTGTGGACCATATTGTAAAGAAGCTCCGCCTCTTATTAACTCAATAGATTCTACGGCTTCTAATGGAGGGTTGTAATACGCTTCTGGATAACCAAATACATCTGCAGAAATATCATATCCGTTTTGCCTTGTATTAAGTTCCCAGCTTCTGTTAGGACTAAGTCCTCTAACTCCAACATTAATTTGTATTCCAGAACCTTCATTTTCCCATACAGTAACTCCTGGTACTCTTGAAAAGATTTCTCTTGCATTATTTGTAGTAAGATTACCAGTGATGTTTGATAATTTTAAAACTTCATTTTTTTTTCCCGAAAAAAGTGCGTTGTTCTTTATTTTTGGCATTCTTTCAGGTGTGTTCTTGGTTGAGAAAACAGTTACAGGATTTAAGTATTTTACTGTGTCATTAATTGTTGTATTGTCGTTTTGCGAAAAACTCACATTAACAAATAAGCATAAAATAGGAATTAAAAAGCGTTTCATTTTTTGTTTTAATTTAGATTAATTCTAAATACAAAAGTACTTCATAATTCTTATTTAGACAAATTATAAATAAAAACAATCTCTTTTTTTTACTTATTTACTTTTTTAAACATTTACTTTTAATTAAATCATTTTTATGTCAAATTAATTATTGTTTTTATAAATTATTAACTAATATATTGTTATATTGTTTTCTGTAATTTTTGTTTTTATTTAATATTGAATTCTTTTTAAGAATAACATTCTGTTTTTAGTTTATATTACAGTAAGTATATTGCCTAAATTTGTTGAATGGTCAATGTAGTATAATTTAAGGAAATGAAACATTTTACATTTATTAGTACATTTATTATTTTGATTGGTTGTGCAGCAAGACCTTCAATTAATACTATAATTGTAAATACCGTTTCTAATGTTAAAATTGGGAATGATTATGAAATAGTTATTTCAAAAGTTAATTCTGATACTCGTTGTCCTGAAGGCTTAGACTGCATATGGGCTGGCGAAGTTGAGTTGTTTGTTTCGGTATATAAACAAAAGGTTTTTCTCAAAGAAGAAAAGATGATTGTAAGTTTTAATAATTTTTCCAGTAATAAACTTTTTTTAGAAAAATATATTTCAAATATAAAAATTAAAAGAATTGAAATACTACCCGGAAAAATGCAGGAAGCAGAAATTAGTTTAAAAGACTATAAATTAAAGATTGATTTTGAAAAATAATTAATGACATGCACAATCATCACCACATGGTTTTGATTTCTTTGGTTTTTTTTTCCAAAAAAACATTTTTATTAAAAACCCTACAGCTATCGCTAATGTTACATAAACTAAAATTGTTTGCATATTTTTATTTTAAAACTTGATAAGCTATTAATGAAACTATGTATGCTAATCCAGTCATGAAAACTAACTGAATTATAGGCCATTTCCATGAATTAGTTTCTTTTTTTATAATGGCTAAAGTACTTACGCATTGCATTGCAAAAGCATAGAATAATAATAGGGAAACACCTGTTGCAAAATTAAATATTTTGTCTCCCGTAACAGGATGAATTTCGGCAGCCATTTTATTTTTAATCGTTGACTCTTCTTCATTATGATTTCCAACACTGTATATAGTTGCTAAAGTACCTACAAAAACTTCTCTTGCAGCAAATGAGCTTAATACTGCTATTCCAATTTTCCAATCGTATCCAAGAGGACGAATTACAGGTTCAATTGTTTTCCCAAGTACTCCAATATAAGAATGCTCTAACTTATAAGCATTGACTTTTGTTTCAACTAAGTCTGGGTTTAGGTTTGTTTTTGAAATAATTAAATCTCTAGTAACTATTTCTTCAGCATTATCAAAATTTTCAGTTGGCCCATGTGAACCTAAGAACCATAAAATTACTGAAAGTGCTAATATTATTTTTCCAGCGCCAGCTACAAAAGCTTTTGTTTTCTCTATAACATTAATTCCTACATTTTTAAACATTGGAATTTTATAACTTGGCATTTCAACCACAAAGTATGATTTACATTTTAGTTTTAACGTTTTGTTTAATAAGTAAGCAGAAAATACAGCTGATCCAAATCCAATTAGATATAAAAACATTAATGTTAATCCTTGTAGGCTTAAAAAGCCTAATATTCTTTTTTCTGGAATAATTAACGAAATTAAAATAGCATAAACTGGCAATCTCGCGGAGCACGTTGTAAAGGGTGTAACTAAAATAGTTATTAATCTTTCTTTCCAATTTTCTATGTTTCTTGCACTCATTATGGCCGGAATTGCACAAGCAGTTCCTGAAATTAGCGGTACAATACTTTTTCCTGAAAGACCAAATTTTTGCATTATTTTATCCATTAAAAACACTACTCTACTCATGTATCCACTTTCTTCTAATACAGAAATAAATAAAAATAAAAATGCAATTTGAGGGATAAAAATAACTATTCCTCCTACACCTGGAATCAACCCTTCACTTATTAAATTGGTAAATTCTCCAGGAGGTAAATTTGTCTTTGCAAAAGAACTTAAATTTGCAAAAGTTTCATCGATAAAATCCATAGGTATGCTACTCCAGTCAAATAATGATTGAAAAATAATCATTAAAATTCCAAAGAATATTATATACCCAAAAACTTTATGCGTTAATATTCTGTCTAATTTACCTTGAAAGTCTGATGCTTTTGTTTTGTCAATTGACTGTCCAATTTTTAAAGTATTGTTTATAAATTGGTATCTTTTGATTGTTTCTTTTTGTTGTAAACGTTTTAAATCTGCATGTGATTTTGTGAAAGAACTTTTAATTTCATTTCTTTCTAAATTTAAAAAATTTACATCTTGTGTGATTACCAACCAAAGTTTATAAAGTAATTGATTAGGAAATGTTTTTCTTAATTTATCAAAATAATCAGGGTCAATACTAGAAGCATGAAGACATGGTTCAGTTGATAGGTTTTTGTAATCTTGGATTAATTCTTTTAGTTTTTCAATTCCAGTATTTTTTCTAGAACTTACTAACGCGATTTTTGTATTAAGTTCTTTTTCTAGAAAGGAAATATCTAATTCTATTCCTTTTAATACCATTCTATCGCTCATATTAATTACAAGAATAGTAGGTATCTCTAGATCTTTTATTTGAGTAAATAAAAGTAGATTTCTTTTTAAATTTTCAACTTCAGTAACAACTACCGCAACATCTGGGTAATCTATATCATTTTTGTTTAAAAGTAGTTCAATAACTACGTTTTCATCAATTGAATTTGCATTTAAACTGTAAGTTCCTGGAAGGTCAATTATTTTAGCTTTTGCATTTGAAGTTAGTTTACAAATTCCTTCTTTCTTTTCTACAGTTATTCCAGGGTAGTTTCCAACTTGTTGATTAAGCCCTGTTAATTGATTGAAAACAGAAGTTTTACCCACATTTGGGTTTCCAATTAAAGCGACTTTTATGGTAGTGTTGTGCATTAAATTATATCTGTTTTTCTATACTTATAGTAACTTCAATTGCAGTTTCTTTTCTTATGGCTACATGAGAATCATTTATATTAAAATATAAAGGGTCTCCAAAAGGGGCTTTTTGTACTAATTGAACTTCATTTCCTGGCAAACAACCCATTTCAATTAATTTTAATGGAATTTCTTCGATGTTCACATCAAGTATTATTGCTTTTTCGCCAATTTTTAAATCTGAAAGTAGAACGCTCACTCTTATTTAGATTGAATTAAAATACAAATGTAGCTATTATTTAGAAAAACAAAATGATAATTCTAAATAAAATAATTTTAGTCTTGAGAAAGGTAGTTAATGTCTTCTAAAAGTTTTTTAACTTCTTC
>CAZLGK010000010.1:0-37278 GCA_964559365.1 uncultured Flavobacterium sp.
AAAAAATCAGGTTCACCCAAAAAAGATGCAATAGAAACTGCTATTGAAATTGCTAAAAACGATTGGATTATTACTACTGATGCCGATTGTTTAGTTCAAAAAGATTGGTTGCTTTCTATTGACAATTATATTCAAAATAGCCATCTAAAAATGATTGCGGCTGGCGTAACTTATTTGCCCAAAAAAGGCTTTTTAGCCGCTTTTCAAACCTTAGATTTTTTGAGTTTACAAGGCGCTACTGTTGGGAGTTTTGGAATAGGGAAACCGTTTATGTGTAATGGAGCAAATTTTGCTTATTCGAAATCATTTTTCCAAGAATTAAATGGTTTTAATGGAAATGAAAACATTGCAAGTGGCGATGATGTTTTCTTGTTACAAAAAGCGATTTTAAAAGCACCAAAGTCGGTTGGGTTTTTATATGATTCTAAAAGTATCGTTGCAACACAAACTGTAAACACTTGGAAAGAACTTTTTATGCAACGCGTCCGTTGGGCTGCAAAAAGCACAGGTTATACTTCTGTTTTTGGAAAAACACTTGCCTTACTTGTTTTTGCCACAAATTTATGTTGGATTCTTGTTTTTACGCTTTGGCTCATTGGAAAACTAGACCAAAACTATTTTATGCTTTTTATAGGAAGTAAACTTTTGGTTGATTTGATACTTCTTCAAAAAACTGCTCACTTTTTTAAAACCAAGCTGAGTTGGATTTTAGCAAGTTCGTTTTTGTATCCTATTTTTAGTTCTTCAGTTGCTTTGTATGCACTTTTTGGAAAGTATGAATGGAAAGGTAGAACGTTCAATAAATAAATTACTCCGTAACTTTAATTATTACCGGAACTACAAATTGTGTTTTTACTTTAATTCCTCTTTTAATTGCTGGTTCAACCTTTGGAAAATCAGACAATCTATTCTTTAAAATACTGTCAATTTTTACAAAATCGTACGTAATGCTGTCTTTTGGTTGCTGGGCTTCAAAGTTCAAAGTTGCATCAGGATTAATAGTAATTTTAATATCTATGGTATCAACTTCAGGATACATAACTTGTATTGTATCAACTCCTATTTGTTCTTGTATTGTTTTAATTAAATTATCAAAAAAACATTGTTTTTGTATTGTTACATCTTGAATGGTATCACAGTTAAAAATACTTGGATATTGATCCACTTCAGACCAATTGATTTTTTTCAATTCTTCTTGCAACAATACATTTTCATCTGGTGCTTTTGCATCAAAGTATTGGCAAGAAAACAAAAGAAAAACAAAAAATAAACTTAGCTTTTTATACATTTAATTTTGAATAACAATTAAATTTGTAAATATTCATTGCCAAAAATAGAAATAATTTATGGAATACTTTTTATTAATAACCGGTTTTTGCTTTATGATTATTGGCATACTTGGTAGTTTATTACCAGTTTTACCAGGACCGCCTATCAGTTGGGTTGGATTATTGCTTTTATATATTACAAAAGGAATAGAAATAAATTATTGGGTTTTAGGCATAACACTTTTTATAGCATTGTTCGTAGCCATTTTAGATTATATTATTCCTGCCAAAGGTACCAAACGATTTGGAGGAAGTACATACGGTATTTGGGGAACCAATATTGGATTAATAATAGGTTTGTTTTTTCCGCCAATAGGATTTATCATTGGCGCCTTTGTTGGCGCACTAATTGGAGAACTTGTTTACGACAAGAAAGATCAAAATAGAGCATTAAAAGCCGCAACGGGTTCGTTTTTAGGATTCCTCGCCGGAACTTTTATAAAACTTGTGGTTTGTTTTGCTTATTTAGGCTTGTTTTTAAGTTTGGTTTGGAAAAATTGGGATATTTGGTTTTAATTCCTCGCCGATTTTACTATCATTTATTTTGATTTAATATTTCTAATGAACTTCTACATCAAATAATATTGTGCCATTAATAACTTTTTTTTACAAAAGTGCTTAAAATCAAAAAAGCCATCCAAATTCTGATAATTCAGAATGTTTGGAAAGCTTTTCATTGGTCTAACTACTAAACCTGCTACGAGTTACAAAGTCGCAGCGTAAACAACACAACTGTTTTTGATGCTTTTATTGGGCAAAAAAGCACCTCATTTCTGAAGTGCTCTTCCCAATTTAGCGGTCTGGACGGGACTCGAACCCGCGACCCCATGCGTGACAGGCATGTATTCTAACCAACTGAACTACCAAACCAGTGCCTTATTGCGAGTGCAAATATAGGACGGAATTTTAATATTCCAAACCTTTTTTTAAAAAAAATTAAAGTTTTTTTAACTCCACTAGCCAAACCTTTGTTTTTCAACCAAATATGTAGTCATTATTTTTTGAAAATTTTCACCAACAGATACAGGAACGTACTGAATTTTATACTGCATACAATTATTTTCAACCTTTTTAAAAAATGAGCTTACTTCTTTTTCATAATCTTCTTTATTCTGATCTGTATATAAATTTATGGTTTCTCCGGTTTCAACATCAATAAACTTTCTAGGAACTCCATCATAGTCTAACTTAAGCTCTGATTTTTCATCATAAACATGAAACACAATTACTTTATGCTTGTTGTGCTTTAAATGCTGTAATGCTTTGAAAATTTCTTCTTCATTTGTATTTTGAAACATATCTGTAAACAAAACCACCATAGAACGACGGTGCATTTTTTCGGCAATTTGATGCAAATAAGCAACCGTATCTGTATTCTTTGATTGTTTGGTGTTTTCTAAAACCGATTCCAACTTATCTAAAAGCATGCGGTGATGCCGTTCGCTTCCTTTTTCTGGTGCATAATATTCGTATTCGTCGGAATAAACACTAAGACCAACAGCATCACGTTGTTTTTTAAGCAAATTCATTAAAACCGCAGAAGCCAACACCGAAAACCCTATTTTACTTTCGTAAAAGCCTTGATTTAACTTTAAAACAGGATAATGCATCGAAGAGGAGTTGTCAATAATTAAATGACAACGCATATTGGTTTCTTCCTCATAGCGTTTTGTATAAAGTCGGTCTGTTTTTGCAAATAATTTCCAATCTATATGCTTGGTGCTTTCTCCTGGATTGTATATTTTATGTTCGGCAAACTCAGCAGAAAAACCATGAAACGGACTTTTATGCATTCCCGAAATAAAACCTTCAACCACTTGTTTTGCCAAGAGTTCAAGATGTTCAAAACTGGATATTTTTTCTAATTGATTTTCAATCTTCATCTCTCAAAGATAAACTGAAATTTTGTAAATAAAAAAGCCCAACTTTCGCTGGGCTTCATTTTCTTTTTCAATTACATGTTTTATTACAATAATGCGTCGATTGCATCTGTATATGTTTTCTTTGGAGCAACTCCAACTTGACGTCCTACTACTTCTCCGTTTTGGAAAATTAATACTGTAGGAATATTTCTTACACCGTACTTTGCTGCAAATTCTTGATTTGCATCTACGTCAACTTTTCCTACTACTGCTTTACCTTCATAATCTGCAGAAACCTCATCGATAACCGGTCCAACCATTCTACATGGCCCACACCAAGCAGCCCAAAAATCTACTACTACTGGTTTATCTGATTTTAATACTACTTCTTCAAAAGTAGCGTCTGTAATTGCTAATGCCATATCTGTTAATTTAATATTATTTAATTACTGAAACAAAAATAACCATTTATTTTTAAGGAATACAAATAAATGAATTGCTTTTAACTATAGCCCCATTTTAAAAAATGATACTATAAGTGTTTTAAAACCGCTAATAATAAATCGCCTTTTAAACGCGTCCCATAATTTGGATTAATATACATGAACTCAATTTCTTGTTTTTCACTTAACACATAAACTGTAGGAACTGGAAGAAAGCCTGGATTTTTACCTTCTGAGTATTTGTCTAATTTTGGTTTTTCTCTTGCAAATGCTATTCCCAAAGCTTGAGAAAAAACACCTTCACTATCTGAATATAATTTATACTGAAGTTCTTTTTTATCTAAAGTTTGTTTTAGAAAACTTGGCGCATCTGGACTAATTGCAATTACTTGATAACCTAAAGCGATAATGTCTTTTTCAATTTCTTGCATATCGGCTAATTGTGAATTACAATAAGGACACCAACCACCACGATACACCACAAGAACTGTCTTTTTATCAAAAATGTCTTTTGTTTTTACTTCTTTGCCATTTGCGTCATGCAATATCACATTTGGAATTTTTTCTCCAATAAGTAACGGACTTACATTTTCTGCTTTATCTGCTATTTGCGCAAATGAAACAACAGAAAATAAAAGAGTTACGATTTTAAAAATATTTTTCATGTTTGTTTATTTTATTTGACACAAAGTTCAATAATTAAGCCAAAACATATTGTTAGCCAGTTAACACTAATTCAATTTAAAGTTAATTTGCATACGTTCTAATTCCTGAAGTAATTCATTAGAAATTTTAATTTTCAGCTTTCTACTTGGCATGACTAATTTTGTTACTACTTGAATTTCTTCTATTTCGGTTTCTAAAATTGCATTTTCATTAGATTCTTCTTCTGTAGTTGAAGGTTCATCTTCTTCGCTTTCTACAATCACTTCAGAAGCCACCATTCTTTTTACCTTTTGAAGTTCCATTACTTCCATGGTAACTTGATGATCTCCTTTCGTTCTTGAAAACAAATCTTGAAGTGCATAAACTAATTTTTCACTTAAATCAGCAACATTAAGTTGCAGAATTAATTTTTTAGCAAAAGTAGTTAGTACATCTTGTAAATATTGTACTGCTATAAACTGCATTCTAGGATCTCCTTTCTTGCCTTCAGCATTTGTCCATCCTTCTTTCACAACAAGCTTTATAAAAGTAAAATTGTTTTGAATAAACATATGTCGAAACTTCAAATATTCTTCTCCAAATATTCTAAAATCGTAACTTTCATCGTAACCCTCTAAAGTAAACATTGCCCATCCTTTACCATTTTTAGCAGTTCTGTGTTCTATTTTAGTAATGATGCCGCCAATACTTACATTCTTTCCCACAAACGCATTCAAATCCTTTAAATGCTCTAATTTGGTGTTGCAAAAATATTTCATTTCATATTTATAATCATCAAGCGGATGCCCCGAGATATAAATACCAACAACCTCTTTTTCCTTTGCCAACTTCTCCATAGTACTCCATTCCTCACAAGGCGGGACAATTGGTTCTGGAATTTGCACATCAGATGCATCACCAAATAAACTTACTTGCGATGAATTTTCATTTTCTTGAAACTTAGCACCATACTTAACCGCTTTTTCTAAAAAGGTAATTCCGTCTCCTTCATCATGAAAATATTGCGCTCTATGTGTGTCTCCAAAGCCATCAAAACCACCTGCTAAAGCCAAACTTTCAAATGCTTTTTTATTCGCTGCTCTTAAATCAATTTTCTTAGCAACATCAAATATGGATTTGTATTTTCCGTCTTTTCTATTTTGAACTATAGTGTCTACCGCGCTAGCACCAACACCTTTTATTGCTCCCATTCCAAAACGAACAGCATAATCTTCATTTACGGTAAATTTATAATATGATTCATTTACATCTGGACCCAAAACTTGTAATCCCATTCGTTTACATTCTTCCATAAAGAAAGAAACTTGCTTAATGTCGTTCATGTTATTTGAAAGTACCGCTGCCATATATTCGGCAGGAAAATGCGCTTTTAAATAAGCTGTTTGATAAGCAATCCAAGCATAACAAGTAGAATGCGATTTATTAAAAGCATAACTCGCAAAAGCTTCCCAGTCTTTCCAAATCTTCTCTAAAATTGTAGCATCGTGACCTTTTGCAGAAGCCTGTTCTACGAATTTCGGTTTCATTTTATCTAGAACGTCTTTTTGCTTTTTACCCATTGCTTTACGCAATACATCAGCCTCACCTTTGGTAAAATCAGCCAAAGATTGAGACAAAAGCATTACTTGCTCTTGGTAAACTGTAATTCCATAGGTTTCTCCTAAATACTCTTCACAAGCATCTAAATCGTATTTTATTTCTTCTTCTCCGTTTTTTCTTCTTACGAAAGAAGGAATATACTCCAATGGTCCAGGTCGATACAATGCATTCATTGCAATTAAATCTCCGAAAACCGTTGGCTTTAATTCTTTCATGTATTTCTGCATTCCAGGAGATTCATATTGGAAAATACCAACTGTTTCTCCTCTTTGGAATAACTCATACGTTTTAGCATCGTCAATAGGAAAAGTGTCCGGATCTAAAAAGATACCATTTCTATATTTAACTAACTTAACCGTATCTTTAATTAAGGTCAACGTTTTTAGACCTAAGAAGTCCATTTTTAATAAACCTGCACTTTCTGCTACAGAGTTGTCAAATTGTGTAAGATATAAATCAGAATCTTTTGCTGTTGTAACCGGAACGAAATTAGTAATATCAGAAGGTGTAATAATTACACCACAAGCATGAACACCTGTATTTCGAAGCGATCCTTCTAATATTTTTGCTTGCTGAATAGTTTCTCCCGCTAAATCTTCACCGTTAGCAATGTTAATTAACTCTTGTACTTTTTCAAATTCTTCAGATCGCAATGCTTTTTTAACATCTGATTCATCTTCAGCAATAAAACGGGCTAAATTCCATTTAGAAGGCATCATTCCAGGAATTAATTTTGCAATTCTATCGGCTTCAAATAGCGGCAAATCTAAAACACGAGCTGTATCTCTAATCGCCGATTTTGTTGCCATTTTACCATAGGTAATAATTTGTGCAACCTGTTTTTGTCCGTATTTTTCAATTACATAATCCATAACACGACCTCGGCCTTCATCATCAAAATCAATATCAATATCAGGCATGGATACACGATCGGGATTTAAGAAACGCTCAAAAAGCAAATCGTACTTAATTGGATCAATATTGGTAATTTTCAAACAATACGCAACCACCGAACCTGCTGCAGAACCTCGACCTGGCCCTACAGAAACATCCATTTTACGAGCCTCAGCAATGAAATCTTGTACAATTAAGAAATAACCCGGATAACCAGAGTTCGAAATCGTTAATAGTTCGAAATCTATACGCTCTTGAATGGCTGGTGTTATTTCTCCATATCGAAGTTTTGCTCCTTCATAAGTTAAATGCCTTAAATATGCATTTTCACCTCTTACCCCACCATCTTTTTCATCTTCAGGGTTTATAAATTCTTCCGGAATATCATATTTTGGAAGTAAAACATCTCGGTAAAGCGAATAAACTTCGACTTTATCTACAATTTCTTGAATATTGGTAATTGCGTCTGGCAAATCAGCAAAAAGACTTTTCATCTCTTCTTGAGACTTGAAATAGTATTCTTGATTTGGCAACCCATAACGATAACCGCGCCCTCGCCCTATTGGAGTAGCTTGCTTTTCACCATCTTTTACACATAGTAAAATATCGTGAGCATTTGCATCTTCTTTATTTACATAATACGTATTATTAGTAGCAACCAACTTTACATTGTGCTTTTGAGAAAATTCAATTAAGGTTTTGTTGACACGATTTTCATCTTCTTGTTTGTGGCGCATAATTTCAAGATAAAAATCCTCTCCAAACTGTTCTTTCCACCAAATTAAAGCCTCTTCGGCTTGGTTTTCTCCAATGTTTAGAATTTTACTGGGAATTTCTCCATATAAATTTCCAGACAAAACCATAATATCTTCTTTGTACTTTTCAATGACATTTCTATCAATTCTTGGCACATAATAAAATCCTTCTGTAAAAGCGATTGATGACATTTTTGCCAAATTATGATATCCGTTTTTATTTTTTGCTAAAAGAACAACTTGATATCCATTGTCCTTTATAGTTTTATCTAAATGATTTTCACAAACATTATATTCACAACCTACAATTGGTTTAATTTGACAATCTTCTGACTCATCCCCAGCTTCAATTGCAGCTTCCATCTTCGCTTTTGCAGCTTTGTTATGATTCATAACTGCACTTACAAAATGGAAAGCCCCCATCATGTTTGCAGTATCCGTCATTGCAACTGCATTCATTTTATTTTTTGCTGTAGCTGAAACTAAATCAGGAATTCCAATGGTAGATTGCAGTACCGAAAATTGTGTGTGATTATGCAAATGTGCAAACTTAGCTTCTTTTAAAGCACCTTTATCCGATTCGGAAATCGTAGTTTGTACATTTTCTTGTTCAACCTTTTGTAACTGTCTTCTGATTTTCTCAGATGCGGCTTTTAAGTTAATGTGTTTTAATCCAATAAGTTGAATTTCTTTCGGATTATGTTCTTTAAATCGAGAAAAATAATCAGGTGTAACATCTAGTTCTTCTTTAGTAAAAACTTCACGCTTAATTAATTCTAAAAAACAACGTGTTGTTGCCTCAACATCAGCAGTTGCATTATGTGCTTCAGAAAATGGAACATTAAATAAGTACTCGTGCAACTCTGTTAATGTAGGTAACTTAAACTTTCCGCCTCTACCTCCTGGAAGTTTTAATAAAGATGCCGTAACTTCAGTACAGGTATCCAAAACAGGCATTTCTACCATTTTTGAATAAACATTCATTCTATGAAATTCACAACCCATAATATTAACATCAAAACCTAAGTTTTGACCCACAATAAACTTGGTCTTAGATAACGCTATATTGAATTTTTCAAGAACTTCGCTTAATGAAACTCCTTGCTCCATTGCTAATTCAGTTGAAATACCATGTATACGTTCTGCATCATAGGGTATATTGAAACCTTCTGGCTTCACCAAATAATCTTGGTGTTCAATAAGATTACCCATTTCATCATGTAACTGCCAGGCAATTTGAATACATCGAGGCCAGTTATCAGTATCTGTTATGGGAGCTGACCAACTTCGAGGCAATCCGGTAGTTTCGGTATCGAAAATTAAATACATGGAATTGATTTTTAAGCATTAATAGAGTTGAAATGTTCAACTAAACAAAAATACACTTAAAAAAAATGAAGGACAATTTTAGTTATTAACAGAAAACAAAAAAGCCGTTTTGATTATCAAAACGGCTTTTTTGTTTTCTGTTAATAAATCTATAACCCAGCTGCGCTAACTCTGTAAAAAACTCCATTTGAAAAAGTTATAACTTCTCCTGAATCGCTTACTGCATTAAATTTAAAAGTACCTGTATATTTATCATTGTCAATTTCTTCAATAACGATTTCTCCATTACTTTGTTGTGTATTTAAAACCCTAACAGTTGCATTATTATCTCCTCCAATTACACTTACTAAATCTCCAGCAACATAACCATCTCCTCTTGAAACAATAGAAACCCTAGTAATACTTCCATTAGTAGCATTGGTTTCAATTGCAAGTTTCAAACCTGAACCCGAACCTGTAACAGGAGTTGTTTGAGAGTTATTTGAATTTGTATAACCTGTTCCTGAATTAACAATATTAGAAATCGCATAAGCAGGACCTAAGTTTAAAGAAGTATCATGGCTTGAAAATATCCCTTGACCATCAAAATCATAAGAAACATAATTATCTTGATTTGTAGTTCCTAATGTATAAGTTCCTAAATCAGGAGAAGATGTTCTCAACACAACAGTCTCATACTGTGTGTAAGCAGTAATTACAAATCTTCCTTCTCCATCTATTGAGACTCTAGCATCATTAGCTCTCCATGTAGCATCATTAAATTTTGCTTGAAATGCTGGATTGTTTGTCTGAACGTCATTTGTACAAGCAGAAAACACTAAAGGAATAAGGAATAAATAAATTATATTTTTCATTTTTTTGATAATTTTCTTGAATTCAATTAACAAAAATAATTTTTTTAAACTAAATAGAGCATCTTTTAAGTAAAAATATTTCAAAAATATTTCTGTGATATAAATATAAATATTGTATCTTTGCCGCCTTAATTAACTGAGGTCGTGAACCTCAAAATTTAATCACTTAGATTATGTCAGTAAAAATTAGATTACAAAGACACGGAAAGAAAGGGAAACCTTTTTACTGGATCGTAGCAGCAGATGCTAGATCAAAAAGAGATGGTAAATTCTTAGACAAAATCGGAACTTACAATCCTAACACAAACCCAGCAACTATCGACTTAAACGTTGATAGCGCAGTTCAATGGTTACACAATGGTGCTCAACCAACTGATACAGCTAGAGCAATTCTTTCTTACAAAGGTGCTTTATTGAAACATCATTTAGATGGTGGAGTAAGAAAAGGAGCTTTAACACAAGAGCAAGCAGATGCTAAATTTGCTAAATGGGTTGAAGAAAAAGCTGGAAAAGTTGATTCTAAAAAAGACGGCTTAAGCAAAGCGCAAGCAGATGCTAAAGCTAAAGCTTTAAAGGCTGAAGAAGAAGCAAATGACAAGCGTAAAGCTGCGCAAGCTGAAGCTTTGAAAGCTGAAGAAGTTGTTACTGAAGAAGTTGTTGAAACAGCTACAGAAGAAACTCCAGCAATTGAAGAAAACAACGAAGAAACAGAAGCTTAATTAAAAATTGTAATTATGCGTAAAGATGAATGTTTCTATTTAGGCAAAATTGCAAAAAAATTTAGTTTCAAGGGTGAAGTTCTAGCATTCCTAGATACCGATGAACCCGAAATTTATGAAAATTTGGAATCAGTTTTTGTTGAACTCAACAAAACACTGGTTCCATTTTTTATTGAAAAAAGTCATATTCATAAGAGCAAATTCTTAAGAATTAAATTTGAAGATTTCACAACTGAAGAAGATGCAGAAGCAATTATGAATTGCCATCTTTATCTACCACTTTCTGCTTTACCTAAACTTGAAGGAAATAAATTTTACTACCACGAAGTAGAAGGCTTTGAAGTAGAAGATGTTCGTCTAGGTAATATAGGAACAATACAGAGAATTAATGATAGTAACGCTCAACCACTTTTCGAAATCGAAAAAGACGGCATAGAGATACTTGTTCCCTTGATTGATGATTTTATAGTTAACCTAGACAGGATTAATAAAAAGATAATTCTCAACACACCAGAAGGATTAGTTGATTTGTACTTAGGATAAACCTAAAAAATGCCATTTCAATTTAAACAATTCACCATACATCAAGATAGTTGCGCCATGAAAGTTGGTACCGACGCAGTACTTCTTGGAGCCTGGACACCAATACCGAAAGACATTTTTAGTGTTTTAGACATTGGTTCTGGCACAGGAATCCTATCTTTAATGCTTGCACAAAGAACTTTAGCAGAACAAATTGACGCTATTGAAATTGACGAAGAAGCATACGAACAATGTGTAGAAAATTTCGAAAATTCTCAATGGGGAGACAAACTTTTTTGCTATCACGCAGGATTAGATGAATTTGTTGAAGAAATGGAAGACGAATCTTATGACTTAATAATTTCAAACCCTCCTTTTTATACAGACGACTACAAATCTGATACAGAGAAAAGAAATTTAGCCCGATTTGAAGACGCACTTCCTTTTGAAGAGTTAATTGAAAGTGCTGCCAATTTATTAAGTGAATTTGGGATATTTTCAGTTATAATTCCTTTTAAAGAAGAAAAACGTTTCATTCAACTAGCGTCTGAATTTCAACTACACCCTTTTAAAACAACCCGAGTAAAAGGAAATGAAACCTCTGAAATTAAAAGAAGTTTATTAGCTTTTAAATGGGACGAACAAATTAATATAATTGACGAATTAGTTATAGAAATAAAAAGACATCAATATACTAATGATTATATTGAACTCACAAAAGAGTTCTATTTGAAGATGTAATATTTTAGCCAAAACATATAAATTATAACATCTGTTCATTGATTTGTTAAAAATGTTTACTTACTTTTGTTCTTCGAAAAACAGATTACAATACATAACTGCATTATAATCATAACGATAAAAAAATGAAACCAGATTTATTCCAATCACCAGATTATTACCTTTTAGACGACTTATTGTCTGATGAACATAAATTAGTTCGTGACGCTGCTCGTGCATGGGTTAAAAAAGAAGTATCTCCAATTATTGAAGAATATGCTCAAAAAGCTGAATTTCCTAAACAAATTGTAAAAGGCTTAGGAGAAATTGGAGGATTTGGACCTTATATTCCAGAAGAATATGGTGGTGCAGGATTAGACCAAATTTCTTATGGTTTAATTATGCAAGAAATAGAAAGAGGTGACTCTGGAGTTCGTTCAACTTCATCTGTTCAATCTTCTTTAGTTATGTATCCAATTTGGAAATATGGTAATGAAGAACAAAGAATGAAATATTTACCAAAATTAGCTACTGGGGAATTCATTGGCTGTTTTGGTTTAACAGAACCAGACCATGGATCAAATCCTGGAGGAATGACAACTAATTTTAAAGATATGGGCGACCATTATCTTTTAAACGGTGCAAAAATGTGGATCTCAAATGCGCCTTTTGCTGACATTGCTGTAGTTTGGGCTAAAAATGAAGAAGGAAGAATTCACGGTCTTATTGTAGAAAGAGGAATGAAAGGATTTTCAACTCCTGAAACACACAATAAATGGTCACTTCGCGCTTCTGCAACAGGGGAATTGATTTTTGACAATGTAAAAGTTCCTAAAGAAAATTTACTACCAAACAAATCAGGATTAGGAGCACCACTTGGCTGTTTAGATTCTGCTCGTTATGGTATTGCTTGGGGAGCAATTGGTGCCGCAATGGATTGTTACGATACTGCTTTAAGATATTCTAAAGAGCGTATTCAATTTGACAAACCAATTGGAGCAACTCAATTACAACAAAAGAAATTAGCCGAAATGATTACTGAAATCACTAAAGCACAATTATTAACTTGGAGACTTGGGGTTTTAAGAAATGAAGGAAGAGCTACTTCTGCACAAATTTCTATGGCAAAAAGAAACAATGTTGATATGGCAATTCATATTGCTCGTGAAGCTAGACAAATGCTTGGCGGAATGGGAATTACTGGGGAATATTCTATTATGCGTCATATGATGAATTTAGAATCTGTAATTACATATGAAGGAACTCATGATATCCATTTATTAATTACAGGTATGGACGTAACAGGTTTTCCTGCATTCAAATAATTGAACAATAGATAAAATTTATATAAAATGCTTCGTTATCTAACGGAGCATTTTTAATTTTGGAACACTATTTGCAAATCTATATCGTAAATACATTAAAACAAGCTATTATGAGAACCCAAACAATTATCCTTAATATTCAAAAATATAAAGATGAATTATTAAATCATTCTTTATATAATGAAATAAAAACAATTGATGACCTACATTGTTTCTTGGAAAATCATGTTTTTGCAGTATGGGATTTTATGTCGCTTTTAAAAGCTTTACAAAGTAAACTTACCTGTACAACAACTCCATGGATTCCTGTTGGAAATCCTGAAATTCGCTACTTAATCAATGAAATAGTTGTTGCTGAAGAAACTGATATTGATTTAGAAGGCAATCGAAAAAGTCATTACGAATTGTATTTAGATGCAATGAAAGCTTGTGGTGCTAATACAACTTCTATTGAAAATTTCTTGTTAGATGTTGAAGCTACAAAAAATATTTTTGTCTCTATTAAAAAAAGTGAATTGCACCTGAATGTAAAAGAATTTTTAGATTTTACTTTTAGGGTAATTGAAGAAGGAGAAGCTCATCAAATCGCTGCTGCTTTTACTTTTGGAAGAGAAGATTTAATACCAGAAATGTTTACAGAGATACTTAAAAAATTCCAAACTATTTTTCCTGACGTTGATTTATCAAAGCTCATTTATTACTTTGAAAGACATATTGAGTTAGATGCCGACGAACATGGACCGATGGCAATGAAAATGATAGAAGACCTTTGTGAAAATGAAGAAAAAAAATGGCAAGAAGTAGAAAATGTATCCATTTTAGCTCTTGAAAAAAGGATTGCACTTTGGAATGCTATAAAAGAACAAATACATAAAAAAGAATTAGTTCATTAAATAAAAAAGCGAGATAATCTCGCTTTTTTATTTATTGTTCTGGTGCTATTTCTATCTCCAAACCTTCAAGTTCTTCTGAAATGTGAATTTGACAACCTAATCTGCTATTTTCTTTTACATGATATGCTTCACTAAGCATCGCTTCTTCATCATCGTTGCGTTCAGTTTTTAAAACATCATTTAAAACATAACACTGACAAGAAGCACACATAGCCATTCCTCCACATACACCGACTGTACCTTCTTCTGCTAATTCATAAGAGCGAATTAGTTCCATAACATTCATGTTCATGTCAGTTGGAGCAAGAACTTCATGTTTTACACCGTTTCTGTCTGTAATTTTTATAGTAATATCTGTCATTAGTCGATTGATTTAACAACTGCTTTTTCAGCTTCTTTTCTTGTCCCATCAAAACCATCAACTCCAGAAACTGTAGTATATTTTAGTACGTAACGTTTTCCTGGATTAATTCTATTATAAACACTTTGACACATTAAAGTAGCTTCGTGAAAACCACAAAGAATTAATTTCAACTTACCTGGATAAGTATTTACGTCGCCAATTGCGTAGATTCCGTCAATGTTGGTTTGATAATCTAAAGCATTATTAACTTTAATGGCGTTTTTTTCAATTTCTAATCCCCAATTGGCGATAGCCCCTAATTTTGGAGTCAAACCAAAAAGCGGGATAAAGAAATCTGTTTCAATTTTTTGTTGTTTACCTTCAGTTTCTAATGTTAAAGCTTCGATATGGTTTTCACCATGTACGGCAACAACTTCTGCAGGAGTTATTAAGTTAATTTTACCTAATTTCTTTAGTTCTTGTACTTTTTCAACAGAGTCTAAAGCACCTCTAAATTCGTTTCTTCTATGTACTAAAGTTACAGACGAAGCAACGTCTGATAAGAAAACACTCCAATCTAAAGCAGAATCTCCACCACCTGCAATTACTATTTTTTTATCTCTAAATAATTCAGGATCTTTTACAAAATACTCCACTCCTTTTTCTTCAAAGAAAGAAATATTTTCTAATTGAGGTTTTCTTGGCTCAAAAGTACCTAACCCTCCGGCAATAGCAACTGCTTTAGCGTGATGTTTTATGCCTTTATTTGTAGTAACAATAAAAGTACCATCCTCTAACTTATCGATAGTTTCTGCAGTTTGTCCTAATGTAAAACCTGGCTGAAATTGTTTGATTTGTTCCATTAAATTAGAAACTAAATCTCCCGCCAAAACTTCTGGATAACCAGGAATATCGAATATTGGCTTTTTAGGATACAATTCTGCTAATTGACCTCCTGGTTGTGGCAAAGCATCAATTATATGACATTTCAATTGTAATAATCCTGCTTCAAAAACAGTGAAAAGCCCTGTTGGACCAGCTCCAATTATTAATATATCTGTTTCAATCATTTTTATTTTCTTTGTTACAAAATTACCAACTATAAATTTCAAATAAGATGATTTTTATCAGTTAATAATTTTGTAATTAAGCAATATTCTCTACTGTTTCAATTTGAGGAACAAATTTTTTAATTGTTGTTTCTACACCAGCTTTCATAGTACTCATGCTTAAATTACAACTTGTGCAAGCTCCTTCTAAACGAACTTTAACGTGCTTATCATCAATTACCTCTACAAATGAAATATCTCCACCATCTGAGTTTAAAAAAGGACGAATCTCGTCTAAAGCCTTTTCAATGTTTAATATGATTTCTTCTTTGTTCATCTTATTTTCCTTTAACGGCAGAACAACCAGCCATTGTTGTTATTTTTACTGCTTCAGAAGGAGGCAATGTTTCGTTTCTACTTACTGTTTCTGCAACTACGTTTCTTGCTAATTCTTCAAAAGCGGTTTGGATTGGAGAAGCTGTTTGTAAAGCAGCTGGGCGACCATAATCTCCCGCTTCACGAATACTTTGAACTAAAGGAATTTCACCTAAAAATGGAACCTCTAAGTCTTGTGCTAAATTACGAGCACCTTCTTTTCCAAAGATATAATATTTATTATTTGGTAATTCTTCTGGTGTAAAATAAGACATGTTTTCAATAATTCCTAAAACAGGAACATTGATACTTTCATTAGCAAACATGGCAACACCTTTTTTAGCATCTGCCAAGGCAACAGCTTGAGGTGTGCTTACTACAACTGCTCCTGTAATAGGTAACGATTGCATAATTGAAAGGTGAATATCTCCTGTTCCTGGTGGCAAATCAATTAACATAAAATCAATTTCTCCCCAGTTGGCATCAAAAATCATTTGATTTAAAGCTTTTGCAGCCATTGGCCCACGCCAAATTACAGCTTGATCAGGTTTTGTAAAAAATCCAATAGAAAGAATTTCAACACCGTAACTTTGAACCGGTTGCATTTTTGATTTTCCATCAATATCGACTGATGTTGGTTTAGCTTGTTCAACATCAAACATTATTGGCATTGATGGACCGTAAATATCAGCATCTAAAACACCAACTTTAAAGCCCATATTTGCTAAAGTAACTGCTAAGTTTGCAGTAACTGTTGATTTTCCAACTCCTCCTTTTCCTGAAGAAACAGCAATAATATTACTAATTCCAGGAATCGCTTTTCCTTTTATTTGGTTTGGATTTTCGGGTTTTTCAGGAGCTTCAACTTTTATATTTACTTTTACTTTTGCTTTTTCATACACTTTTTCGTGTATTACTTTCATGATATCAACTTCAGCTCTTTTCTTAATGTGTAAAGCAGGTGTTGCTAATGTAAGATCAACAACTACTTCATCTCCAAATGTGATTACGTTTTGAACCGCACCACTTTCGACCATATTTTTACCTTCTCCAGCAACAGAAATAGTTTCTAATGCTTTTAATATTTCTTTTCTATCTAACTTCATTTGTATAACCTTGAAAGTTGTGTTAACTTTATTTAAACTGATTTAAGATTGCAAAGATAAAGAATATAGTTGTAATGTAATAAAGTTACAAGTTGTAAAGTTTTGTGAAAATTTACTTATTAAAGATCTGGTTCCCAAAAATATTTTTTAAAATTAATTATTTGATTATCTACAACTTCTACACCTTCGGATTCTAGTAATTGTTGCATTAAATTAGTCCCGCCGAAATGATGCTTTCCAGACAAAAGGCCTAGTCGATTTACGACTCTGTGCGCAGGAACGTCATCCCTATTATGAGAAGCATTCAATGCCCAACCCACCATTCTTGCAGAACGAGCAGCACCTAATGCTTTTGCAATTGCACCATAAGAAGTGACTTTTCCGTAAGGAATTTGACGTACAATTTCGTAAACACGTTCGAAGAAATTTTCGTTATTTGGATTCTTTTTTATCAATCGTTAAGCGTTGATCATTTTGTAAATAGAAATAATTGCCACAAAACCCGTAAAACCCGCAAGAATAAAATAAATATTATTAATCAAAACATCTACTTTATTTTCTATCTTTTTAAAAAAAACGGCATAGCTGTAGAAAATAGTAAATGTTCCTAAAACAGCTGCAATTGAAAATACAATTATTGAAGTTAATGAAAAATCAAAAAGATCTTTTGACGCTAAAGTTAAACTTGAAATTGCGAAAAATGGAATTGCAAACATATTGAAACTTGCCATCATTAATCCATAAACATATCTATTCTGTTTTGATTTAATTTCAACATCTTTTTTTGGTTTTTTTATTTGAAATCCTTTAAATAAAAAAGCTATTGTTAGTAAAACAAAAATTATTGTTCCAAATTTCTTTAAAGTATTACTAACTCCAGGATGACTGTCTAAAAATTTAGCAAAGTAAACACCTGTAAAAACTTGTGCTAAAACAATAGTTAATGTTCCAGAAATAAATAACATTGCTGCTCTTTTATTTTCAGTTATACTAATTTTAGCAGCAAGAACATTTAACATTCCTGGAGCAACAAAACCAACAAAGGCAACTATATATCCAGCTATAAAATCTACTATTAATCCCATTTCGTTTTTATTACAAATTTATCTTTCTAAAAATTTTAATTCAGTAACCTTTATTACTTAATACGAAATTGAATATAAGTGATTGCTTTATTAATTTCTAAATATTGGCTTTCATAAAAAGTCTGTATGCTTGTAACTTCCTTTGGAGAACCCTCATTTCTATAAACATTATGATTAGCATAAAGAACCTCATGACCCGCTCCGTGCAACAAACCAAGAGTATAACCGTGCATAAATTCACTATCTGTTTTTAAATGCATCAACCCGTTTGGTTTTAGTACTTTTTTATAATTTTCTAAAAAAGTAGCATTTGTCATTCTATGCTTTGTTCGCTTATATTTTATTTGAGGATCTGGAAAAGTAATCCAAATTTCGTCTACTTCATCTTTTGCAAAACAATGCTCAATAAGCTCAATTTGAGTACGAACAAAGGCAACATTACTCATGTTTTCTTCAATTGCAGTTTTAGCACCTCGCCAAAAACGAGCACCTTTTATATCTATACCTATAAAGTTTTTATTCGGGTTTAATTTAGCTAAACCAACCGAGTATTCCCCTTTCCCACAACCTAACTCTAAAACAACTGGATTGTCATTTTTAAAAAAATCTGATCTCCATTTTCCTTTTAAGGGAAATTCGCCACCTACTACTTCTTCTCTACTTGGTTGAAAAACATTTGCAAATGTTTCATTTTCTTGAAAACGCTTTAATTTATTCTTACTTCCCACTACTTTGTAATTTTTTTGTAAAATTACTAAAAATAAAGTTTTGATAATCTTTATATAACTTTATAAACTGTAAAATATTCTTTTTTTGTAAAAACTTTAAGAGTGAAGAAACGAAAAGTAGAGCTTGCTGTAATTTCCGATGTGCATCTTGGTACTTATGGTTGTCATGCGAAGGAATTATTAGAATACTTATCATCAATTAAACCTAAAACACTAATTCTAAATGGTGATATAATTGATATTTGGCAATTTAGAAAATCATATTTCCCGCAAAATCATTTGAAAGTCATCAAGAAAATAATTTCTATGAGTTCAAAAGGGACCAAAGTTTATTATATGACTGGAAATCATGATGAATTTTTGAGAAAATTCACCGATTTACATCTCGGAAATTTAAATTTACTTAACAAGTTGGTTCTTGATTTAGATGGCAAAAAAGCATGGATATTTCATGGTGATGTTTTTGACGCATCAATTACACACGCAAAATGGCTTGCGAAATTAGGGGGTTGGGGATATGACTTATTAATATTAATAAATAGATTTATTAATTGGGTTTTAGCCAAAATGAAAAAAGAACCTTATTCATTATCTAAAAAAATAAAAAACAACGTGAAATCGGCGGTGAAATTCATTACCAATTTTGAAAAAGTTTGTACAGAATTAGCCATTGAAAACAAGTATGACTATGTGATTTGCGGACATATTCATGAACCAAAAATGGAGGTAGTAGTAAATGAAAAAGGGGAAACTTTGTATTTAAATTCTGGTGATTGGATAGAAAATTTAACCGCTTTAGAGTATAACAATAAAAAATGGAAGTTATACAAACATGAACTACATAATTTGATTATTGAAGAAGAAGATTTTGAGTATGAAAATAAGTTAGCTGAACAATTTATTTCTGTTTTAAAAAATTAAATTTGTAAAGAATCTATTTCAAATGAAAAAAATTTTAGTAGCACCCCTAAACTGGGGGTTAGGTCATGCCACAAGATGTATCCCCATTATAAATGGGTTAATTGACAATGGATTTGAACCCGTAATAGCATCTGATGGTGTTGCTTTAGAGTTATTAAAAAAAGAGTTCCCAAAGCTCATTTCCTTTGAATTACCTTCTTATGATATTCAATATGCAGTAAATGGAAAGAATTTTAAATGGAAAATGTTTATCCAAATTCCTAAAATAATTTCAGCAGTTCGAAAAGAACAAAAAATAGTCGCAAAAATTATTAGTGCTTATCATTTTGACGGCATAATTTCTGACAACCGATTAGGCGTTTATTCAAATGAATTACCTTCTGTGTTCATTACACATCAATTAAATGTTTTAACCGGTAGCACTTCATGGTTAACAACAAAATTACACAAAAGATATATTCAAAAATTTAATGAATGTTGGGTTCCTGATGTTGAAAACAGTCCGAATCTATCAGGAAAACTTGGACACCCTACAGAATCATTTAAAAATGTTAAATATATTGGACCATTAAGTAGATTGTCCAAAAAACCTATACAAACTGTTTATGACTTGATGGTTTTACTATCGGGCCCAGAACCTCAAAGAACCATCTTAGAAGAGAAAATAATTCATGAACTAGAGAATTATAAAGGTAATGTTGTTTTTATAAGAGGGATTGTTGAAAAAAAGCAAATTAAAGAAGTAATTGGAAATATTACTTATTTTAATTTCATGAACAGTTATGAGCTTGAGAATACTTTTAATAAAAGTAACTTTGTACTTTGTCGTTCTGGCTATACAACTATTATGGATTTAGCAAAATTGAACAAAAAAGCTTTTTTTATTCCAACACCAGGACAATATGAACAAGAATATTTAGCAAAAAAATTAAAAAAAGAAGGAATTATACCTTCTTGCAAACAAGAAAATTTCAAAATAGAAAAACTAAATAAAATTGATTTGTACAAAGGTTTTACAAACTATAGTAAAAAAACAACTTGGGGTGAACTATTTAACCTTTTCTAAAGTAAAGGAAAACTCAGAACCAACTCCAAACTCACTCTCTATGTAGATTTTTTCATTATGTCCTTCTAGTATGTGCTTTACAATTGCTAATCCTAGACCCGATCCACCTTCTGTTCGTGCGCCACTTTTATCTACCCTATAGAAGCGCTCAAAAAGTCTTGAAATATGTTTCTTTTCAATTCCTTCACCATTATCCGTTATTCTTACTATTACTTTGTTGTTTATTAGGTTTTCAATACCTATTTCTGTAGTCCCTTTTTCTTTTCCGTATTTAATAGAATTCACCACAAGATTAGTAACTACTTGTTGAATTTTCTCTTTATCAGCATAAACTAAAATTTTATCTTTATAATTTCCGTCAAACATAAGAGATATATTTTTTTTAGCAGCTCTCATTTCGAGTAAATCAAAAACATTTTGAACAACCTCTACAATATCAAATTCTGATAGTTCAAGGTTTAAATCTCCTGTTTCTAACTTAGTAATCATATCTAAGTCTTTAACAATATAAATAAGTCGTTCTACCCCTTTTTCAGCCCTTTGTAAATATTTTTTTCGAATGTTTTTATCGTCCATTGCTCCATCTAACAATGTTAATAAATAGCCTTGAACAGTAAATAAAGGAGTTTTTAATTCATGGGAAACATTTCCTAGAAATTCTCGTCTGTATTCTTCTCTAATTTTTAAAGTTTCTATTTCAAGCTTCTTATCTTTTGCAAACTTTTGAACCTCTTTAGTTAAAGTTGCCATATCGGTAGTAATTGATTGACTTCTGAACGAACTCGTTTCTAACAATGAAACATCGTCATAAATTTTCTTTACTCTTTGATAAATAAACTTTTCAACCCTATATTGCAGAACAAAGAATGAAAAAATAAAGGTTAAACTGATTATTGAAGTAACTAGTAGAAAATTAACTTCTAAGAGGAAAAAATGAATAATCCCAAATAATATAAGTACAAAAAAACTTATATATATTGCAGAAAAAGCAGCAAACTTATATGATTTTTTAAAATTAAAACTCATTAAAATTCAATTTTATAACCTACACCTTTAATGGTTTTAAAAAATTCATCGCCTATTTTTTCTCTTAACTTCCTAATATGAACATCAATAGTTCTTCCTCCGACTATAACTTCATTTCCCCAAACTTTATCTAATATTTCTTCTCTGGTAAAAACTTTTCCAGGTTTAGAGGCTAACAAATAAAACAATTCAAATTCTTTTCGAGGTAAATGTATTTCTTCACCGTCTTTAATAATTTTATATTCTTCTCTGTTAATCTCAATACTACCTATATTCAATACATCTGAAACATCAACATTCTCTTTTATTCTTCTTAATAATGCCTTTACTTTACTTACTAAAATCCTTGGCTTAATTGGCTTGGAAATATAATCATCTGCGCCTGCATCGAAACCAGCCATTTGAGAATAATCTTCAGAACGAGCAGTTAAAAAAGTAATAATTGTATTTTGTAATTCAGATATTTGTCTGATTTTCTCACACGCCTCAATACCGTCCATTTCAGGCATCATAACATCCATAATGATTAATTTTGGCATTTCCTTTTTTGCTATTTCTATCGCCTCCCTACCATTTGATGCTGTAACAATATGATAACCTTCTTGAGATAAATTGTAACCTACAATTTCTAAAATATCTGGTTCATCATCAACTAATAAAATAGTAATTTCTTGATTATTCATTTCTTTAAATTAAGTTTTAGTTAGTAAAGATAAAACAAATTATAAGTAAACAATTGAGTTAACAATAATTTAATCCCTTAACTATTTAGTAACATTATTTACACACAAGCATAACACGATGTTAACAATCTATTAATTTAACAAGAGTTCCTTTGCACCAAAATTTAGAACACACAAACACACGACATGAAATTTAATTCATTACTATTATTTTTATTATTTAGTCTTATTGGTTTTTCACAAAACGGGAGAGTTACTGGAACCATTTTAGACAAAGAATACGACAATGAACCTTTGCCTTTTGCAAATGTTCTTATAAAAGGAACAACTATTGGTACTTCAACAGATGATAACGGAAAATATTCTATTTATCTAAAACCAGGTAGTTATACTTTAGTTGTAAATTATTTAGGGTATGAAACAAAAGAATTTCCTTTAACAATTAAAGCAAATCAAACTGTTACAATTAATCATACTCTTGAAGCTAGTGGAGTACAACTAAATGATGTTGTAATAGTACAGTCTGTTCTAAAAGAAAAAGAAAGTGTCTTAATTCAAGAACAGCAAAAAGCAGTAGAAATAAAACAAGCTATTGGAGCACAAGAACTTTCTAGAAAAGGTGTAAGCAATGCTGAAGCTGCTGTTACTAAAACTAGTGGAGTTACTAAGCAACAAGGTGTTAAAAATGTAGTTGTTAGAGGTCTAGGTGACCGATACAATTCTACTTCATTAAACGGATTACCTTTACCTTCTGATGATCCTGAGTACAAAAATATCTCACTTGACTTTTTTGGAACTGAAGTGATACAAAATGTTGGAATTAACAAAACTTTTAGCGCTTCTATTATGGGAGATGTTGGAGGTGCCAATATAGATATTACATCTAAAGAATTAGGAAAAGATAGCGAAATAGATATTAGCTTTTCAAGCGGCATTAATAACCAAACAGTTAATGAAAACTTTAAACTTATTGATGGAACAAACTGGTTTGGAACGCAAAGAACAAGTCATAATATTTCTAGCTTAAGTGTTTACAACTTTGAAAACAATTTAAAACCAAATGAACAAAATGGACAATTGAATAGTGGTTTTTCAATAGCTGGAGGAAAAAAATTCAATGTTGGTAAAGGTAAACTTTCTTTGTTCTTGGTTGGTAGTTTTGACAATAGCTACTTATATACTGAAGGAAACATAAAACAAACTAATTCAGTTGGACAAGTATATTTAGATCAAAATTTTAATAAATACAATTATAATGTTTCACAATTGTTAATGAATAATATGAAATATAAATTCGGAAACGGAAATTCAATTTCATTAAACAACATACTGATTCATAATAATAATCAAACTTATGGTGATTATTTTGGAGAAAACAACCCTGAACAAACAGGAGATTTAGAATTATTAATCCGCCAGCAAGTTAATGACAATTTATTGTTTGTTAATCAACTATTAGGTGATTTTAAAATTACAGAAAAATTAAAATACCATATTGGATTATCTTTTAATACTGTTGCTGGAAACGAACCAGACAGAAGATCAAACAACTATTTATTTAGAGATGGTTACTTCTCTCCACAAACTAATAGTGCTGGTGAAAACGAAAGATTCTTTTCAAAACTTACAGAAAAAGATTATGCCGCAAATTCTTTCTTTAATTATGATTTTAGTACTGATTCAAAAACTAGAATTTTTGAAGTAGGTGGAGATGTTAGATATACTAAAAGAGATTTTGAAAGCTTTATATTTAACCATGATTTTTCAACTCGAATTTCAATTGATGTTGACAACCCTGATTTAATTTTCAACCAAACTTCATTAGATAATGGCATTTTTGAATTAGAAACAGGAAGAGGTACAACAAATAACCCAAGAGTTTTAGATCCATTCACATACAATGCTGTTAGATTCATAGGTGCTGGATATGGAAAATACACACATTCGTTCAACGAAAAATTTGTCGCTGTAGTTGGCTTAAGAGGAGAATTTGCTTTTCAAGAAGCAAAATATGACACTAATATTTCTAATAGTGCTACAAATGGAAAAGCCATACTAGAAAACCTATACGTATTGCCAAGTTTAGCTTTAAAATATAATTTCAATGACAACTCAATCGTAAGATTTAACACAAGTAAAACATATACATATCCTCAATTTAAAGAGGTAGCTCCTTTTAAATATCAAGATGTAAGTTTTTCAAGTCAAGGTAATCCAAACTTAAATCCTTCAGAAAATTACAATTTTGACATTAAATTCGATCGTTATTTTGGTAAAGGTGAATTATTTTCAATTACCGGATTTGGAAAACATATTTTAAATCCAATTGCTCGATCTGAAATTCCTAGTGGAGGTAATACACTTACCTATTTAAATATTGGAGAAAGTGCAAGTGTTTATGGCCTTGAATTAGAGTTAAGAAAAAACTTAATTAATAATCCGGAAGATGAAACATTCAACAACTCACTGTCGTTTGGTTTAAACGCTTCATACTTATTTTCAAAAGTTACACTTGATAAAACTTCAGTAGCACAGTTTACAAATACAACAAGTGAACTAGAAGGAGCAACTCCTCTTCTAATAAATTCAGATTTAACTTACAGTAGAAAACTAAAAAACGAGTCGTTTTTAACTAGTACTTTAGTCTTAAACTACTTTAGCGATAGAGTTTATTCAATTGGTACTAGGGGCTTTGAAAATATTATTGAAAAATCAATCCCTACTCTTGACTTTGTTGCTAAACTAAATTTAAACAAAAAATACAACATTAGTTTAAAAGGACAAAACTTATTAAATCCTGATTTTCAACTTAATAGAGAAGGCGCAAACAATGGAGACAGTGTTGTGTTAAGAAACTTTAAAAGAGGTGTAAATTTATCGTTAGGGTTTGGGGTAACTTTCTAACATTTAACTAAAATTAGTAACATAATTTTTAAATTATAAAAACATTCATTTAATATGTCAACCATAAATTTGCCTTATTAAATAACACAAAATAAACTAAAAAAATGAAAAAAATTTTATTAACAACTTTAGCTTTTTCAGCTTTGTTTTTAAATTCATGTACAACTGGTGACGATAGTACTTCTAACAATCCTTCAGTTGAAAACTTATCTGGAAATTTAACTTCTGATTTAAGATTAGAAAACAATGGAACAGAATATGTATTAAACGGCACATTACTTGTAAAAGAAAACGCAACTTTAACAATAGACGCAGGAGTTACTATAAAAGCACTAGCTGGAGGAACTGATGTTTATATTTTGGTTGAAAAAGGAGGTAAAATTATTGCTGATGGTACTGCAGCAAATCCAATACGTATTACATCAGACGCTGCAATTCCAGCACCTGGAGACTGGGGTGGATTAATCATTAACGGAAAAGCTCCATTAAGTAGACAAGCTTCAAGTGTAAGTAATGCTGCAACAGAAGTTAATAATAACATCTTCTTTGGCGGTGATATAACTAATGACAATTCAGGAATTCTAGATTATGTAATTTTAGAATATACTGGAGCTCGTATCGATGATGAAGCGGAACACAATGGTTTAACTCTTAATGGCGTTGGTACTGGAACAACTATTTCAAACATTTTCATTAAAAATGGTGATGATGATGCAATTGAATTTTTTGGCGGAACAGTAAATGCTACAAACATTTTTGTTGTAAACCCAAAAGACGATATGTTCGACTTCTCACAAGGCTATTCAGGAACTTGTACAAATTTATATGGTATTCGTGAGGCTGGATACACAGCTGTAACTTCTGACCCAAGAGGTATTGAGGCTGACGGAAACTTAGACGGGAATTCTCCAACAGACATTAATCAATCTAATTTTACTATAAATGGTATCACTATAATTCACAACGGAGGCATGGAATTAACAGATGCTTTCAAAGTAAGAAGAGGAGCAACAGCAAACATCACAAACGCTTACGTTGCTGCAGGCACATCATCTACTTTTGCTGATTTCATCGATTTAGAAGATTCTAGAGGTAACTCAACATCAGCAACAAACATAACTGCTGTTGGTAATAGCGCAAATGGACTAGACATCAACGACAATAAAAACACACCTGGTGCAACATTAACTGTATCTAACGGAACTTCAAGTTCAGTATCTACAAGTTTATTTAATTGGACTGGATATTCTTTCTAATAAGAAATTAAAAAAAAATAAAAATCCCGCAATGCGGGATTTTTTTATTGGTATCATTTTTGTAATTGTATTTAAAAAATTCATACCTTTACATTTATATAAATATGCGAATGATAAAAAAATACTTTTATACTATTTTAATTTTTTCAGTTTTATTTACTTTTGAAAGTTATTCACAAGTAAATAAATCGCAGGAACCTACTATTGAAGGACTAACGATATATCCTAATCCTGTAAATACTGGTAAAATATATATTACCTCTAAATCTTCACTTGAGAAAAAAGTAGAAATTTTTGATGTTTTAGGCAAAAAAGTTTTAGAAACTATTACTTCAAATAAAGAAGTAAACATTTCTAACCTTAGAGCCGGAATTTACATCATTAAAATTAAAGAAGGTGAGAATTCAGCAACACGAAAGCTGATTATCAACTAATTAATATATCCTTAATTTTAAAATTAACCTTTAAATAACACCTTCATTATGCATGCATAATGAAATATTTATTACTTTTGTAAAATATTTAAAAATTCTTAAAAAAATGAAAAAACTTTACTTTTTGTTATTATCACTACTAACTTTTGGAGTTTCAAATGCTCAAGAAGCTTTAATTACGGGTTATGTTGACTCTCCTTGTCCAAGTCAACTTGGTAGAACTGTAGAAATATACGTTGATGGAACTATAGATTTTACAGGCTGGAATTTAGTTAGACAATCTAACGGAGGAGGATATACAACTAATATAGATTTATCTGCTTTAGGATCTATAACGGACAACTTTGCTTATATTACAACAGATGCCGCAACACTAACCGCAGAATTTGGTATTTCTACAAACGTATTAGTTTCAGCAGCAATTACAGATAATGGAAATGATGCTTTTCAAATTATAGATGCCGGAACAACTGTAATAGATCGTTTTGGTGAAGATGGAGTTGACGGAAACGGAACTGCATGGAATCATCTTGATACATATTATTATAGAGTTGACGGAGTGCCTGCAAATGGAGGCGCATTCAATGTAGTTGATTTTACATTTGGAGCATTAAACTTATTAGATGGAGAAGGTCTTTGTAATGGAGCAAGCGCATTAAGTACTTTTGTTCCTTTTGGGACCTATTCAACAACAGCATCAACTACTCCGACAATTTCTATATCAGGAACTGTTCAGAGTTTAGATTATTTTGAAGGAAATGGACCATCAGCAGAAGATACTTTTTCAGTTTCTGGAATTAATTTAACACAAAATATTACAGTTACAGCTCCAGCTAACTTTGAAGTTTCTCTAACTACTGGAACTGGCTTTGGAGCTTCTGTTATCTTAACACAAACAACAGGAACAGTGAACCCAACAAATGTTTATGTACGCCTTTCGTCAGGCTTAAGCTCTAACACATATAACGGTGATATAGTTGCTTCGACTACCGGAGCTACAAATCAAACTTTAAGTATTTCAGGAATTGTTTCGCCAGCAACACCTCAATTCACAATTACTGGAGGTACTCCAGGAGCTTTAAATTATACTTTTGGCTCAGGCCCTTCTAACGAAGACTCTATATTTGTAGAAGGTTTATTTTTAACTTCTGACATCACAATTACAGCTCCAACCAACTTTGAAGTTTCTTTAACATCAGGGACAGGTTTTATGAGCTCAGTTAGTGTAACACCTTCAAGCGGAACAGTTACTTCAACTGAAGTTTTTATTAGATTAGCTTCAGGACTGGCAATAAACTCTTATTCTGGAGATATTACCGTTTCATCTTCACCAGCAGCAGACCAAACAGTTGCCTTAACAGGAAATGTTTTTGGAACTGCTACAAATTCTTTAGTTATTATAGGTGTTTATGATGGTCCAAACCCTGGAGGATTACCAAAAGGCGTTGAATTATTTGCTTTAGCTGACATAGCAGACTTATCACTTTATGGCATTAGTTCAGTGACTAATGGAGCTGGAACTAACGGTGCTACTATAGAATACACATTCCCTGCAGATGCATTAACAGCAGGTCAAAGTATTTTTGTAGCTTCAGAAGGAACAGAGTTTAATAATTTCTTTGGATTTGCACCAAACTATATAACTAATGTAGTAAGCATTAATGGTGATGATGCAGTAGAATTATATGAAAATGGAACTATTATTGATACTTTTGGAGATGTTGACGCTGATGGAACTGGAACAGCTTGGGAATATTTAGATGGATGGGCATACAGAGTTTCTAATACTGGTCCTGATGGAACTTTTGTTATTGGAAACTGGACTTTTAGCGGAATTAATCAACTAGAGGGCGCTACAACTAATGCAGCTTGCACTATTCCTTATCCTCTTGGCACTTACACCAATAGTTTATCAGCTAACAATTTCAATGCAATTGAAGGGTTTACAATGTATCCAAATCCATCTAATGGAAATACATTATACTTCTCAACTGTTGCAAATGCTGAATTAGATGTTCAGGTTTACGATATGCTTGGAAAACAAGTAATCAAATCTAAAGTATCTAATAATGCTTTAAATATCTCAGTTTTAAACCAAGGGATTTACATTGTTAAAGTTACTGAAGAAGGAAAAACTGCTACAAGAAAATTAGTAGTTAAATAATTCTAAAAAAATAAAACACAAAGAAAGCACTAACATTTAGTTAGTGCTTTTTTATTTTATAGCTTTGTAAAAAAAAAGTTTGATTAATTCTAACGATATATTTAGCATTTCAACTAAAAAGGAATTTGAGAAAATCGCCCTAAAGGTTTTCCGATTTCAATTTGATCATAATTTAGTATATCAAAAATTTTGTACTCTTTTAAATAAGAATAAAGAAAACGTAAAATCATTAATAGAAATTCCCTTTTTACCCATTCAATTTTTTAAAAGTCATGAGGTATTAAGTTCTTCAGAAACTATTCAAACAACATTTACAAGTAGCGGAACAACTGGAATGCAAACCAGCAAACATTTTGTAACAGATATTTCTTTATATGAAAAAAGTTACAAAAAAGCATTTTCTGAATTCTATGGCAATATTGAAGATTATTGTGTTTTAGCGTTGCTTCCATCCTACTTAGAACGCGAAGGTTCTTCTTTAATTCATATGGTTGATGACTTAATTCAAAGCAGCAATCATGAAGACAGTGGTTTTTATCTAAATAACTATGATGAGCTTATCAATAAGTTAATCGAACTTGACAATTCAGGTCAGAATGTTCTTTTAATTGGTGTAACTTATGCTTTATTAGACTTAATTGAAAAACATCAATTCCTATTAAAGAACACAATCATTATGGAGACTGGCGGAATGAAAGGGAAAAGAAAAGAAATGATACGTGAAGAATTGCATGAAATTCTTTGTAAAGGATTTGGCATCCCTGTAATTCATTCAGAATACGGAATGACCGAATTATTATCGCAAGCTTATTCTTTAGGAAATGGAGCGTTTGAATGTCCAAATTGGATGCAAATTCTTATTAGAGACACTGAAGATGCTTTATCATATGTAGAAGAAGGAAAAACGGGTGGAATTAATGTAATTGACTTAGCCAATATTAATTCGTGTTCGTTTATTGCAACGCAAGATTTAGGTAAAAAAAATCCCAACTATTCTTTCGAAGTGCTGGGACGTTTTGATAATTCTGATATTCGTGGTTGTAACTTAATGGTTTTATAAATTACTTAACTCGTACCACAAAATAATTTTTCTTTCCTCTTTGTAAAAGAATAAACTCATCACTTACTAAATCTTTAGTACTAACAACATATTCTTCGGCAATTTTTTCTTTATTAATAGAAATTGAATTTTCTTTCAAAGCTCTCCTAGCCTCACCATTAGAAGCTAAAAAGCTTGTCTTATCATTTAAAAAAGCAACTATGTCAACTCCAGCTTCAATATCTGATTTTGAAACTTCGGCAACAGGAATACCTTCAAAAACCTCTTCTAACTCTTTAACCGACAATGTTCTTAAATCAGACATGTCTTTACTAAAGAAAGCACCAGAAGCAAAAATAGCACTTTCTAAGTCTTCTTTAGAATGAACCAACAACATAACTTCTTCAGCTAATCGCTTTTGTAATATTCTTAAATGTGGCGCTCCAGCGTGTTCATTTATTAAATCATCTATTGTTGCTTTATCTAAAAATGTGAAAATTTTAATGTATTTCTCAGCATCAACATCTGAAGTATTTAACCAAAATTGGTAAAATTTATAAGGTGAAGTTTTATCTGCACTTAACCAAATATTTCCACCTTCCGATTTTCCAAATTTAGAACCATCTGCTTTTGTAATTAAAGGACAAGTCATAGCGTAAGCTTTAGAACGCTCATCATTATCTACATTCATTCTACGAACTAACTCTGTTCCGGTTGTAATATTACCCCATTGATCACTTCCTCCCATTTGAAGCAAACAATTGAATTCTTTATTTAAATGATAAAAATCGTATCCTTGAATTAATTGGTATGTAAACTCGGTAAAACTCATTCCTTCACCCCCTTCTTCTCCGCTCAAACGTTTCTTTACAGAATCTTTTGCCATCATGTAGTTTACTGTTATTCGCTTACCAACTTCACGAGCAAAATCAATGAATGAAAATTGTTTCATCCAATCGTAATTATTCACTAAAATAGGCGCATTTTCATCTTTAGCATCAAAATCTAAAAATCTAGAAAGCACTTCTTTTATTCCAGCAACATTATGATTTAACGTATTCTCATCTAACAAGTTTCTTTCATTAGATTTCCCAGAAGGATCTCCAATCATACCTGTAGCACCCCCAACTAAAGCAATAGGTCTGTGACCATAGTTACGTATATGTTTTAATAATAAAATTGGCACTAAACTACCAATGTGTAATGAGTCAGAAGTTGGATCAAATCCAATATAAACCGTTGTTGGTTCTTTTAGTAATTGTTCTTCTGTACCAGGCATAATATCATGCACAAGTCCTCTCCATTGTAATTCTTCAATTAGATTTTTCATTTTTATTATTAAATTTTGACAAAGATAATAAATACAATAGCAATGACAATAAGCAAATTCAATGTGAATTTTAAAAATTAATTAAAAATCTATTTATCTTTACGAAATGATATTAGTAACAGGAGCAACAGGTTTAGTAGGTTCGCATTTACTTGTAAAATTACTTCAAGAAGAAAAGGAAGTAAAAGCATTATATAGAAATGAAAAAAATATTGAAGTTGTAAAAAATGTCTTCAAGTATAAAAATAACATTGAATTATTTGATGAAATTAACTGGGTTAAAGGAGATATTACAGACATTCCTTCCTTAAATAATGCCTTTGAAAACGTAACACATGTTTATCATTGCGCGGCTTTAATTTCATTTGACCCAAATGACGAAGAAGAACTTAGAAAAACAAATATTGAAGGAACTGCTAATGTTGTAAATTGTTGTATTGACTATAAAGTAAAAAAACTTTGTTATGTGAGCTCAACTGCTGCTCTTGGAGACACTAAAGAGAATGAGCATTTGATAACAGAAGAAACAGAATGGAACCCTGAAAAACTTCATGGAGATTATGCTATTTCAAAGTTTGGAGCAGAAACTGAAGTATGGAGAGGACATCAAGAAGGACTTAATGTTGTTATAGTAAATCCTGGAGTCATTTTTGGATATGGTTTCTCTAATCAAGGAAGCAGCATAATTATTAATAAGGTTAAAAAAGGTATGCTTTTTTACACTAAAGGTTGCACAGGAATAATTGCAGTTGAAGACGTAATAAACTGCATGACTACATTAATGAAAAGCAACATAAATGGTGAAAAATACACATTAGTTGCAGAAAATTTAAGTTTTGAATCGCTCTTAAAAATAATTTCAAAAGAGTTAAATGTTAAAAGTCCTCGATTTTATGCCAACAAATGCATAACGAGCTTAGGGTGGAGAATTGATTGGTTGATTTCTAAATTAACTTTTACAAAACGAAATTTTACAAGAGCAACCGCAAAATCAACCCACAGCATGGATATTTTTGAAAACAAGAAAGTTATAAAAGAGTTAAACTATACGTTTATGAATATGGAAGAATACATAATTAATCTTTTACAGGAATATAAGTAGATTTTGATTCTATAACCATTTTAGTTTTTGAACTATCTATACCCACTTCTTCTAATTCTTTTGTTTTAAGCTCAATCCTATTGATTACTTCTTTATACATTTTTTTATACTGTTTAGGATTTGCAGCATAATATTTATGATTTTGATAATAAGTAGCACTATCAATTTTGTACTTATTATAAATAAATGTATTTACTTTAATATTATTTGCCGCTAATTTTCCAGGCACAGAACCTTCAGCTGCTTGCAATAAAGCAATATCATATAAAATATTAACCATTACTTCTTCCTCCAATAACTTATCTGGAGCTTGAACTGGATTATCATTACAAGCAAATAATGAAAATATAATTATTGTATAAAGTGTTTTTTTCATAACAATTATTCTCTCTCGAAAAGTAGTCTTTTTCCAGCTTTAATGCTTTTTACTTTTCCGTTTGTATAAGCTAATTTTCCATTTACAAAAGTATGCATAACCCTCGACTTGAAGTTTGCACCTTCGAAAGGAGACCAACCGCATTTATATAAAATATTGTCCTTATTTACATTCCATGGCTGATGCGTGTTTACAATAGTCAAATCTGCAAAGTAACCTTCTTTTATAAATCCTCTTTTTTCAATCTTAAAAATTTTAGCTGGATTATGACACATTTTTTCAACTAATTTCTCAACAGAAATTTTACCATTTAAATGTGCCTCAAACATTGCAACTAAAGCATGTTGAACAAGTGGGCCTCCAGAAGGGCAATTCAAATATTTATTTTGTTTTTCCTCTAAAGTATGAGGCGCATGGTCAGTAGCAATAACATCAATTGTATCATTGAGTAATGCTTTCCATAATGCGTTTTTATCTGCCTCTGTTTTTACGGCAGGATTCCACTTTATAAAAGCACCTTTAGTATCATAATCTTTATCAGTAAACCAAAGATGATGAACGCAGACTTCTGCAGTAATTTGCTTTTCTTCTAAAGGAATTTTATTAGTAAATAATTCCATTTCTTTTGCAGTAGACAAATGAAAAACATGTAATCTTGCGCCAGTTTTTTTAGCTAACTCGATTGCTTTTGAAGAAGATATGTAACACGCCTCTTCACTTCTTATCAAATGATGTTTATTCATAGGAATATCATCGCCAAATTCTTCCTTATACTTTTCTAAATTTGCTCTTATAGTTCCTTCATCCTCACAATGAACCGCAATTAACATTTTTGTGGATGAAAATATTTTTTCTAAAACTACTTGATTGTCAACCAACATGTTACCAGTCGAAGAGCCTAAAAACAATTTTATTCCTGCAACATTTCTAGGGTTTGTTTTTAAAACTTCTTCTAAATTATCATTAGTTCCTCCCATCATAAATGAGTAATTAGCATATGATGTTTTACTTGCAATAACATATTTATCTTCTAATAATTCTTGAGTAACTGCATTTGGAACCGTATTTGGTTGCTCAATAAAACTTGTAATTCCGCCTGCAACAGCTGCACGACTTTCAGTCTCTATAGTTCCTTTATGTGTTAAACCAGGCTCTCTAAAATGAACTTGATCGTCTATTACTCCTGGAATAAGATAATTACCCTCAGCATCAATAACAGTACAATCTGAAGATTTTAAACTAATAGATTCTGAAATTTCTTTTATGTATTCATTCTCAATTAATACATCGCCTTCAAAAATCACTCCTTCATTTACAATTTTTGCATTCTTTATTAAAAACTTACTCATTATAATGTATTAAATATTTTTTTTATTCTTAATAGTATTACGCCAAAAATAGCTTCTTTAATTATTGACCCACTCATTTTCGATTGCCCTTTAGTTCTATCTGTAAAAATAATTGGCACCTCTATAATATTAAAATTTTGAACAAATGCTCTGTACTTCATTTCTATTTGAAAAGCATATCCAATAAATTTTATTTTATCTAACTTAATAGTTTCTAAAACTTCTCTTTTATAACAAATAAAACCAGCAGTTGCATCGTGAATTTTCATTCCTGTAACTAGCTTTACATAAACCGAAGCAAAATAAGATAATAAAACCCTACTTAAAGGCCAATTTACTACATTTACTCCTGTTGAATATCTTGAGCCAATTGCCATATCCGCACCACTAACACAAGCTTTATATAATTTTATTAAATCTTTAGGATTATGAGAAAAATCAGCATCCATTTCAAAAATGTATTCATATTCTCTTTCTAGAGCCCATTTAAAACCATGAACATAAGCGGTTCCTAAACCTGATTTTTTTTGTCGAACTTCTAAAAAAAGTTTGTTTTCAAACTGGCTTTGCAACTCCTTTACTTTTATTGAAGTTCCATCTGGTGAATTGTCGTCAACTACAAGTATATGAAACTCGGTCTTTAATGAGAAGACAGCGTTAATTATCGCTTCGATATTTTCAATTTCATTATATGTTGGAATTACAACTATTCCTTTTGGCATTTTATTCAATTTAAGAGATACAAAAATAATCTTTTTAGATGGTTTATATCTTAATAATATTATAATAATAGTTATGAATAGATTTTTTGTAATTTTACCTGATTATTATGGAAATAAATTACCAAGAAAGAATTTTAAATTATACTGACTGGGCAACATTATTGTTTGTACTAAGTGTATTTATCATAGCATTGAATAGATCTGTTTTTCAAGTTAGATTTACAGAATTCATGCGTTTAGCGGTTTCTGACAAATACACCAAAATTTACAAAGACAGTGGAAATATGAATAGCAGTTTCAATATTTCTTTGTTTTTAGTCCAATTAATCTCTTTTTCATTTTTCATTTTACTACTACTTAGTCAATACGAATACACAACAAAAGAAAACATAATACTATTTATTCAAATTATCACTTTTTTGGGAGTTTTTATACTTTCAAAATACTTAATTGAAAAAATTATTGCTACAACATTCAAAATTGAGGACTTTGTAGATCAATTTAATTTACTAAAAGTAAGTTACAGAACTTATTTTGGTGTTTTATTATTGCCTATTAATATCATTTTGTATTACAATTCTTTTAATGAAAAATGGATTTATCTATCAATACTGCTAATATTAATAGTGATAAATGTGATAACTTATTTTATTACATTAAAAATTTATCAAAACGTAATTCAAGGCAAAATATTTTATTTTATTTTATATCTTTGCACTTTTGAAATAGCACCGTACTATTTCATCTATAAATGGATTATAAAAAACTAGAGGAAGAATATGTCAAATTTGAAAGTGAAAACAATTTTAGTTTCACAACCAGAGCCTAAAGTGGAAAATTCTCCTTATTTTGAACTTCAAAACAAACTGAAGGTTAAAGTCGATTTTAGAACTTTTATTCATGTAGAGGGTATTTCTGCGAAAGAAGTTAGAACTCAAAAAATAGATTTAAGTAAATTTTCTGCAATAATTTTAACAAGTAGAAATTCGGTTGACCATTTTTTTAGAGTTGCCGAAGAAATGAGATATAAAATTCCAGAAGATTTAAAATATTTTTGTCAATCAGAAGCTGTCGCATTTTATCTACAACGTTATGTTGTTTACAGAAAAAGGAAAATTTATGTGGGACAAAAAGATTTTATTGATTTAGCTCCGCTTATTAAAAAATACAAAGACGAAAGTTTTTTATTAGTTGCTTCAGATCAACTAAATTCTGATGTACCTTCAACTTTAAACGACTTAAAAGTAAACTGGACTCAAGGTGTTTTTTATAGAACAGTAATGAGTGACTTATCTGACTTAAAAGATGTTTATTACGACATATTAGCTTTTTTTAGTCCATCAGGAATAAAGTCTTTATTTAAAAATTTTCCTGATTTTGAACAAAAAAACACAAGAATTGCTGTATTTGGAACTACAACTCAGAAAGAAGCTTTAGATAGCGGATTAAGAATAGACATTATGGCTCCATCTCCTGGAACACCTTCAATGACTGGAGCATTAGAAAAATATATATTAGAAGTGAATAAAGGAAAATAGTTTTCTTAATAATTACAAATAAAAAAGCTCTGCAATTGCAGAGCTTTTTTATTTGTAATTATATTTTTTATGAACTTGGTCCAGCCTTCACTAAACTTTTGCCTTCTTCATTGTCTGTATATTGCTCAAAGTTAGCAACAAATCTATTTGCTAAGTCTTTTGCCTTTGCCTCCCATTCAGCAGCATCAGCATAAGTATCTCTTGGATCTAGAATTTGAGCATTTACTTCATTTAAAGAAGTAGGTACTTCGAAATTGAAAACTGGAATAACTTTAGTTTCAGCCTTTTCAATAGATCCATCTAAAATTCTATCAATAATTGCTCTTGTATCTTTAATTGAAATACGTTTTCCAGTTCCATTCCAACCTGTATTTACCATATAAGCAGTAGCATTGTTTTGCTCCATTTTCTTCACCAACTCTTCACCATATTTTGTAGGGTGTAATGATAAAAATGCCTTTCCAAAACAAGCAGAGAAAGTTGGCTGAGGCTCAGTTACCCCTCTTTCAGTCCCAGCTAATTTAGCTGTAAAACCCGATAAGAAATAATATTTAGTCTGTTCTGGTGTTAACTTAGAAACTGGTGGCATAACTCCAAAAGCATCTGCAGTTAAAAATATTACTTTTGTTGCATGACCCGCCTTAGAAACTGGTCTTACAATATTTTCAATATGATTAATAGGGTATGAAACTCTAGTGTTTTGAGTGGCTGAACCATCAGTAAAATCAGGGTTGAAACCAAAATAGGTATTGAATTCAGTTGTTGTTGTTGAT